>DXLQ01000003.1:0-48474 GCA_019414685.1 Collinsella sp. | reverse complement strand
GCCGAAAGGCCCAGGTCCTTGAGCAGGCCGGCGAGGTAGATCTGGCCCTCGTCGTTGACGGTCAGCTCAACGTGCTTCTCGGGGAAGTCGGCGAGCTGGCCCTCCTTGAATACGCGGTCGAACTCGGCCTGAGCCTCGTCGCCGGCGCCGGCGCCGTGGTAGGTGTCGCACAGGTCGCGGCCCAGAGCGCGCTTGAGCTCATAGGGATCGGCAGAGCCGTCGGCCAGGGCGGCGTCGATCTTGTCGACCTCGGCCGGGGTGAGCGAGCTCGCCAGGCGATAGTACTTGCCGATCATCTCGTCGGGGATGGACATGGTCTTGCCGAACATGTCCTTGGGAGCGTCGGTCAGGCCGATGTAGTTGCCGTATGACTTGGACATCTTGCGCACGCCGTCAGTGCCCTCGAGCAGCGGCATGGTGAGCGCGATCTGCGGCTCCATGCCCATCTTCTCCATGAGCTCACGGCCGGCGAGCAGGTTGAAGAGCTGGTCGGTGCCGCCCATCTCCACGTCGGCCTTGATCTGCACGGAGTCGAAAGCCTGCATCACGGGATACAGGAACTCGTGCAGGGCGATCGGCGTCTGAGACTGGTAGCGCTTGGTAAAGTCATCGCGCTCAAGAATGCGGGCGACGGTGAACTTGGAGCACACCTGCAGCAGACCGGCCAGGTCCATCGAAAGGATCCAGTCACCGTTGTGCACAATGGTGGTCTTCTCGGGATCCAGGATCTTCATGGCCTGGCTCACGTAGGTCTCGGCGTTGGCCTCGATCTGCTCCTGCGAAAGCTGCGGACGGGTGGAATTCTTGCCCGAAGGGTCGCCAATCAACGCGGTACCGTTGCCGATGATGAGGGTGACGTTGTGGCCCAGGTCCTGGAACTGACGCATCTTGCGCAGCGGCACGGCGTGGCCCAGGTGCAGGTCGGGGCTGGTGGGGTCGACGCCGAGCTTGATGTTGAGGGGCTCGCCCTTCTCAAGCTTCTTGCGAAGGTCGGCCTCGGGAACGATCTGCGCGGCGCCCGAGGTGATGATACGCATTTGCTCGTCAACAGACAGCATTGGGTATCCTCCTTTTGCTATAGCACCCTCGCCGAAAACGGCGGTGCTGGAAGTCCATAAACTCTCTTATGATAACAAACTGACGCGACGCGGCACCTACGACAGGAAAATCCTCGTCCTGCCGCATGCGTCAATGGCAACTGGCAGACGTGTACCGTCACGCTCGACCAGATAGCGTGCCTGCCGACGACGCAAGCAGTCGCGGCAACGAACCTGTCCCGTCGCATCGGTGGCGCAGACGCCCTCGGCGGTCAGCAGGCAGTGCTCGCACACCATAAGCTCG
Organism: Collinsella sp.; assembly: GCA_019414685.1. Lineage (GTDB taxonomy): Bacteria > Actinomycetota > Coriobacteriia > Coriobacteriales > Coriobacteriaceae > Collinsella. The sequence goes on along the minus strand of DXLQ01000003.1, from coordinate 47,133 downwards.
GGACGGTCGGCGTCGACCGGACCCAAGACGCCGGGTTCAGCGGCCAGTTCGGCAATACGCTCCGCATCATTGCCGAGCAACTCCGCCGGCAAGCACACCCGCCCCGCACCGAGTCCGCGCAGCCAGGTAAGCGTGGCCCGATTCGCGCAGAACACCGGCGCCGCCACGTCAAACGTCACGCCCAGCTCGCGAGCGATCACCACCTGTCCCAGGTTGCGGCAGACGACGCGCCCGGCACGCTGTATCAGTGAGCGGGTCCAGTCAGCGTCACCCGTGCGGCACACCTCGTCAAGCACCACAACGGCGTCGGACAAATCAAGTTCTCCGCGCGGGTCGGCATCCATCAGCTGCCAAGCAAAAACCATGCGAGTGGGAACCGCGCACTCCACCAACTCCGTGGACGCACCGCCATCCACCGCAACGCCCTCAAAGGGCAGCACCTCAACGGCACGCGCAACGGGCGCAATCGCATCCGCCTCGGCCCGCATGCGCTCCAACACTGCCGCCGTCTGATCCAACACGCCGGCGCTGCGAATCAGGTACACCTCGCAGCCCGTGTCCACCTTACGCTTGCAATGCACGACGACGCGCTTCCCCGCTGCGGCATCCACCGGGCAGGGCACCTGCGGCCAGCGCTTGGGCACATCGGGACGCGCGTCGGCACCCGGATAGAACCGAATCTCGAGCGTGTCACCCGCCGCCACGGCGGCGTCGAGCTCAACGGTCACCTCTTCGTGGCCCACAGCGACCAAGCGCCCCACGCGCACGCCCTGGTTAATTGCGCGCTCAAAGCTCATCAGCTCGGCACCCGAACGCCCTCGCAGGTACGCATCGGTAAACCCACGGTTAAACGACCTTCCCAGCTCGCGTTCAAGCTCTTCCACGGCACCGGGGTCCCACGCGCCGTCGCACAGCATATCGAGTGCCCGGCGCCACACCCGCACCACGTTGAATACGTAATCGGGGTTCTTCATGCGCCCCTCGATCTTGAGCGACGCCACGCCGGCATCTACAAGCTCGGGCAGATGCGCAATACCCAGATAGTCGCGCGGGCACAGCAGGCGATCTCCCTCGACGGCGACAACGCTCTGCCCCGCCTCGTCCACCAGGTCGTACGCCAGGCGGCACGGCTGCGTGCAGTCGCCGCGCATCGCCGAGCGCCCACGCCGCAGGGCCGAGAACTCGCACGCCCCCGAATAGCCGATGCAAATCGCACCGTGGCAGAATACCTCGATGGGCACGCCCGTGGCACATAGCGCCGCAATCTCGTCGACCGTCAGCTCGCGCGCCGTCGTCACGCGCTCGACCCCCAGCTCGTCAGCCGCCAAACGCACGGCGCCCTTGCTATGGACGCCCGCTTGGGTGGACAGATGAATCTCGACCCCCGGAATTGCCGCATGCAGCGCGCAGGCCAACCCGGCATCGGCCACAATCAGAACATCGGCGCCCAGCTCCAGTGCATGAGCTCCCAGCGCCACCGCATCGGACAGCTCATCGTCAAACACGAACACGTTGAGCGTCACGTACACGCGCACGCCATGGGCATGCGCCACGGCGCAGCCGCGCGCAAACTCGTCATCCGTAAAACCATGCGCGCTCACGCGGGCGTTAAAGCCGCCCAACCCCGCATAGATGGCATCGGCGCCCGCGGCGATGGCCGCAAGCATCTGGTCGAGCCCGCCCGCCGGCGCCAGCAGCTCGGGCAGCGCCGCACCGGCAGCATCCAATCCAGTCTCGTATTGTCCGCTCGGCCCCATCGCCCGAATCGCCATCGGCAAACTCCTTACCAAGGTATGCATTCACTCTGAAAAATGCCGTCTTCCAGCATACACGAGGCATCGCGCGCCCCGTTTGGTTTATCGTGTAATAACTTATGTCCATCCTGCCTCGACGGCACATCCGCCGCCCGGCACGACATACCTGGAGGTCAATATATGGGTCCTCGCCAACGACAGGGACGCAGCCGTTCAAAGACGCATGCTCTGCCCATAATCCTGCTCTCGTTTTTGGGCTTTCTGCTGATTGCGGGCGTCGCGTTTGGCATCGGCATGGTCGGCAACGTCAACCGCTGGCTGTCCGATCTGCCCGACTACACCGACGCCAACGCGTATCTGGTAAGCGAGCCCACCGAGATCGTCGACTGCAACGGCAACAAGATCGCGAGCTTCTACACGCAAAACCGCAAGTCCATCACCAAGGACGAGGTCTCCCCCTACGTGCTGCAGGGCACCGTTGACGTCGAGGACGAGCGCTTCTACGAGCACGGCGGTATCGACCTGTTGGGTATCGCGCGTGCTGCGGTGGCAACCCTCGGCGGCGGGCACGAAGGCGCCTCGACTATCACCCAGCAGCTGGTGCGCAATACCATCCTGCAGGAGGAGCAGTTCGACTCGACCATCGAGCGTAAGGTGCGCGAGGCCTACATCGCGGTCAAGATGGAGGACATGTACTCCAAAGACGAGATCCTCATGATGTACCTCAACACCATCTACTACGGTCACGGCGCCTACGGTATTGAGGCCGCCGCCGAGACCTATCTGTCCAAGAACGCCGCCGACCTCACCCTGAGCGAGGCCGCGCTGCTCATCGGCCTTCCCAACTCGCCCTCGCAGTACGACCCCACGGTCAACCCCGACCTGGCGCTGTCCCGTCGCAACAAGGTCCTCGACAACATGTTGCGCCTGGGCCACATTACGCAGGAGGAACACGATGCCGCACAGGCCGAGCCCATCACCCTCAACGTGACCGAGATTTCGGGCAGCGGCGTCGACGTCTACTCGCAGCCCTACTTTGTCGCCTATGTTAAACAGCTGCTGGAGCAGGAGTTCTCGACCGACGTGCTCTTTAAGGGCGGCTTGACCGTCAAGACCACCATCGACCCCACGATGCAGCAGGTGGCAGAGAATGCCGTCCGTGAGCAGCTCGACACGCTCTCGCTCGACGGCCTGAACATGGGCATGGTCGTCGTCGACCCCAAGACCGGCTACATCAAGTGCATGGTGGGCGGCTACGACTACAACGCCGACGAGAACCACGTAAACCATGCCACGGCCAAGCGTCCCGTCGGCTCCACCTTTAAGGCCTTTACGCTGGCAACTGCCATCCAAAACGGCATGAACCCCAACGTCACCCTCAACTGCAACTCGCCGCTCAAGGCCAAGGGCACCACGACCGATGTCCAAAACTACGCCAACCATAGCTATGGCAACATCACGCTTAAGCAGGCAACGGCATACTCCTCCAACACCGGCTACATCCAGGTGGCGGAAGCCGTCGGCAACAGCAAGATCATCTCGCTCGTCAAAAAGCTCGGCATCGATCCCGCCAAGGACAACATCGAGGACGTTCCCGTCATGACGCTCGGCACCGGCTCGATCTCGCCGCTCGAGATGGCCGCCGCCTACGCGACGTTTGCCAACGGCGGCTACTATCGCCAGCCGATCGCCATCACCGAGATTGACTCTCGTACCGGTTCGGTGCTGTACCAGCACACCGACAATCCCTCACAGGTGCTTACCGAGGGCGAGGCCGCCGCGGTCACCGATGTTCTGTCCGGCGTCATGCAGGGCAGCGGTACAGGTGCTGCTGGCGCCCTGAGCGTCAACCAGCCCTATGCCGGCAAAACGGGCACCACCGACAACACCACCAACCTGTGGTTCTGCGGCTATACCCCGCAGCTGGCGTGCGCCCTGTGGACCGGCTATTCCGCAGGTGAGATCCCCATCCAAAAATACGGCACGGACCTGCTGGGCGACAGCACCAACCTGCCTGTCTTTAAGCGGTTTATGAACACCGTTCTGACCGGCACCGAGCGCGAGGAGTTTGCGACCGGAACGGCGCCCACCTACAAGAGCAACAGCGTCTGGAAGTTCTACGGCACCAACAACACCAAGAAGACGGAGAACGACGACAAGGACGAGAACGAGGACGAAGAGGAAACCACCACAACGACTACCACGACGACCACGACGACCGAGACCACGGGCGGCGACACCACCGGCGGCACCGGAACGACCGGTGGCTCGACGGGCGGCTCCACTGGTGGTTCGACCGGCGGCGATGGCGGCACGCCTACGCCCACGCCTACGCCCACTCCCGACCCCTCGCCCACGCCTGACGATACGGTCGGCTAGAAATTCATCCGGCCATTAGCAACAAGGCCCCCGAGCAGCTTATTAAAGTGCTCGGGGGCCTTTTAATTTAAAGTGACCTGGTGGACGGTCTTTATACCGGCAAACAAAGGGGGGGGGTACCGACCAACGTCGATACCCCTTACAAGCCACCATGTCACGCGCACAGTGCCGAGCGCACGACCCGCACGCCTACTTGCGAGAATTGCTCAGCTTATTGATCAGCGCCTCAAGACGCTCGCCGTCCTCGGCCGTCTGGGCAATAACCAAAATCGTATCGTTGCCGGCAAGCGAGCCAAGCACATCGGGCAACTCTGCCGCATCAACGGCGGCGGCGATGCCGGAAGCCGTGCCAGGCTGAGCCTTGATCATAACCAGATTATCGGTACGCAGAACGCCCGTTACAAGCTCGGAAACCATACGCTGCAGGTGCAGGTCCTCTGCCAGAACATAGATGCCCTCAGGGAGCTTACGCAGCCCCATGTCGGCAATATCGCGAGAGACAGTCGCCTGCGTGCAATCAAAGCCCATAGCGCGGAGCTCATCGACCAGCACGCGCTGCGTGCGGACGTCCTTATTGCGCACAATATCTCTAATGGCATCCTGGCGCCCATTGCGTTTTTTAGCCATACAAACCCTCTCTCCAAAAGATGGCGGAGACAATCAATCAGTGATTGAATAGTTTAACGCTATTTGAAGGCTTTTGTGTATAAGAACGCATTTCGAAACAATTCTATGCAAGTTTGTTTCGAAATGAGCCGTTTAGGCGGTTTTTGCGCCCGTCCGGTTAAGAAAAGCTGCCAGATGCGTACACATCACGCAGCGCGCGGGCTTGGCGCTGGCGATCGGCCCAAACAACAGACCGAGCCCCCGATGGTTATCCTTGAGCGCGGCGACCATCTGACGGGTTCGAGGCGCATCGAGCATATCACGCATGCGGGCGGAACGCTCGATTGACGACACCCCATGCGGGCTCAGACACAAATTCTCGATGCAGGCGACCAGTCCGGCAAAGTAGAACTTTTGGCTTGCCAGCTTGAGCCGACCACCGCTGTCTGCTTCCGAGAGTGAGTCCGCAAGCTCGTCGAGCGCTCGAGTGTCATCGGATACCTTGGCATACATGGTGGGATCAAAGGCATCTGTAAGTTTAGGTGCCGCCGTGTGGAAACAAGCATCGCCGCAGCCGGACACGCATCGTGTCTGCGAAAGCGCGCATGCCATAAACCCAACTGTGCGAAACACCTTGTCGCACAAAAGGCATGCCTCAAACAGCGAGCGGCTGTACATCACACCAGAGGTCTGAACGACTAGGCCGCCTAAAATCAACTGAGGCAGCCCGGCCACCATCGAAGATTTGCTATCAATGGAAATATGAGCAGCATCCAAGACGCGCGAATGGCGCTCTCGATGTGCATCATAGCGGTCGAGCGACACCGTGGGGAGCACTATGTCTGCCGTAGTATCGCACGCGATATCGACCATCTTGGAAAGGGACTGCGGAGCAAACCACTCATCGGCGTTCATAGCGATGATTTGAGAGCCGCGCGAGGCAGCAAAACCGGCACGAAGACAAGCGCCGCGCTTCGCGTCCTCGACGTCAATCAAATCAATATGGATGTCCCTGTCGGCAGCAACTTGAAGCGAATGGCGCACACCGGGCGCAGCATCGCGGCAGACAACGACAATCTGCAAATCGTAGAGGTCTTGGTTCTGGATACTCTCGAGCGCACGCATCGCATAGCTGGGCGAACCTTCTACCACAAGGATCACCGAAAGTCGCGGATGCGAGCCACGTCGAACCAAGTTATCCGTCCTCTCGACAGCAGTGAATCAAACTGTCGTTCATGGTACACCCCGGCAATAAAAGCAATGAGACACCGGTTGTATTGCACGCCAAGAACAGATGTTGCACACGCGCAGCCCACAGATGACAGGTGCCGACGCACGACGCGCCGAGCCCTCCCCTAGTCGAGCACGACAAGCTCGGCGGGATCGTAATCCACGCCCATAAACGTAAGGCCGCAGGCAGGAGCCGTGGGGCCCGCAGCGGTACGGTCGCAAGCATCGATGACCTCACGCATCCACTCGGGTTCACGGCGATGCATGCCAATCTCGACAAGCGTGCCCACGATCGTACGGACCATCGAATGCAGGAACGCATTGCCCTCGATGGTAAACGTCAGGATGTCCTCGCCAAACGCAATCTCATGGCCAAACTCGGCACGCATCACGCAGCGGTGCGTGGGCTTGCCCACGGCAGACGCCACCTTGCAAAAGCTCTTGAAGTCCTGCTCGCCCAGCAGCGCGGGACAGGCCGCAGACATCGCCTCAACATCCAATGGGTAGCGATGCCACCACACCGCACCGCGCGAAAGCACAGGGCGCGCGTCGCGATCGGCAATACGGTACGTATACGTACGGGAACGCGCATCAAAGCGTGCAGAAAAGCCTTTACGGGCCTTGTAGACCTCGTTTATGGCGATATCTTTGGGCAGGAGGGCATCCATAGCCCTCAGCCACCTACGGCGCGTCAAAGCCAACTCAGCGTCCGTTACGGGCACGCTGATAAACTGTGCCACCGCATGCACGCCGGCATCGGTACGTCCCGCACACGTCAGGTCGATCGGACGGCGCAGGAGCGTCTCAATAGCTCGACGTAGCTCACCCGCAACCGTCGTCTCTCCCGGCTGCTCGGCAAATCCGCTATACGACGAGCCATCATAGGCCACGCGAAATACGAGCGTGGCGTCGAGCTCGAGGGTCGAATTGAAATCAGACGGCGCAGTCATGGGCGCTCCCAACAAACTAGCAACGGTATTGCGACAAAAAAAGAGGGGTACGCGAACGTACCCCTCGAATATAGCCTATGCAGACAGAATGTCTACTCAGCGGTCTCCTCAGCAGGAGCCTCCTCGACGGCCTCGACCTTCTTGGGAGCAGCGGCCTTCTTGGGGGCCGGAGCAGCCTTCTTGGCCTTAGGCGTGCAAGGCTCGGTGACGAGCTCCATGATAACGATAGGAGCGTTATCGCCCTTACGGTTACCGAGCTTCATGATGCGGGTGTAACCGCCGTTGCGGTCCTGCCACATGCCCTGAGCAGCCTTGTCGAAGATTTCGGCAACGAGCTGCTTATCGCCGAGCTTGGCGATAGCCAGACGACGAGAGTGCAGGTCGCCCTTCTTGGCCCAGGTGATGATCGGGTCGACGACCGAACGCAGCGCCTTAGCGCGGGTCTCGGTGGTCTTGATGCGGTCGTTCTCGAAGAGAGCCTTAGCAAGGCTCTTCTTCATGGCCTTGGTGTGGCTCGCATCGGTGCCGAGCTTCAGGCCCTTCTTAACGTTGTGACGCATGGTCTAGTTTCTCCTCAAATATGCGAAGCATTAAGCCTTCAGGCTCAGGCCCATGGACTCAAGCTTGTCCTTCACTTCCTCGATCGACTTAACACCGAAGTTACGGATGTTGAGCAGATCGTTCTCCGAGAACTCAACAAGCTGACGGACCGAGTGAATGCTGGCGCGCTTAAGGCAGTTGTAGGAACGGACGGAAAGGTCCAGATCCTCGATCTGCTTGTCCAGCTCGGCGTTGTCGTTGGTGACCTCGGGAGCGAAGATCGAAGCCTCCTCCTCGACCTCGGGGGTCTCGGCAAGGTTCATAAAGGCGGCCATATGCTGGTTGATGATATTGGCAGCCTGAACCACGGCGTCGCGCGGGGCGATGGAACCGTTGGTCTCGATCTCGAGGACAAGGCGGTCGTAGTCGGTGTGCTGACCGACACGGCAAGCCTCAACGAGCTTGGCGCAACGGGAAACCGGCGAGTACAGCGAGTCGACGTGGATCACACCGATGGGATCGTTGTCGCGTTTGTTGGCCTCGCCAGAAACATAGCCGCGGCCATAGCCGATGCGCATGCTCATGGTGAGATGGCCACCCTCGGTGAGCGTAGCGATGTGCTGCTCGGGGTTGACCAGCTCAAACTCGGACGGAATAAAGAAGTCCGCACCGGTGACCTCGCAGGGGCCGTCAACCGAAATGGTGGCGGTCGCCTCGTCGGTCGTGCCGAGAGCCCTGAAGACAAGACCCTTGACATTCAGGACGATGTCGGTGACATCCTCGACCATGTTAGGGATGGTCATGAACTCGTGCTGCGCGCCATCGATCTGAATAGCCTCGACGGCGGCACCCTCGAGCGAGGACAGAAGAACGCGACGAAGGGAGTTACCCAGCGTATCGCCGTAGCCACGCTCGAGCGGCTCGACGGAGACACGAGCAGACGTCTCGTTGATCTCTTCGACCTGAACCTGAGGCCTAATGAATTCTGACATGTATTACCTCCAGCCTCAGCAGCCCGGATGGACTACTTAGAGTAGAGCTCGACGATGAGCTGCTCGTTGATATCACCGCTGATCTGCTCACGCGTCGGCAGAGCGAGCACGTTACCAGACAGCTTCTCGATATCGACCTCGAGCCAGCCAGGAACCTCAAAGCGCTCGGAGGAAATCAGGGCCTCCTTGATGGGGAGGAGGTCACGGAACTTCTCGCCGACAGCGACGACGTCGCCGGCCTTGACGCGGTAGGACGGGATGTCCACGCGCTTGCCGTTCACGGTGAAGTGACCATGACGGACGGACTGACGAGCCTCTTTGCGGGTGCGGGCGAAGCCAAGACGGAAGACGACGTTGTCGAGGCGAGACTCAAGGATGATCATGAGGTTCTCACCGGTGACGCCGTTCATCTTGCGGGCCTTGTTGAAGTAGCCGTGGAACTGCTTCTCCAGAACGCCATAGATGAACTTGACCTTCTGCTTCTCGCGCAGCTGCATGCCGTACTCAGATTCCTTGCGACGGCGCTTGGGCTGACGGATAGATTCCTTCTTGCTGCTGTAACCGAGCTCAGCGGGATCGATCCCGAGCTGACGGCAGCGCTTAAGAACAGGAGTCCTGTCGATTGCCATATTGATACGATCCTTTCAGTTACACGCGGCGACGCTTCTTGGGGCGGCAGCCGTTGTGCGGAATGGGGGTCTTGTCCTGGATGCTCGAGACCTCGAGGCCAGCAGCCTGGAGGGAGCGGATGGCGGTCTCACGACCGGAGCCGGGGCCCTTGACGAAGACGGAAACCTTCTTCATACCGTGCTCCATGGCCTGCTTGGCAGCAGCCTCGGCAGCCATCTGGGCAGCGAACGGCGTGGACTTACGGGAGCCCTTGAAGCCCACCTGGCCAGCCGACTTCCAGGAAATGACGTTGCCCTGGGGATCGGTGATCGAAACGATCGTGTTGTTGAACGTAGAACGAATGTGAGCCTGGCCCACGGAAATGTTCTTACGGTCCGCGCGCTTCAGACGGGCAGCGCGAACGTTCTTCTTAGCAGTAGCCATCTATCTAGCGCTCCTTATTTCTTCTTCTTAGCACCGATCTGACGCTTCGGGCCCTTGCGGGTACGAGCGTTAGTGTGGGTGCGCTGGCCGCGGACCGGGAGGCCCTTGCGGTGACGAAGGCCGCGGTTGCAGCCGATGTCCATAAGGCGCTTGACGTTCTGGTTGCGCTCACGGCGGAGGTCGCCCTCAACCATGATCTGGTTCTTATCGATATAATCGCGGATGGCGTTAACCTCATCCTCGGTGAGGTCCTTAACGCGCGTATCCACGTTAACGTTGCACTCGACGCAAATCTTCGTCGCAGTGGTGCGGCCGATGCCGTAAATGTAGGTCAGACCGATCTCAACGCGCTTCTCACGCGGGAGGTCGACACCATTAATACGGGCCAACGTAGTCTCCTCTCTTAACCCTGACGCTGCTTATGACGGGGGTTCTCGCAAATGACGAGGACCTTGCCATGGCGCCTAATGATTTTGCACTTATCGCACATCTTCTTGACCGAAGGACGTACCTTCATCGTTCTTCCTTTCGGTAGCGCTCAAACTACTTCCCTACTATCTACTCGCCCAGCCGCAGGCGTTTAAAACTATGGCTGGTCTTCACACACAATCCGACCGTAGGTTGAGCTAAGCCTGCAGTCGGAAATGGAGTGCGTGTATGCGTGCCGCTATTTGTAGCGATAGGTGATGCGGCCGCGGGTCAGGTCGTACGGGGAAAGCTCCACGACAACCCTGTCACCGGGGAGAATACGGATGTAATTCATTCGGATCTTGCCAGAAATGTTGCACAGAACCGAATGACCGTTCTCGAGCTCGACCTTAAACATGGCGTTGGGCAGCGGTTCCTTTACCGTACCCTCGAGCTCAATTGCGTCTTCCTTCTTCACAAGCAATCATCTTTCTCTAGAAAACGACAGCGATTGAGTATTCTACAACACGTATGCACGCATCGTAATAACTTCGTAATGGCTCCATAACTAAGTGGAACTTGTTACATTTCTCCGCCTTGGAGCGAACACCAAGCACCTTGGGCATCCGTGGTGAGAATCACCGGCCCGTCATTGGTAATGGCGACGGTGTTCTCGTAGTGCGCGGCGGGCAGGTGGTCGTTGGTCGTAACAATCCAACCGTCGGAGCCCGTGCTCACATGGTTGGAACCCATCGTGACCATCGGCTCGATGGCAATGACCATGCCGGCCTGGAGGCGAACGCCCCTCCCCTTCTTTCCATAGTTAGGAACGTTGGGGTCCTCGTGCATCACGCGGCCAATGCCATGGCCCACATAATCACGAAGCACGCCGTAACCGTGAGACTCGGCGAGGGACTGAACGGCATAACCGACGTCCCCGATATGGTTACCGGGAACAGCCTGCTCGATGGCAGCCTTAAGGCAATCACGCGTGACCTCGCACAAAGCCTTGGCTTCGGGCGTGGGGGTGCCGACGAAAAACGTCCAAGCGTTATCGCCGACCCAACCGTCGACAACGGCTCCCGTATCGATGGAGATGATATCGCCATCGCGCAGGATCATGTCGGGGTTGGGAATACCGTGGACCACGGCATCGTTGATCGATGCGCAAATGGTCCCCGGGAACCCGCCGTAACCCTTAAAGGCCGGGGTGCCGCCATGCATGCGGATAATCTGCTCCGCGAGCTGATCGAGCTCAAAAGTCGAAACGCCGGGACGCACCATGGCTCCAACGTGGCGGAGCGCCATCTTAGATAGCGCTCCTGCCTTCTTCATCTGCTCGATTTGCGTTGCAGACTTAATCTTGATCATAGACCGAGAGCCTCTTTGACATCCCCGTACACGGTCTCGCGAGCCTGGTCACCGTTGACCGACTTGAGCAGACCCTGGCCACGATAGTAGTCGACGAGCGGGCTCGTGGACTTCTCGTAGACGTCGAGACGGTTCTTGATGGTCTCGGGCTTGTCGTCGTCGCGCTGATACATCTCGCCTGCGCACTTGGGGCAGGTGGCATCGGCAGCGGTGCCGGTGTAACCGCAGGCGCGGCAGGTGCGACGCGAAGACAGACGATCGATAATGACCTCGGGGGCCACATCGACCAGAAGGGCACAGTCGATCTCGCGACCCATGGCGGAAAGCTCGGAATCGAGCGTCACAGCCTGGGCGGTGTTGCGCGGGAAGCCGTCGAGGATGAAGCCCTGCTGGGCGTCATCGGCGGCAAGGCGCTCCTTGACAAGGTCGATCACGAGCTGGTCGGGAACGAGCTCGCCAGCGTCCATGTACTTCTTAGCCTGAATACCAAGCTCGGTGCCACCCTTGACGGCAGCACGCAGCAGGTCGCCCGTGGAAATATGGGCGACGCCAAACTCGGCGACGAGCTCCTGTGCGACGGTGCCCTTACCGGCACCCGGAGCTCCGAGCAATACGAGGTTCATGAGCAATCCTCCTCTAGCCTATTTAAAGAATCCATCGTAATCATACATCTTGATCTGGCCTTCGAGCTTATCGACCGTGTCGAGCACGACGCCGACCATGATGAGGATGGACGTGCCGCCAAATGCCTGGATCAGATGGTTACCCGTGAAGGAGAAGATGATCGAAGGCACGATGGCGATGAGCGCCAAAAAGACAGCGCTGGGAAGCGTGATCTTGTTAAGCGCGTTCTTGATGTAGGCCGCGGTAGCCCTACCCGGACGGACGCCCGGAATAAAGCCGCCCTGCTTCTTAAGGTTATCGGCCGTGTCATCGGGGTTGAACACCATGGAGGTGTAGAAGTACGCGAAGAACACGATGAGGACAACGTTAAGCACCCAGTTGAGCCAACCGGTCGAAAGCGCGGAGGCAACTGCCTGAATCCAGCCGATGCCGGGGAAGAACACGGCAATCTGAGCCGGGAAGTACAGCAGCGCCGAAGCGAAGATGATCGGCACGACACCCGCGGTGTTGACCTTGATGGGCAGGTAGGTGGTCTGGCCACCCATCATGCGACGGCCCACGACGCGCTTGGCGTAGGAGACCGGGATGCGGCGCTGGCCGCGCTCAAGGAAAACAATCAGCGGGATAACCAGCAGAATGATGGCGCAGATGATCACCATGGTGATGATGCCACCGGCATTGCCCTCAGTGCTGGAGAAGATAGCCTGCGGCAGACCGGCCATGATGTTCGCAAAGATGATCAGCGACATGCCATTGCCAATACCGCGCTGGGTGATGAGCTCACCAATCCACATGATCAGCATGGCGCCCGCGGTGAGCGTACCGACAATCATGAGGTCGAAGATGATCTCGGGAGCGCCGGCGCCATTGAAGCTGATGCCGAAGCTCTTAAAGAGGAAGAGGTAACCCACGGAGTTGAGGATTGCCAGAGCCAAGGTGAGGTAACGCGAATACTGCGTAATCTTGGTCTGACCGACCTCGCCCTCGCGGGCAAGCTCATGCAGGGAAGGCACGACGGCCTGGAGCATCTGGAGGATGATCGAGCTGGTGATGTAAGGCATGATGCCCAGCGAAAACACCGACACATAGCTCAACGCGCCGCCAGAGAAAAGATTCAGGAGGGCCATAGCACCTGCGGCGACCGAATTGTTATCGGTCGAGAAAAGGCCCAGCATCCCCTGGAAGGGAATGCCGGGCACAGGAACGTGCGCACCAATGCGGTACACGACGAGCATAGCTATGGTAAAAAGAATCTTTTCGCGCAATTCTTTGATGCGGAAAGCATTCTTAAGACCATTTAGCACGGCAGCTCGACCTTTCCGCCGGCGGCCTCGATCTTGGCCTGCGCAGAAGCGCTGACCTTGTCGACCTTGACCGTGAACTTCTTGGTGAGCTCACCATTGCCGAGCACCTTGACGGGCTCGAACTCGCTCTTGGTGATGCGAGCGGCCTTAAGAGCGGCACCGTCGATCACAGCGCCGTCCTCGAACTTACGCTCGAGACGCTCAACGTTAACAGCGGTGTACTCGATACGACGGGGGTTACGGAAGCCCGGAAGCTTGGGCAGGCGCATAGCCAGCGGAGTCTGGCCACCCTCGAAGCCGGCACCCTTGGTGCCGCCAGAGCGGGAACCCTGGCCCTTCTGACCGCGGCCAGAAGTGGTGCCGTGACCCGAAGAATTGCCACGGCCGACGCGCTTGCGGTTCTTGGTGGAACCGGGCGCGGGAGTAAGATCGTGAAGCTGCATTTGCTACTCCTCTACAATCTCGACAAGGTGCTTGACCTTGAAGATCATGCCGCGGACGGACTCGTTGTCAGCAATCTCGCGAACCTCGCGGATCCTGTGGAGACCGAGGGCACGGACAGTACGGACCTGGTCCTGCTTGCAACCGTTGGTGCTGCGGACCTGCTTGATCTTGATGGTGTCAGCCATGCTTAGTTCTCCTTACCGACGAACATCTCGGAGACCGTCAGGCCACGGCGAGCCGCGACGTCCTCAGGGCTGGAGAGCTCCTTGAGGCCCTCGACGGCAGCCTTGATGATGTTGAGGCCGTTGTCGGTACCGAGGGACTTGGACAGGACGTTCTTGATGCCAGCAAGCTCAAAGAGGGGACGCACAGCGCCGCCGGCGATAACGCCGGTACCCTCGACAGCGGGCTTGATGATGATGCGGCCGGCACCAAAGTGGCCGAGAACCTCGTGCGGGATGGTGCCCTGCTCGGTCACCGGCACGTGGAACATGTTCTTCTTGGCATCGAGAGATGCCTTGGAGATGGCCATGGGCACCTCAGCGGACTTGCCCATGCCAACGCCGACGTTGCCCTTGCCGTCGCCAACGACGACGAGAGCGACGAGGCTCATGCGACGACCACCCTTGACGGTCTTCGACACGCGGTTGATGTAAACGACGCGCTCCTCGAACTCGGAGGCCTCGCGCTGCTGCTTCTGATTACGAGCCATGTGCTACATACCTCCTAGAACTCGAGACCGGCGGCACGAGCACCGTCGGCGAGGGCCTTGACGCGGCCATGGTAGATACGGCCACCGCGATCGAAGGCGACCTTGGTGATGCCGGCCTCGATGGCGCGCTTGCCAACGAGCTGACCGACCTTCTCCGCAGCCTCCTTGTTCGAGGTGTGGGTGCCCTTGAACTCGGCCTCGAGGGTCGAGGCAGAGACGAGCGTCAGGCTGGAGCCCTTGCTGTCGTCGATGATCTGGGCATAGATGTTGGCGTTAGTACGGGTCACGCGAAGACGCGGACGCTCGGAGGTACCCGAGACCTTGCCGCGAACACGACGCTGACGACGCTTGAGGCCTTCCAGCTTCGCCTTATGCTTGTTCATACGTAAACTCCTAAAAAGGTTGATCTTGCCAGCACCTGACGGGGTGCTGGTCTTATGCGAGTGAGTCGGTTACGACTACTTGGCGGCCTTACCCAGCTTGCGGCGGATGTGCTCGCCAACGTAGTGGATACCCTTGCCCTTGTAAGGCTCGGGAGGACGATGGCCGCGGATCTCAGCGGCAATCTGACCGACCTGCTGCTTGTTGATACCCTTGACGTTCACGTGGGTGTTGTCGGGAACCTCGAAGGTGATGCCCTCGGGAGCCTCGACGATCACGGGGTGCGAGAAGCCCAGGGAGAACTCGAGGTTCTTGCCCTTCTGCTGCACGCGGTAACCGACGCCGGCGAGCTCGAGCTTCTTCTCGAAGCCCTCGGAAACGCCAACAACCATGTTGTGGATGAGGGCGCGGGTGAGGCCGTGGCGGGCACGGGTCTCACGCTCGTCGTCGGGACGGGAAACGGTGAGGACGTTGTCCTCGACGTTGATAGCGAGCTTCTCAAAGACATCGAGCTCGAGCTGGCCCTTGGGGCCCTTGACGACAACGTTGTTGCCGTTGACTGCCACTTCGACTCCGGCGGGAATCTGGACAGGCTTATTACCGATACGAGACACGGTGATCTCCTTTCCTTCTACCTACCGAGCGAATTACCAGACGTAAGCGATGATCTCGCCGCCGACGTTGTGCTTGCGAGCATCGCGGTCGGTCATGACGCCATGGCTGGTGGAAATAATGGCGGTACCAAGGCCACCGCGGACGCGGGGCATGTCGGCAACGCCGGTGTACTTACGCAGGCCCGGCTTGGAAATGCGGCGGATGCCGTTGATGACCTTAGCCTTCTTGGGACCATACTTAAGCGTGATGTGCAGAGTCTTCTGGGGAACGGTGTCCTCGACATCGTAGCCCTCGATGTAGCCCTCCTCGTGCAGAACACGAGCGATCTCGACGAGCTTCTTGCTGCTCGGCATGGAGACCGTGGCCTTGTTCACAGAGTTAGCGTTACGGATGCGCGTAAGCATATCTGCGATCGGGTCTGTAAGGTTCATACAGATTCTCCTTCGTTCTTGATGAACACGTGCTCTTGGTTCTTCGCCGCCCTTAACGGCAAAGCCTTTTTAGCGCGTTTTCCCTGTTCCAAACTGATGCTTGAAACGCTGGTAGTGACTTACCAGCTGGCCTTCTTAACGCCGGGAAGCTCGCCCTTGAGTGCAAGCTCGCGGAAGCAGACGCGGCACAGGCCGAACTTGCGGTACACAGAGTGCGGACGGCCGCAGCGCTGGCAGCGCGTGTACTCACGAGTAGAGAACTTCTGCTTGCGATTGCACTTGACGATCATCGATGTCTTAGCCACTTATATCCTCCTCACATAGAGTATTGTTCGCCCCAAGCGCCGCCCCCTTGTGGGAACGGCGCTTATAGGGCAGGTGAACCTATTTCTTGAACGGGAAACCGAAGGCGTCCAGAAGGGCCTTGGCCTCCTCATCGGTGTTGGCGGTGGTCACGAAAGTGATGTCCATACCACGCTGGTGATCGACGGAATCGAAGTCGATCTCGGGGAAGATGAGCTGCTCGGTGACGCCCATGGAGAAGTTACCACGGCCGTCGAAGCTCTTGGCGGAAATGCCGCGGAAGTCGCGGATACGGGGGATCGCGACGGAGGTCAGACGATCGAAGAACTCCCACATACGGTCGCCACGCAGGGTAACCTTGCAGCCGATCGGCATACCAGCGCGCAGGCGGAAGGTAGCGATGGACTTACGGGCACGGGTGATCATCGGCTGCTGTCCGGTGATGGCGCGCAGGTCGCGCACGGCACCGTCGATGGCCTTGGAATCGGTAGCGGCCTCGCCGACACCCATGTTCACGACGATCTTCTCAAACTTGGGGATCATCATGACGTTCTCGTACTGGAACTTGTCCTGAAGCTGCTGCTTGACCTCGTTGTTGTACTTGGTCTTCAGACGCGGCACATACTTCTCTTCTGCCATTGTTCACTCCTTCTTGGGGTTTTAAGCACGGGGCGTGGCCACGATGGGTTGTCCTCGTGCCTCCTGGCTGCATCCGCGCCGCTCATGGCATTTTGCGGTTTGGACTCGACGCAGCAGGAGCCGACAAAACAATCGGTACTATACGCGCATCGTGAGCGTATTTCCAGAAAAACCTCGTCTGCCTGCACAACTCCACAACTCCCCCGCACAAATGGGTCCCAACAAGCAGTTGCGGTGAAATAGGGACTGTTGGGCGGCCTAACAGGCTTAAACAATCCGTATTTCACCGCAACTTATTGGTGGGGATGCGATTAGCGCTTGCGGGGGACGAGCTTGGTGCGGCGCAGGTGGATCATCTCGGCGGCGATGGAGATGGCGATCTCCTCGGGGTCCTCGGCCTCGATGGCAACGCCGATCGGAAGGTGCAGCTCGCCGATCTGGTCCTGCGTAAAGCCTTCCTGCTCCAGGCGGGCACGCACAAAGGCCGTCTTGCGGCGCGAGCCCAGACAGCCCAGGTAGGCAGGCTTGGCGCGCATGGCCTGAATCACCACGTCGATATCGGACTTGTGACCCGCCGTGGCGACGACCACCAGGTCGCGCGGACCGATGGGGCACAGCTCGCTCAGGTTCTTGTAATCGACCAAGCGACGATCGTAGACACCGGGCACCCAATCGGGGGTCAGCGTGCCGGGGCGGTCGTCGCACGCCACGACGGCAAAGCCCGCCGCCGTGAGCACCCGCGCCGTCGCGGCGCCCACGTGGCCGCAGCCAAAGATATAGGTCAGGCCCTCGGGGCAGAGCGTCTCGATGTGCGCCGCGGGAATTTCGGAGGCGGCGTTGGTGTAGGTGACCTTACTCCCCTCCTCCACCAGCGAAAGCTCGGGGCAGCCGGCAATGGTATGGCGCGATGCCTCGCCATGGTACTCGACCACATCGCCCTCCAGGGCCTGAATGACAAACGGTTCAAAGTCGATGACGAAGTCGCCGATACGTCGATACGTCAAGACGTCGGCAATTTCCTGGAACAACGGTGCCTGGATCGCATCCAGATGCAGATAGCACAGGCAGATGGCTCCGCCGCAGATCATACCGGTATCGGAGTTCTCGCCGCCCATGGTGTAGCGGACCAGACGCGATTGCCCCGCGGCCAGCAGCTCTCGCGCCTCGTCCAGCGCAAAAAGCTCGATCTTGCCGCCGCCGATGGTGCCCGCCTGGCTACCGTCGGCAAAGACGGCCATCCAGGCGCCCACGCCGCGCGGCGACGACCCCGCCGTGCCGGCCACGACCACGAGCTCGCACGTCTCGCCAGCACGCAGGGCGACAAGCGCCGCATTCACAGCATCGAGCTTTTCCATTGCCGCCTTCTATCCTCTAAAGATATCGGTAAGCATAGCGAGTGCCTCGAGCACGCCGCCGCCGACCGACGTCGCCTTGTCCGAAATGTAGTTGATATAGCTGGCATCGCCGCGCGGATCGACATCGGCGCATTTAAAGCCCTCAGTCACCTGCACGCCGTTCGCCAAAAGCCCGCGCAGACAGCCATCGATCTGCGTGCACATGGGCGAATCGCCCGCGTAGCCAATCACGTCTCCGGCGCTCACGATGTCGCCGATCGCGCGGTCGGACCGAAACACGCCGGCGGCGGGGCTGTGGATAACGCGCTCTCTGCCATAGCCAGCGATAATGCCCGGCACGCCCGTGTTGGGTTGGGGCGAACCCTGGGTAATGACACGGCCCAGGAAATGCCCGCGCATGGTCTCGACCACGGCGTCGCAATCGACCGGCGCGGTAAAGCCCGGCCCCACGGCGATGACGGTAGGCGCCATGTCGCGCGTGGTGCCCAGGTTGCGCTTGGCCAGAATCGCGTCGACCACAGCCGCGGGTTTAAGCTCATCGAGCATCTTGGCCTGAGGGTCCACCACGACGGCAACATCCCCCGCTTGGGTAATCTCGAGCGCCTCTGCCGGCGTCTGCGCCAAGCGAGCGCGAATGCCCTCGACCTGGACCTCGCCCAGGCGAATAGCCTCGCAAAAACTGATTGTGCGGCGGATGCACGTGGGAACCGCGATATCGGCCATAACGACCGACACGCCGGCGCGCACCAAGCGAGCGGCGACACCCGTGGCGATATCGCCGGCGCCGCGAACATAAACGAGCATTCCCGGGGCACCTCCCTGTGCTACGGTTTGAGCAGAGCAAAAGCGGTTCGACCGCTACTCTGATGATTATTTATTATCACAGTATTATACGGCGGTGAACAGATGGAAACGGTTAGCGGCAATCTTGCCTCGGCGCTCAGGATCGAGCCGGGCATTACCGCGATTATCGGCAGCGGCGGCAAGTCGACGTTGCTCAAAACGCTGGGTCTTGAGCTCATGCGCGCTGGCGGCCGCGTGCTCCTCTGCACCACCACGCATATGCTTCCCGTTGCCGGCGTGCCATGGGACGGGTCGAATCGTCGCCTGGACGCCGCGCCTTGGAAGCCAGGTGCCCCACACGCCCCAGGCTGCACCTGCGAGGCCTGCGCGGGGCTTGCACGCGGAGGCATCTGCCAGGCAGGCATCTTGGACCCGGAGACAGGCAAGCTCTCCGCCCCCGCCGAGCCACTCGGCGAGCTGGCACAGCGCTTTGACTATGTGTTGGCCGAGGCAGACGGTAGCAAGCGACTCCCGCTCAAGGCGCATGCCGCCTGGGAGCCGGTAATTCCCGCCGCCACGGCAAACGTTGTCTGGGTCGTCGGCGCCTCGGGACTGGGCAAACCCGTCGCCGAGGTTGTCCACCGCCCCGAGCTCTTTTGCGAGCGTTGCGGCTGCGAGCTCACCGACACTGCCACCCCAGAGCGCGTCGCCCAGGTGCTCAATGCCGAGCTGCGGATGCTGAACCTCAACAATGCCCGCATCATGCTCAACCAAGTCGACACGCTCAGCGACCCCACGATGGCCGACCGCTTCGAGGCAGCTCTCGACCACCCCGTCGTCGCCAGCAGCCTCAAGTAGCCGGCCCCATCTCCTCAGTTGCGGTGAAATACGGACTGTTTGGCCGCCCGACGGCCGCAAACAGTCCGTATTTCACCGCAACTGAGGAGGGGACACGGCATCTTTGCTGCTAGCGGGGGACGTAGCGGCCGGGTTGGGCTCCAGTGGGCTCGCCGTCGCGTGCCACCAGCACGCCGTTCACAAACACGACCTTGGCGCGGCCATGTGCCCCAAAACCCTCGAGCGGCGTGTAGTCCACAGCTTGATGCTGTGTCGCGGCACTGATTGTCCAGCGCGCTTTGGGATCCCACACGCACACATCGGCATCGGCGCCCTCGGCAAGACAGCCCTTGCGCGGGTACATGCCAAACACGCGCGCCGGGTTCTCGCTCATCAAGCGGCACAGATCCTCGGGTCCCAGCTGTCCCTCAAAGCTCGTGGCAATCGCGACGGGACGATGCTCCACGCCGGGCCCGCCGTTGGGAATCGCGCGGAAATCGTCGCGCCCGCGGTCCTTTTGCCCGTGCAGGTTAAAGCTGCAATGATCGGTCGCAATCGTATCGATCTCGCCGGCCACAAGCGCCTCGCGCAGCGCGGCACGGTCGCCGGCATGGCGCAGCGGCGGGCTCATCACGTACTTGGCGCCCGCAAAGCCGTCCTCGCCCTGCTCCAGATAGCAGGTGTCGTCGAGCATCAGATACTGAGGGCAGGTCTCGACATAGATATTCTTCTGCCCGCGCGCCTTGGCCGCACGAATGGCCTCGAGCCCCAACTTGGTCGAAAGGTGCACCACGTTGACTGGGGCGTCGCCGGCCAGGTGCGCCAGATACAGCAGGCGGCTCACGGCTTCGGCCTCACACACGTCCGGGCGGCTGAGCGCATGCCCCTCGGGCCCATGAATCCCCTGCTCGTACACGCGCTTCTGCAGCTCATTCACCAGCGTACCGTTCTCGCAATGCACGCACAGTATGCCGCCAATACGCTTGAGCTCCTCGAGCACCTCGAGCGTCTCGGCATCGTCCAGGCGCAAATGATCGTAGGCAAAGTAGGTCTTAAACGACGATACGCCCGCCTCGCGCATAGCCGAAAGATCGGCGCGGTTGCGTTCATTCCACTCGGCGAGTGCCATATGAAAGGCGTAGTTGGCCGTGCAGGTTCCGTCGGCACGGCGATGCCACTCGGCCAAGGCATCGGGCATGGTCACGCCGCGATCAGCCGTCGCGTAGTCCACGATGGTCGTCGTACCGCCGCAGGCAGCCGCACGCGTGCCGGTCTCAAAGCTATCGGCCGTCCAGTCCATGCCGGTCCAGCACTGCATGTGCGTGTGCCCATCGATAAAGCCCGGGAACACCCAACAGTCCGTGGCGTCCTGGACGGTATCGTCCTCACCCGGCTCAATCGCCGCGGCAATCCGCACAATCTTGTCGCCCTCCATGGCAAGATCGGCGCGGCGAAGCCCCTGGGGCGTCACGAGCGCGCCGTTTTTGATGATGATCATGTTGCTCCTTATTGATTAATACAGTTGGCCACGCGATCAAAATACGAGCAGGCGGCGATATGCTCCGTTATGCGTTGCTGCCCCTTGGCGGTATCGACGTCCCACAGCTCGTAGGCACGCGCCTCGACCAGCACCACATCGGTACGGTCCTTGAGGATCGAACCGCCGCCGTCCTTGCCCTCAAGACGTATGAGCGCATCGAACAATTCCGCCGGAAAGAGCACCGGACTCGAAGGCTCACCGTTGCACGCAAGACGCGCCGGATGTTTGCGGCCACGCTCGTCAAATGCACGAACCATAGCCTCAAAAGAATCCAAACTCACGAGCGGCTGGTCGCCCGGCAAAAAGAGGCAACCTTTCCAGTTGCGTTCTGCCCCCCACGAAAGGCCGGCCTTAATGCTTTGACTGCGCAGCTCGCCATCGTGCAGCACGCACGGGCAATGCTTGTCCTCGCAAATCTGAGCGACCTCGGGCCAACGCGTCGAAACCACGACGTCAAAGCCCCGGGGAACCGAATCGATGGTCCGGGCAATCAGCGGCTCGCCATAGATATCGGCAAGCATCTTGTTAGAGCCAAACCGCTTGCCCTCGCCCGAAGCCATAATGACGCATCCAAGTTTCATGGTGATACCTCCCCTGAAACCATCGTACCCATAACTCGCGCCGCGGGCATCCACATCGAAAGCGCTTATCCCGCACGCCCGCGATGCAAAAAAGGGGCACCCCGCCGGTTGGCAGAGCGCCCCCTTTACATGGCTTACCTCAACCCGGCTTTAAGCCTGGAGCCAACGGGCGGTGTTGCGCTCGTCGAGGGCCTTGAGGGTAGCGGCGGGATCGGCAACCTTCTGCAGGAACATCATTGCAGCGATGGCGTACGGCTTGTAGCTGGCCTCCTTGTACATGCCCACGCGGTGCATGTCGAAGACGTCGGCGTTAACCTCGCCGTGCTCGCAGGAGACACCGGAGATGTCGGCGGGCAGCGGGTGCATAAAGATGGTGTCCTGGCCGTTGGCAGTCTTCTCCATGAGCTCGGTCGTGGAGCACCAGTCCTGATGGGTGGCGTTCTGGGCGAGCAGCTCCTTCTCGAGCGCAGCGATGCCGGCGTCGTCGCCCTCGGCGTACAGATTGGTACGCTTCTCCATTGCGGCAAACGGAGCCCAGCTCTTGGGGATCACGATGTCGGCGCCCTCGAAGGCCTCGGCCATGGTGTTGACCTGCTTAAAGGTGGTGCCGGACTCGGCGGCATAGCCCTTGGCGCGCTCGACGACCTCGGGCATGAGGTCGTAGCCCTCGGGGTGGGCCAGGGTGACGTCCATGCCAAAGCGGGGCAGCAGGCTGATCAGCGACTGCGGGCAGGACAGCGGCTTGCCGTAAGAGGGCGAATAGGCCCAGGTGACGGCAACCTTCTTGCCCTTGAGGTTCTCGAGGCCGCCAAACTCGTTGATGAGGTAGAGCATGTCGGCAGAGGACTGCGTGGGGTGATCGGAATCGGACTGCAAGGAGATGAGCGTGGGACGGTGATCCAGAACGCCGTCCTCGTAGGCCTGCTGGACAGACTCGGAGACCTCGGCCATATAGGCGTCGCCCTTGCCGATGTACATGTCGTCGCGGATGCCGATGACGTCGGCCATAAAGGAGATCATGGTAGCGGTCTCGCGGACGGTCTCGCCGTGGGCGATCTGGGACTTCTTCTCGTCCAGGTCCTGCAGCTCAAGGCCGAGCAGGTTGGCGGCCTTAGAGAAGGAGAAGCGCGTACGGGTGGAGTTGTCGCGGAACAGGGAGACGGCAAGACCGGAGTCGAAAATCTTGGACGAAACGTTGTTCTCACGCAGCTCGCGCAGGGCGTCGGCGACGATGTAGAGAGCCTTGAGCTCATCGGTGGTCTTGTCCCAAGTGTGCAGGAAATCGCTGCCGTACATACCCTTAAAATCGAGGCCGTTCAGCTGCTCGACGAGCTCGGTAAACTTAGCGTCCATGGAAATGTCCTTTCTAAAGATGAAACGATCGCAATGAGTAGATGTGCTCCGGCATGCGCGTGTGGCAGAACATGCAGAGCACCATGACGAGGACCCGCCACCGTTGAGGAAGCATGGGAGATAACGACCGCGGGCCCCAAGTCAACAGGGGGTGCCGGGGACACGAACGGCCCCCGGCTCAACAGGATCGAAGAATGGGACTAATCGATCTTGTTGTTGGTCAGACCGGCGCGGAACACGGTGGCATCGCCATCGGCCTGACTCGGATCGTAGAGGTTCAGGGCAGCCACATACATGGCGGCAGCGGTGACCAGGTCGTCCTTGTAGGTGACCTCGTTGGGAGCGTGAGCCTGAGACTCGGCACCCGGGCCAAAGCCCACGCAGGGGATGCCGTAGCGGCCCTGGATGGAAACGCAGTTCGTGGAGAAGGTCCACTTGTCGCACAGCGGGCGACCGGTGCGCTTGTCCATGCTGGGCTCGCAGCCGATGCGCTCGTCACCGAACATGGCCTTGTGGGCGTCGACGAGGGCCTTGACGTGCGGAGCGGTCTCCTTGTTGATCCACGTGGGGAAGTAAGCCTCGGTCTCGTAGACCTCGCCGGTCCAGGACGGACGGTCGTACATGTACATAGAGACCTTCACGTCGTCGCCGTACTTCTTGGCGGCCGGCAGGTTGCGGATCTCGTCCAGGCAGGACTCCCAGGTCTCACCAGCGGTCATGCGACGGTCGATGGAGATGGCGCAGGAGTCAGCGACAGCGCAGCGGCTGGGGCTGGTGTAGAAGATCTGGCTGACGGTGCAGGTGCCGCGGCCCAGGAAGCGGGCGTCCTCGAAGTGCTCGGGGTTGTACTTGGGGTCGAGCATCTTGACGAGGCCCTTGATGTCGGTCGACTCGTCGCAGCCGTTGTTGTTGAGGGCGCGGACGTCGGCGATGATGTCGGCCATCTTGTAGATGGCGTTGTCGCCGCGGTCGGGAGCGGAGCCGTGGCAGGAGGTGCCGTGAACGTCGACGCGGATCTCCATGCGGCCGCGGTGACCGCGATAGATGCCGCCGTCGGTAGGCTCGGTGGAAATGACGAACTCGGGCTTAATGCCGTCCTTGTTGTAGATGTACTGCCAGCACATGCCGTCGCAGTCCTCTTCCTGGACGGTGCCGACGACCATGATCTTGTAGCCCTCGGGGATGAGGCCCATGTCCTTCATCATCTTGGCAGCGTAGGTAGCAGAAGCCATGCCACCCTCCTGGTCGGAGCCGCCGCGGCCGTAGATGATCTCGTCGGTCTCGTAGCCCTCATAGGGATCGGCATCCCAGTTATCGATGTTGCCGATGCCGACGGTGTCGATGTGGGAGTCGATGGCGATGATCTTGTCGCCCTCGCCCATAAAGCCCATAACGTTGCCCAGGCCGTCGACCTTGACCTCGTCATAGCCAAGGCTCTCCATCTCGGCCTTGATGCAGGCGACAACCTCGCCCTCCTCGCAAGACTCAGAGGGATGCGAGATCATAGCGCGCAGGAAGCGAGTCATATCAGCACGATGAGACTCAGCAGCAGCCTTGATAGCGTCGAAATCGAGTTCTTTAGCCATTGTTCATAACCTTTCAAACGAAGGAATCTACCTGTGAGGTGACGGAGCGATACCTATTTACTCCGCCCCAACGATTAGCAAGTGGGGTATTCGCCTTCCCAGACGATGCGACGGTACTGATCCGGATCCGTGTCGCCCTCGGTGGAGAAGCAGAGCACGGAGCTCGTCTTGTCCAGGCCGATGAGCTCCTTGAGCTCGGCGTACTCGGGATCGAGCATGAGGGTCTCGACCAGGCCGGTGGTCACCGCGCCGGACTCGCCGGAAATGACGCGCGGGTCGCCCTTCTCGGGGGCGCCCAGGGTGCGCATGCCGCGAGCGGTGACCCAGTCGGGGCAGGACACAAAGGCAGTGACGTGGTTGCGCAGGATATCCCAGCCCAGGATGTTGGGCTCGCCGCAGCACAGGCCGGCCATGATGGAGGGCATGTCGCCGTCCACGATGCGCGGGTCGCCGTCGCCGGCGGCAGCGCCCTTGTACAGGCAGGCGGCAGGAGCGCACTCGACCACGACAAAGGTGGGCGGGTTATCGGGATACAGATTGGTGAAGTAGCCCACCACGGCGCCGGCGAGCGAACCCACGCCAGCCTGGACAAACACGTGCGTCGGGCGGTTGATGGCCATCTCGCGCAGCTGCTCGGCAGCCTCAGAAGCCATGGTGCCGTAACCCTCCATGATCCAGGACGGGATCTTCTCGTAGCCCTCCCAGGCGGTGTCCTGAACGATGACGCCGCGCTCGCAGGCGTCGGCCTCGGCGGCGGCCATGCGCACGCACTCGTCGTAGTTGACCTCTTCGATGGTCACCGTGGCGCCCTCGGCGGCGATGTTATCGAAGCGGGGCTTGGTGGAACCCTTGGGCATGTGCACGACGGCCTTCTGGCCGAGCTTGTTGGCAGCCCATGCCACGCCGCGGCCATGGTTGCCGTCGGTGGCGGTAAAGAAGGTGGCCTGGCCAAAGTCCTTGGCA
Source organism: Collinsella sp. (assembly GCA_019414685.1). Taxonomy (GTDB): domain Bacteria; phylum Actinomycetota; class Coriobacteriia; order Coriobacteriales; family Coriobacteriaceae; genus Collinsella. The sequence goes on along the minus strand of DXLQ01000003.1, from coordinate 21,399 downwards.
AGCTGATCGGAGGTCAGGTAATCGAAGGTGCACTCGGCAACGTCCTTGCCGGTCTCGTCGGCAATGTAGTTGGCCATGGCAAACGAGCCGCCCAGGACCTTAAAGGCGTTGAGGCCAAAGCGATAGCTCTCGTCCTTAACGCACAGGTTGGACAGGCCCAGGCGCGCGGCCTGGCCGTCCAGGCGGGCAAGCGGAGTGACGGTGTACTGGGGGAACGACTGGTGGAAGGCACGGGCCTTCTTCACGTGGTCGAGGCTCATGATTCCCAAGTGCTTGTCATCGCTCTTGGGCATCGTGTTGCCCGCCCACTGGATCTTATCGGCCATACGGTGAACTCCTTAAGTCCTCTCTTGCCGGCCCCCGCATACGCGTTTCAGCCCATTCCCATTCATGCGACTGAACTTTTATGTGGATGCCAAACAAAAAGTTTGTTAGCACTGTTCTATCACACTTTTTGATTGGCAAACCTAACAAATTGTTTGTTGCCGTAATCGGTACCTTTTCGCCGACGAACGGTTACATAACGCAGCAACGCTTTCGTTATTTGCGAACAGGTGTGGTTTATGGCAAAGTATGCCCAAACTAATTTTTAGGAAGGCACCCATGACCCCGTCACAGATTGAGTTTTACAAGCGCCTCGCACACGGTCTGGCGCTCCAATTTGGCCCCAACTGCGAAGTCGTCGTCCACGATCTGGAGACCGAGGACGTGGACCACTCCATCGTAGTGATCGAAAACGGCCACGTCAGCGGGCGCAAACTGGGTGACGGCCCCAGCCATATTGTGTTTGAGTCCATGCACGAGGGCACCACCGACGTGCACGACCGCGAGCCATACCTCACCAAAACCACCGATGGCAAGCTGCTCAAGTCCTCTACCATCTTTATCCGCAACGACGAGGGCAAGCCCGTCGGCATTTTGGGCATCAACTTTGACATTACGCTTATGAAGGCTTTTGAGCGTTCGCTCGATGCCTTTACCGGCACCGGCGGCACGGGCTATACCGAGCCCGAGCCCATTACCAAGAACATCGGCGACCTGCTCGAGGACCTGCTGCACGAGTGCGAGCAGTTTGTGGGCAAGCCCGCGGCACTCATGACCAAAGACGAGCGCATTCGTGCCATTGGCTACCTCGACCGTCGCGGTGCCTTCCTCATTTCCAAGTCGAGCGAGCGCGCCTGCGAGTTCTTTGGCATCTCCAAGTACAGCTTCTATAGCTACCTCAATGAGGCCAAGGCGGCGGCCGGCGACAAGTAAGCGCTCGCCTGGATTGCCCCTCCCCTTTTGGGCGCGAGTTCTGGAAAGCACGAATCCAAGACCGAGCAGCTTGGGAAGTTCCATATAATCGATGTCATTAGTATTTCGAAAGGATGGAACAGAATGGCGTTGAGCAAGGCATCATGCACCGGTCGCGGATTGATTCCGGCAATTGGTGGACATGTGCACCGCATGTTCGATGAGGGTGAAGACGACCTGTTTTCGCTGAGCCTTGACGACGTGATGGATGATCGCCCGTGGACCGCCGACGAACTCATGGGCGGCGGGGCTCGCCCGTCAAGCCCCAATCCCGCACTTGCACCTAAGTCCGCATCTGCGCCGACTCCTGCGCAGTCGCCTGTTTCGACGCCCGCGCCTACGCCCGCACCCACTTCGGCGCCCACGACCGCTCCCCGCCCCGCAAGCGACCCGTCCGAGACGGCGGCATTTCTCGCTGCGGCGACGCAGGGCAAATCGGCCGACAGCACCGTTATGTACAGCGCCCAGCAGTTGCCCGTTCCTGCGGCACGCAAGCCTCCGGTCACACGGCTCGATGAGCCCGTTGCCCATCAGGTTGGCCATGATTCCTGGGCTGCAACCGATCTGGATGAGACCTCTACCGGCATGCCGGCGCTCGATGTTCCAGTTAACCCGCTTTTTGCCGCCAACACGAGCGCCGCGGACTATGAGGGCGGTGCGGCATATTCCGATTATTCCGATGGCTATGCTGGCACCGGTCGCATCGAGACCGAGGATTATGGCACCGCATCGAGCGATTATCTCAACGATCAGTACGCTGCCACGCCTGCACCGGAATATGGCCCGGAGGCCGCGTCCGCGCCGGCATATACCAAAAGCACGGGCGAAGAGCGCTTCGCCGATTATTACGCCGAGGAAAAGGCGCTGCGTTTCTCGGAATTTCCGCAGGCAGTCAAGGTTGCCTTTATCGCCATTATCATTGCCCTGCTCGGCGTCATTGCGTTTGAGGGATTCCAGCTGTTCCGCGGCCCCACCCAAGCGGAGTCGGAGACCCAGCAAAAAGAGGACGATAACCAGTACCTGGACATCAACACCCTCAAGGGCGATCCCAACGACGGAGACGACGAATAACAAATGCCAAAAATTGAGGGTCGTAGACCAGATCAACCCCGTGCGCTCATTGCCGCACGGGGTTGATCTTTGTCCGCGCGTGCTGATAGACTCCATCGTGCCCGCAAGCAGCGGGCGCGTTTTATCCAGAGTCGGGGTAGAGAGTTGGCTCCACGATCCCGACGCCAACCGGCCAAGAGGCACGGTGGCCCTGCCAACATCGATGAAAGGAGTCCGTATGGACAATTTCTCTGTGCGCAGTGAGCGCAACTTCCACAACCTAGCCGCCAAGCCAAAACGAATGCATCTTCTGGACAAGCCGAACGGCTATGCCTCGGCCATGGTCAAGAGCAGTCTCCCCCACCAGATGCGCTTTACCGTGCAGGCGCTCGAGAAAGAGCTCTACACCGCCGGCGACCCGCACGTACTGCAGATCAAGCTGCTTGGAGACGACTCGCGCGAGCTGTCTAGCTGGAAGCTGTTTGCCGACGGCACGTGCGTCGCAAGCGGTTCGGGTGACTTTGCCCGCGAGTGCTTCTGCGAGGGAGCTGAGGTGTTTCTGGACCTGTGTCGCGACGCCGTCGAGACTGCCGAGCTGTGCCAGTGGAGCGAGAGGGAGTACGCGCTGTTGGGTGCCGCGCGCGGGATTGCGGGGGGGGTGTAGGAACAGAAGCCTCATGACGGTGGCCTCAGCTGGAATGACGTATCGCTCGATAAATGATCTCAACAACGTAGCCGATGCGCCGCATTTCACCTCAAAGGCATTGAGCGATCAGGAGGCGTCCAGCATTTCTTTGATATCCCCAATTGATTGTTCCGAGAAAGTCTCTTCATGTCCTTATAATCGCCCTTACGAGAAACGTGGACGAGACAGGCGTCCATATGCCGTCTCTAAACTAACGAGCCGTTCGCGGAAAGAACATCTGGCTAGCATGGGCCAAAGATATACTGGTATCGCTGCAACAATTATGGAAGATCGGCACCACCAATGACCTCCTTGAAATTCTCCAGGCGCTTCGCGCTTAGCCTGCTCGCCTCGCTGTCCGCCACCGTAGCGCTTGCTTTGCCCTCAACCGCCCTAGCCGCGTCGGACCCGAACCCGCCCAGCATCTCCAACGTGACGATATCCGCGACGACAGTCACGGCCGGCTCCACGCTGCATGTCGGCTATAGCGTCGATGACCCTGACGGGGTACGGTCCGTCACGCCCATAGTCGAAGTCCTTGTCGAAAACGATACCGGAGACCATGGAATCAGTTCCCGTCTCGCCTTCTCGTCGACCGGCAACACGACCGCGGGCTTCGATATCTCCACCTCCCCGAGCGACCGGCCCTGCAGGTACCGGATCATCGGCCTCGGCGTGACCGATAGTCTTGGATGGGTTACCGATGTCTACGACACGACGTATGCCGAGGAGAAGGGGCTCGACTGTCCGACCTTCACCACCGACCCCCTCGAGTATGAGGTGACCGAGGGACCCGAGGACCAAAACCCGCCGACCGTGTCCTCCGTGTCGCTCTCGAGCAGGGAGGTCGCAACCGGTGCCGACTTCCACATCTCTTGGACCGTCTCCGATGCCGACGGCGTTCGCTCCGTTTCCCCCATACTGCGGCAGGGCTGGGAGAATTCGGACGACGGCTGCTCTGTTTCGTCAGCCTATTATCACGGAGGCTCGTCTATCGACGGGTTTGACCTCACATTCGACAGCAATAGGATCGGAAGGCACAGGCTGATCGGCCTTTCGGTCACCGATGGCCTAGGGTTCGAGACCGATGTGTACGAGAGTTCCTACGCCAGGGCCAACGGCATTTCGGGCGCGACTTTCTCGGTTGGCGACCCGAGCGAGCTGTGCTTCGAGGTGACCGGCAGCGCGATCGACCGGAACCCGCCCACGGTCTCGAACGTTTCCATCTCCGCGAAGAGGGTCCCCGTCGGCGGGATCCTCCGTATCTATTGCAATGTAGGCGACGCGGACGGCGTAAGGTCTGTCTCCCCGATCCTCGGCGACCCCGGCTATGTCGAGGACCCGAACTCTTTAAAGACCCGCAAAACGTTGAGCTGCAGCTACGATGCGGCAAGGGGCTATATCGAAATCGAGTTCCCCACGTCGCTCTCGATGGGCTCGTTTGAAATCCAAGCCCTCGCGGTCCTCGACAAGACGGGCCACGAGACCTTCGTCTACAGCTCCGCCTACGCCGAGCGTAACGGCAAGACCGGCGTTCAGACCTTTGATGTCGACGACGCGGGGGACGTCACCTTCGACGTGACCGCTCCGCTGTATGCCGCCACCAAGGGCGACGGGCAGGCGTATGCAAAGGACGGCGAGGCCGGTCTGACCTTCCGCTTCAGCGGTCCTCTCGATGAGTTCACGCGTCTCCTCGTGGACGGAACTGAGGTCTCCGCCGAGAACTACACCGCAACCAGGGGCAGCACGATTATCGAGCTCAGGCCGTCCTACCTGGACACGCTCGCCGGCGGCGGACACACCGTCACGGCCGTCTGGAAGGACGGGACGGCGACCGATGCGTCCTTCACCGTGGAGGGGAAGGCCCAAGGGGAGCAGGCGGGCGGAAAGACCGACGTAGATTCACCCGGCGACAACAAAAGTGATCCTGCCACTCCTGAAAAGGACGCCGACGAGGCGGCTACAAAAAAGTCGGGACGCACGACAGCCGATGAACCAAAGCTCGCTGCAACCGGCGACTCCACTTGGATGGCCAGCATCGCATTGGCCATGGCGGCCACGGCCTGCTTCACGGCAGCGAGAAGGCTTGAGCCCAAGCAGCATAGGCACGAACAGTAGCTCAAAGCGAACTCAACTGGGAAGGGCAGATGGATAGCCGTCCTTCTCTTATAATCAACCCAATCCGCTGAAATGCAATCAGTTAACGAGTTTCGCCAGACGCTCGGCCTCTACCCCGCTCTAGCAAGCCACCAGGCGATGAGATAATGCCCACGACTATCAACGTAAGCAAGGAGCGCGCTATGGCAGACAACGAGACCAAACCCTCGGCGAACGACGGCCGAGAGGAGCTCGTGGCAAAACAGCTCGCATCGACCAAAATCCACCTCGCGCTCACTCAGAAGCGGGTGGACGTCTCCGGCGCCATCAAGCTACCGCTCGAGCGAATTCCCCAACTCGGCGTGGCGTTCGCCTCGCTCCGCTCGATGTTTCGCACCGTCACCAACACGGTGAGTGTGCCCACGCTGCTCCAGGCGACTGACAAATATGGTAGCCCGCTCGATCCGTCGAAACTCAACACGTTCAAGGACGGCAGCGGTCTCACAGGGGGCTACCGCGACGCCGCCAAGGGCCTTGGGCAGGCGCGCTTCCACGTAGTCGAGGGCGACATCGCCACGAGCGTCACGCAGGTGCCTTACGATCCAACATCGCTATTCATGGCAGCCGCAATCGCGCAGATAAACCAAAAGCTCGACTCCATCCAGGAGTCCGTCGACGAAATGTTCGAGTACATGCGTCAGCGCGACAAGGCCAACATGCGTGGCAACCTCAAGACGCTCGCAGACATCCTCAACGGTTACGGCCTCAACTACGGCAACGCCACCTACATGGCAAACGCCCATATGAAGGTGCTCGACATCAAGCAGTCGTCCGCGCAGGACATGGAACTCTTCCGCTCGCAGGCACAGGCGGATCTGAAAAAGAAAGGGTTCATCGAGGTGCGAGACGGCTTGGGCAGACGCCTCGACAAGGTGCTCGACTACCTCAAAGACTGCCAGCTCGCCACCTACATCCACGCGTTCTCGCTGTTCCTCGAACCCATGCTCGCCCAGAACTTCGAGCCCGCAAAGCTCGCGGACGCCACTGCGAAAATCGAGGCTGATTCGATCGCGTACCGCGAGCTCTACACCGACTGCTACAACGCACTCGAAGCGGGGGCTGTCGACACCGTCGATGCGGCACTGCTGGGCGGTATCGCGTCCGCGGGCAAATTGCTCGGTCACGCCATCGCAAAGACCCCCGTGGGCGACCATACACTCATCGACGAGGCGCTCGAAGGCGCAGGAGAGAGCATCGGAAAGTTCAACGACAAGCAATCCGAGAAACTCCTCGAAAAGCTCCATCAGGCAAAGACGCCCGACGTCACGCCGTTCAAGCAGAGCGTAAAGGAGATCGACACCCTCTACAACCGCCCCGCGCAGATCGCCGTGGACGCCGAGAACGTCTACATCTTGCCTGCCAAGCAGCAGGAAGAGTAACGATACGCGACAGGCACGCGCCATGCAGACAGCTAACGCCCCTACCTTCCCGCCGCCTTCAGCTTCAGCAGCAGGTCGCCCAGCTCGGGGCACTTGCTAGAAAGGCGCGTCTGAGCTCGCTCGCCCATCCCCCACCGCTGGCGGACTTCCTGGGCGCGCGGGCTCACGCGGTAGTCCCCGTCCATCACCTGCTTGAGCAGCTTGGCGGTCACGCGCGCATCGGCAAGGGCGCTGTGGGCGTGACCCGTCGGCTCGTCGAACTCGATGCCAAGCCACGTCGCCGCGTCACTCAAAGAGACGCACCCGTGGCTGCCCACGTCCATGATCGAGGTGTAAAACGCCTGCAGGTCGGCCCAGTCCGTAGGAAATGCGGAAAGATCAATGTGCTTTGCCTGGCACTCGGTCAAAAGCTGTCGACGATCCGCCCCGCTCCAGCAAACTATCTGGGCGGAGTAGCGACCGATCCAATCGCAGAGCCTTTTGATCACCACGTAGAGCGGATCGGCCATCGCGGTGTCCACGGCCGATATCCCCGTAAGCTCGCGGACAGGGAACGCAACGCCTTCGGTAAATTCCGTCTGCACACACTGCGAAAACTCGCCCATAACGTTGCCGTGATAGTCGAGCTTGACGGCGCCGACCTCGATAATCTCGTTGCGCAGCCCACGGCGCTGGCGCTGCTTTGGCACCGGCGCAAACTCAAAGTCCAGCACAATCTGGCACGCAAAGTTCGTCGTATCGATAGCCGAGATACACGGCGTCTTTTCAGCTGACACGGTTAGGGCCTTTCTCCGTTGCTTGCCGCTTGTTACATAAGCGGCTACATTGCCGTAAGGATAGGTGGCCGCGCGGACATGAAAGCTGGGCGCAATACCATGCGCCAGGCACACGCCATGCAGACGGCCCCAAGAGAGTTGCCCGCTCTATTCAAATGCATGAAAAAGATTTAGGCCCGGTGACTTGAATCAGCGGTCATCCCGGGCCCATCAGAGCTCGTAGAGCTCTTGGTTGCTTTGGTCTCGCTCTTCACGGCGCTTATCGAACTTTCCGAGGCACTCAAGCAGCATTCGAAGCATAACAAGTCGCTGCCATTAAGGCACTGACCTCTTGACCAAGCAACGGCGCTGCCCAGCTATCACCCTTGGGCTGCCGTCAACTTTATTCTATCCGCGAGCATCTGGTTTACCAAATGGATTTTCGGTAAAGGAAGCACGGCACGCCCGCAAAACCACTACGCCCCAAGTGCCGCCATGGGAATCACCGCCACGCCGTCGTCGCGTGTGTAGGCAATGCTCCCCTTTCCAACCACGACCGCCAAAAACGCCGGCGCGGCATTCTGGGCGGCAGGATTGGAGAGCACTTTCCTCTCCAGCGCCTTGAGATTTCTCGCTCCATCGTCTGCTTTCGCATCACTCAGCTTGACCTCGATGGCTCCCCAGCGCCCGTCGTGCTCAACGATCAGATCGACCTCAAGGCCCTTCTCATCTCGGAAATAATGGACACTGTTGTCGACACCGCCGTAGGTGGAAAGGAACACGCGCACGTCGCGCAGGACGAGATTCTCAAAGAGCATCCCCAGCGTTTGCATATCGCCAAGCAGCCGCTCAGGGGTAGCCCCCAGCAACGCCGCCGCAAGTGACGGGTCACAGAAGTAGCGCTTGGGGCGCACGCGAACGCGGGCCTTCGAGCGCATGGGCGGCTCCCATCCGCACAGGTCCTCGGTCAGCTTGAGCCTGTTGAAGAGGTCCAAGTACGCAGCGATGGTCCTCTCGTCGGGGCCCGCCTCACCGTACGAGGCGTCCTTTACGAGCGTCTTGTACGTGACAGCCTGGCTCTCGTTCATGGCAAGAGCTCGCAAAAGGCCGTGTGCAAGCTCGGGCGACATGCCCTCGTCCAGCACGTTGACGTCGAGCACCGAGTGCACGTACTGGCTTGCCGTCTCTCGCGCAAGATCTTCCGAAAGCCCAAGATTTGCAGGCCAACCGCCCCTGCAGCACCAGCGGGCGACGTCATCCACCGTGCTCTCGCGACGCTGAGGGGCAAAATCCTCGCCCTTAAAGAGGCTTGCCAGTGACACGAGCGGCTCGCCGTCGCCCGACTCACACAGGGCCATGGGGCGCATTGACAGACGGGCGATCCTACCCGTGCCGGAATGACGAACATGGCTGCGCTCCTCGCTTTTGAGCGCGGTCGAGCCCGTGAGCAAAAGTGTCCCCCGTTCGTTGCCGCTCGCGTCCACGAAACGCCGGGCGGCATCCCAAACCTCGAGCACCTCCTGCCATTCATCGACCAGGTGTGGCGCATCGCCGATGAGCGCCAGGCTTGGGTCGACCTCTGCCGCCGCACGCTGCGCAGGCTCATCGAGCCTGGAGACGCTCGCCGAGCGAGAGAGCGCCGTCCAGGTCTTGCCGCACCATTTGGGGCCGTTGATCTCCACACAGCCAAACGCCCGCATAAGGGTGTCGAGGCGCTCCTCTATGAGCCGGGGCCTATATCCCTTTTGGGTCAATCTCTTTGGTGCATCCATAGACGGCCGTCCCTCTCTATCACGCGATATGCGAAATTACGCCATTCTCAATGCTGATTTTACGCTACTTTCAATGTAGTTTTTACGCCATGACAGATGTAGTTTTTACGCCATTTTCATTGAAGGTTTTACGCTTGGCATCCTTAGCGCGACCCATTCCGAGCATCACATCAGAGCGTGCTTGGTTATCTCCGCTCGCACATCTCGGCAAACGAAATCAGCTTGGCATCTCCCCTGCTCGCCGCAGCTTCCTGACATCCTTGCGTAAAGCCTCGCTTCGAGAAGATCGCATAGCTTTTGTGCTGCCGCCTAAAGAGCTCGCTTCGATGCACGAGCTTTTGCAGCACGTCTTCGCCCACCGGTTCATTGCGCCATTTGCATTCCGCAAACAGCGCAGTGCCCTCGCCATCGTCAACAATCAAGTCGATTTCTTCCTGCGTATGCGTGCGATTATCCGTCCCCCACCAGCGCCCAACGCTTGCCGGAACCACATCAAGCTGGCCCGCCCGCGCGAGTTCGTACACGTATTGTCTGCATATAATCTCAAAGACCGTACCCATATAATCCGATACGTGCGGCTCAATGCGCTCATACGCCATCTCGGCCATATCGTTTTGAATCAGCCCGATGTTCTGCGGAACAAACTTGTACCAGAACCTAAACATCTGGTCGCTCAGCAGATACACGGCTCGCTTATTGCTCGTCTCGTTTAGGGGCAGCTCGCGCTCGACAATCCCAAGCGACGCCAGCTTATCCACATAGCTCTTTACGTTGCTCGCAGGGATTCCCGTAGAGCTCGCAATCTCCGAGATCTTCGAGCGCCCCTGGGCAATTGCTTGCACGATCGCATCATATTGCTCGGGATTGCGGCACTCCTGCAATAGCAGGTTACTCGGCTCCTCAAAGAGATAGCCCGTAGGAGTAAGAAAAAGACGTTTGATGTTGTCCTTGAGCGGTGCGGCAGGATCGACTTTCTCGATATATGCAGGAATGCCACCCGTCATGCCATAGCAAACTGCAGCGTCTTCGCGACCCATGCTCTGCCACAGGCCGAGGGTCGTCATAAAATCGAGCGGCATGATCTTAAACTGGGCCGTACGCCTACCGTATAGCGGACTCTCGTAGCCCAACACCTGCTCTTCCATAAACGAAAGCGACGACCCGCACAGGATAAGCATAAGCTTGGTCTCTTTGTACAAGTGATCGATCTTGTCTTGCAGCAACGAGCTGATCTCGGGATTCGATTGGGCGAGATAAGGATACTCGTCGATCACGACAATCAAACGTTCCGTACGAGCCATGGTAGCCAATGCATCGAACGCCTCGTCAAAACTACGAAACGACACGCCAGCAACACCAACGGAGCCCGCAAGTATCGCCTGGCTAAAGCCATGCAGGTTTGCCTCTGCATTGGTGCGACGAGCTTGAAAGTAAATAGCCTTCTTGCCTTGGATAAACTCTGTGATAAGACGCGTTTTGCCCACGCGACGGCGGCCGTAAATCACAGGCATCTCAAAGGAGCCCGTGCCATACAGTCGATTGAGCTCGGACATTTCCGCCGTTCTTCCGATAAACATAGGGCCATCCTTCCTTTACGTTATAGCTAGCTATATTATACCTTCCTATAATATAGCTAGCTATAACGTAATTCGACAAGCGGCGCACGCAAAAGGGTCGGTACACCACCGCACGTGGACCGTTCCGGAAAATGTATCCCGTTCTGGAGCCAAAAACTGGGCCGTAGTTTCCGCCAAACATGCCATCCGGAAAGCGTGTCCCGTTCTGAGCGCCAAATCCGGGACGCAGTTTCCACTCCAAACAAAGGGCCCCGGCTCGCGATGGAGCCGGGGCCAAAGGCGCAGCGTATGTAGTTGATGTTGAGCGCGAACGGCCCGTCAACAATGGCCGTCCACGCTCTACCCTACCCGCGGTGACGGGCGCGGCTGTACGGCGTATCCACCATGGGCAGATCCGGACGCAGCTTGCCGTCGAATGCGCGATAGGCGTTCTGTACGGCGGGCGCCGTGGGAATCGTTGCAATCTCACCGATGCCCTTGCCGCCGTATGCCACGGGCAACAGCTCGTCCTTCTCCACGTAGATGGCGTGGATATTCGGAATCTCGGGCGCACGGAACAGCCCGAGCGTACCGTACCTTGCCTGGGGTACGCAGTCCTTGAGCGGCCAGTCCTCGGTAAGCGCATAGCCCATACCCATGAGCACGCCGCCTTCGATCTGACCCTGGATGGAGATGGGGTTGGCCACCTTGCCGGAATCGTGCGCGGCATAGACCTCGCTCACGCGGCCGTCATCATCCAGAATGACCACATGCGTGGCAAACCCGTAGCAGATGTGGCTCTTGGGGTTGGGAACGTCGGCGCCCAGCTTGTCGGTCGGCTCCAGGTACACGTAGCCAAACTCGCATCCCTCGAGCGCCTTGATGGCAGCCGCGGGATCCTGAGGATGCATACCCTGGCCGGCGATGAGCTCCTGCGTGCGCAGCTGATAGGCGCGACCGTCGTCGTACTCAATCTTGACGCCGTCGCCATGCGCGCTCACGGGAGTATCGGGTGCGGGCTTGCCGGCCTCGATGTCAAGCATGGCATCGCGCAGCAGGAAGGCGGCACCGCGCACGGCCTCGCCGGTCACGACCGTCTGACGCGAGCCAGACGTGGTGCCGGAGTCGGGAGCGTTTTCGGTGGAGCACTCGCCATTAGCAATGCAGCTCAGCGGCAGACCGCAGGCCTCGGCAACGTCCTGCAAAAAGACCGTGTTGCAGCCCTGGCCGATGTCGGACGTGGCGGCGTAGACCACGGCGCGGCCATCCTCGACGCGAATCTTGCAGCGACCGGCATCGGGCAGGCCCACGCCCACGCCGGCGTTCTTCATGGCGCAGGCAATGCCGGCGTGTCCGGGATGCGCGTAGTAGGCATCCTTGACCTCGAGCAGCGTCTCTTTAAGCGCCGTGGAGCAATCGGCAATCTGGCCGTTGGGCAGAACCTCGCCCGGCTCGATGGCGTTGCGGTAGCGAATCTCCCACGGATCCAGGCCGACCTTCTCTGCCAGCAGGTCGATCAGGCTCTCGAGCGCAAACTCGGACTGGCAGACGCCAAAGCCGCGGTACGCGCCGGCAGGCGGGTTGTTGGTGTAGTAACCAAAGCCGCGAATGTCGGTGTTCTGGTACTTGTAGGGGCCGACGGCATGCGTACAGGCGCGCTCGAGCACCGGGCCGCACAGCGACGCGTAGGCACCGGTATCAAAGTTGATCTCGCAATCCAGGCCGGTAAAGTTGCCCTCGGCGTCGCAGCCCAGTGTAAAGGTGCCGTCCATGGCGTGACGCTTGGGATGGAAAGCGAGCGACTCGGCACGCGTGAGCTTACACTTCACAGGACGCTGGAACTTATATGCGGCGAGCGCGGCCAGGTGCTGGATGGACACGTCCTCCTTGCCGCCAAAGCCGCCACCCACGAGCATGGTCTCGACGACCACGCGCTCGGGCTCGTTGTCCCAGCCAAACATGTGGGCACACTCTTTGCGCGTATCGTAGGCGCCCTGGTCGGTCGACTGCACCTTGACGCCGTTCTTGTACGGGAAGGCGACGGCGCACTCGGGCTCCAAGAAGGCGTGCTCGGTAAAGGGCGTGGTAAAGCGCTGCGTCACGGTGAATGCGCTCTCCGCTAGCGCCTTGGCGGCGTCGCCGCGCGTCACGTGACGGCTCTGGCACACGTTGTCCTTGAGCTCCACCGTGTTGCCAAAAGCAAAGAAACTGTCATGCAGGCGCGGGGCGTCGGCGGCCTTGGCCTCGGCGATGTTGCGCACGGGCTCCAGCGGCTCGTAATCGATCTTTACGAGCTTCTTGGCCTTCTCGAGCGTCGCCTCGTCCTCGGCGACTACCAAAACGATGGCGTCGCCCACGCAGCGGGTGATATCGCCCTGGGCGATCATGACGTCCCAGTCCTGGATAAGGTGGCCGACCTGGTTGACCGGCACGTCCTCGGCTCGCAGGATGCCCACCACACCGGGCAAGGCCTCGGCCTTGGAGGTGTCGATGGAGAGCACGCGGGCGCGCGGATATTTGGAGCGAACGGCGCTGGCATAGGTCAGGCCCGGCTGATCGAGCTCGTCGATGTCGTCGGGATACTTGCCCTCGCCGAGCACCTTCTTGCGCACGTCGATACGGAAGGCGCGCTTGCCCACGCCGTAGTCATCGCCGCGCTCCAGATCCTCGTCGATCTGCTTTTCGCCACGGAGCACCGCAGCTGCCAGCGAGATGCCCTCGATAATCTTCTTGTAGCCGGTGCAACGGCAGACATTGCCGCGGATGGCGTACTTGATCTGCTCCTCGGTGGGCTCGGGGTCCTCGGCGATGAGCGCTGCACCCGCCATGACCATGCCGGGGATGCAAAAGCCGCACTGCACGGCGCCCACGGCGCCAAAGGCGTACACGAAGGCCTCGCGCACGTCCTCGGGCAGGCCCTCGACGGTCACGATGTTGCGGCCGGCGGCAAGCGCGGTGGTCAGTACGCACGCCTTGACGGCCGCACCGTCCACGTGAATGGTGCAGGTACCGCAGGCGCCCTCGGAGCAGCCGTCCTTGGCGGAGTGAATGTGCAGGTCGTCGCGCAGGTAGCGCAGCAGCGGTTTGTTTTGGGTCGTCGTGCGCTCAACGCCGTTAACGGTAAAAGTGAATTCCTGTGCCATGGTGATTCCCTTCTACACGCCGGCGGCGATGCCGGTGCGGTCGTGGATAGCGCCATGCGGGCAGACGACGGCGCACATGCCACACGACAGGCAGTCCGCGCCGTCGATATGGGCGCAGTTGTCCTCGATGCGGATAGCGCCGGCGGGGCACTTTTTGGCGCACATGCCGCAACCGATGCAGCTCGTGTCGCAGATCTTGCGGGCGATGGCGCCCTTATCGGTGTTGTTGCAGCGCACCAGGATATTCTGGTAGCCGGGGACGAAGGCGATCACGCGCTGCGGGCACGCCATGCCGCACAGGCCACAACCCGTGCACTTTGAGCGATCAACGCGGGCGATGCCATCGACCAGTGCAATGGCGCCGTGGGGGCAGGCCGTGACGCAGGCGCCACAGCCAATGCAGCCTTCACTGCAGCGGGCGTCGCCGCCTGCGGAGGCACAACCGCTTCCGCAGGCAACGTAGGCCACGTTATGTTGAATGGATTTGGCCATAAGGGGTCCCTTATTTCTTAAGGAGATACGAATAGTTGTCGCGCACGGCCTTGATGGTCAGGCGGACGGCCTCGGGAAGGCCGGTGTTGACGGCATCGACCGATACGGTGCGGACCGTGCCGGCGACGCGGACCTTAAAGTGGTCCTCGCCCACGGCCAGGAAGCCCTCGTTCTCGGAGTTCTCCATGTCCTGCTCGCTCCAGAACAGGGTGAGTTTGTCCTTGTAGGGACGACCCTCCTGGTAGGGGCAGAACACGGCGCAGTTGCCGCACTCGTTGCACATGCCGTCGACATGAACGACCTGATGCTTGGCCAGGCCCGGCACCTTGATGGCAACGTTGGCGCGGTTGGGGCACACGTCGCAGCAGACCTCGCACACCGAACCGCAGCCCAGGCAGCGGGTCTTGGTGCAGTTGCGCTTGTCGCGGCACAGCGACCCCTTGCGCTCGTAGCAGGTGTCCTCGCGACCGGCCTGCTCGTTGCAGTCGGCGTACTTGTTAAAGTCCACGCCAGCGATGGCGCGGGCGACTTCGGCGGCGTCGGCAATAGCCTCGACCACGGTGGCCGGACCGCGACGACAGTCGCCCGCAGCCCAGACGCCCTCGACACCGGTGGAGGTGGCGGCAAGACGGCCACGACGGTCGTGCTCGACGCCCGCGGCATCATACAGGCTGGCATCGATACCCTCACCCACGGCGCAGATCACCGTGGTGGCGGGAAGCTCAACGGTCTCGCCCGTGGCAACGGGGCTGCGACGGCCGCTTGCATCCGGCTCGCCAAGCTCCATAACATCGCAGGTCAGCACGGCGCCGTTGAGTGCCTTGGGAGCCAGCAGCTCGCAGAACTCAACGCCGTCGGCAAGAGCAAGATCAAGCTCTTCCTCGTCGGCGGGCATCTGCTTCTTGGTGCGGCGATACACCAGGCGCACGTTCTTCACACCAGCCAGGCGCTTGGCCACGCGGGCAGCATCCATGGCGGTGTTGCCGGCGCCAATGACTACGACGTCCTCGCCCAGCTCGAGCTTCTCGCCCCTCTTGGCGGCCTCGAGGAACTCCAGCACGTCGAGCTCGGCGCCCTCGCCCAAGCCCGCAGAGCCGGGCATCCAGGCACCGGTGGCCACGACAACGTCGGTAAAGCCCTGAGCCTTGAGCTCGCCGATGGACTCCACGCGAGCGTTGAGCTGCACCTTGGCGCCAAAGGCCAGGCAGAGCTCGGCATCGTGGGAGATGTCGTCGCTCGCGATACGGAACTCGGGGATCACGTGACGGACCACGCCGCCAAGCGAATCGCGGGCCTCGAAGATGGTGACGCGCACGCCGGCGCGCGTCAGGAAGAACGCCGTCGCCAGACCGGCAGGGCCGCCGCCGATAACGGCAACATTGCGCTCGCTGTCGTTGGCAATGGCCTGGGCGCGCAGCTTGGGCAGCACGGCGGTCATGGCCTCGCGGGCGGCCTTGAGCTTGCTGGCGCGAATCTGGGCGCCCTCGGGCTCGTAGAATGCACGCTCGCAGGCACGGCCGCAGGGATGCGGGCAGATGGTACCGGTAATGAACGGCAGGGCGTTGCGCTCGATGATGATGTTGAGCGCGTCCTCGTAGCGGCCCT
This sequence comes from Collinsella sp., assembly GCA_019414685.1. Taxonomy (GTDB): domain Bacteria; phylum Actinomycetota; class Coriobacteriia; order Coriobacteriales; family Coriobacteriaceae; genus Collinsella. The sequence continues at coordinate 5,509 of DXLQ01000003.1, read as the reverse complement.
CGTCAACAGCCGCCAGATAGGCAGGGATATCCTGCTGGATGGGGCAGCTCGTACGGCACGGCGTGGTAAAGCAGTCGGAAAGCGGGCTCTTGCCAGCGACCTTGCGGTCGGGCAGCGGACGCAGCGGCTTCTTGTAGAGCGGGTTGGTGAGTGAGTCGGTCTGGATCGCGGTCACGGCCTCGAGAGAGACGCCCGCGAACGGCTTGCCGTCCAGATCGCCAAACTCGCCGGCCATCTGGCTAAAGCGCTCGTAGCCACCGGGCTTGAGCACGTCGGTCGCCAGGGTAACGGGCCAAATACCGGCATCATACAGGGCGCGGATGTTGTAGACCGTGGCACCACCGGAGTAGCTGATGCGCAGCTTGCCGTCAAACTGCTCGGTAATGCGGCGGGCGGCCTCGATGGTCAGTGAGAACAGCGAACGGCCGGACATGTACATCTCGGTGGAAGGCAGCTCGTTCCTCGTCACGTCGACGGGGAACGTGTTGGTCAGCTTGACGCCAAACTCCAGGCCGCGCTCGGCGCACAGGGCAATCAGGCGCTCGAACATGGGCACGGCGTCGGCCCACTGCAGGTCCTCGCGGAAGTGCGTATCATCAAAGACGATGTAGTCAAAGCCCAGCTCGTTCAGACGCTGGCGGGCAAACTCATAGCCCAGCAGCGTGGGGTTGCACTTGATGTAGGTGTTGAGGCCCTTCTCGGTGATGAGGTAGGTCGCGATGCGCTCGATCTCGGCGGGCGGGCAGCCATGCAGCGTGGACTCGGTGATGGAGTTGGACACGCGCGCCGGAATGGACTCGACAAACGCGGCGTCGACATGCTCAAACTTATCCAGGTTGGCGAGTGCCCAGGCACGGCACTCGTTCCAGACGTCGGAGCCGCTGGCATCCTTCATGCCCTCGATGTAGGCGTCGACCTTGGGACTCTTAATGCCCTCCAGGTCATAGCCCACCGACATGTTGAAGACAAAGCCGTCCGGGCTGCCCAGACCGTACTCGCGAGCGATCAGGTGGCAGGCAAACCATGCCTTCACGTACTCGGCAAAGGCCTGCGGAACCTCGAGCTCGGTCGACCATTCGCAGTTGTAGCACTCGTCCTGAGCCACGATGCAGGGCTTGTTCACACACTTGGAGAGCTCCTCGCCGTCCATAACCTGAACGGTCTTGAGCTCAAAGAAGCGGGAGCCGGCCACATAAGAGGCCACGATGTTCTGGGCAAGCTGCGTGTTGGGGCCGGCGGCCGGGCCAAACGGAGTCTCGATGCGCTCGTCAAAAATGGGAAGCGCTCCCTCCTGGTTGGCCGTGACCATCTTGCGCACGCCAAAGATGGCGCCCTGAGTCTTGTGCTCCTCGATGATCCAGTTCATCAGCTGCGAAAACGGGATCGGCCTCATGATGTCGCTCATAATGAGCTCCTCTCTGTAACGCCCGGCGAGACCGCGCGGCGGGCGCAAATACGGTGTAGCGCTAGCACAGCGCCGGCGACCCCGCGGAGGCCGCCTATACGTGCGTCGGATGCGGCGAAACATCCGACGCACGCGAATCTACTTGTGAATTAGTAGGCGCGATCGTTGAGCGTGCTCCAGAGCTTCTTGGACTCAGCCATGGTCCACGCGTTGATCTTGTCCTCATCAATGCCAACGAACTCGCGATCCTTGTACAGGACGCGGCCGTTGATGATGGTGGTGCGGCAGTTTTTGCCCATCATGCCAAAGAGCATGTGGCCGTCGATGTTCTCCTCGCTCAGCGGCGTAAAGGGCTTGTAGTCCATAACGATAACGTCGGCGGCAGCGCCGGCCTCGAGCACACCAAGCTTGCGATCGAAGTACTTGCTCGCCATCTTGGCGTTGTTCTCAAACAGCATAGTCATGGCCTCGCACCAGCCCACGTTGGGCATGGCAGCGTTGTGGCGCTGAATGATCAGGAAGACCTTAAGGCTCTCGAGCATATCGTGGGTGTAGGCGTCGGTACCCATGCACACGGGGATGCCGCGGCGGAAGAACTCGAGCACGGGGGCGCAGCCCACGGCGTTGCCCATATTGGATTCGGGGTTGTTGACCAGCCAGGTGCCGGACTCCTTGACGATATCCATCTCGGCAGGCGTCACGTGGATGCAGTGGCCCAGCATGGTGTCGGGACCAAGCAGGTTGTGCTGCAGCAGGCGCTCGACGGGGCTGATGCCACCGCGGTTGAGGCGGGAGTCCCACACGTCATTCATGCCCTCGCACACATGGATGTGGAAGCCGGTCAGGCCGTTGTTGGCCTCGGCCATCTTGTCCATGGTCTCGTCCGACAGCGTAAAGGTGGCATGCCCGCCAAACATGGCAGCGATCATGTGGTTGTCGTTATCGCGACGCTCCTTGGCGGCCCACTGGGCAAATTCGGCGTTCTCGGCAATGGCCTGGTCGCATTTTTCCTGGCCACGGCGATCGGAAACCTCGTAGCACAGGCACGAACGCATGCCCAGCTCCTGAGCTGCATCCTTAATGGTAAAGAGGCTTCCCGGGATCTCGCAGAAGCTCGCATGGTGATCGAAGATCGTGGTGACGCCATCACGGATGGAGTCCAAAATCGTAGCATAGGCGCTGGCCTTGGTGCCGTCGAGCGTCAGGTTGTCGTCGATCTTCCACCACTGCTGCTCGAGATTCTCCAAGAAGTTGGTGGGGTTGCAGCCCTTAATGGCAAGGCCGCGGGCCAGACCCGAGTAGATGTGGGTGTGGCAGTTGATAAGTCCGGGCATGATGAGGTTGCCCTGGGCATCGACGTACTCGGCATCCGGGTACTTGGCCTTGAGCTCGCGCTCGGGGCCCACTTCGACGATCGTATCTCCGTCAATGGCGACCGCACCGTTTGGAATAAACGGGGTCTGAGCGTTGCGGGTAAAGACGGAACCGTTAGCGACCAGAAGCATGGATGCTCCCTTCAACATCAGAGGCGGGGTTTGACACCTCTGACATGGCGGAGTGCGAAGCGCCGGCCTACACCGGAAACGGGCCCTCTCCCGTCAACGCTTCACCAAAGGGACAAACCCTTTGAAGTGCGGCTTGGTGCCGCATGGCGTCGGCGGACGAGGCGATGCGTCCGCCGACGAATAGCACCGAATTGGTTACTTCTTGCTCTCGGGCAAGACCAGATCCACGGCAGCGTCCTTGGCAGCATCGATGTGCTGAGCCACGACCGGCGTCTGCGGAAGGATCAGGTTAAGGACAATGGCCATGATGGCGGTGGGGGTTACGGCATTGGAGCCGATGACGGTGGACACCCAGGCGGGCATACCCTCGCCGGCAAGGCAACCGCTGGCCATCCAGATACCCAGGCCAAAGACGACGGAGGTGCCGACGATGGTGGTGGTGCGCTGCGTGAGGCCCTCGCGGGTGAACATGCGCACGCCGTTCATGGTGATGGTGCCAAAGACGCCGACGGTCGCGCCGCCGATGACGGGCTGCGGGATAGCGGAAAGGACGGCAGAGAGCTGCGGGAACAGACCGGCGATGGCAAAGACGGCCGCAATGATCACAAAGACCCACTTGTTGACGACCTTGTTGGAGCAGATGATGCCCACGTTCTGGCCAAGGGCGCTGGTGGGAAGACCGCCCAGCAGACCGCCGACCATAGAGGTGAGGCCCTGGGACACGATAGCGCCGGAGAGCTCGCGCTCGGTGGGCATACGGTCGATGGAGCCCAGGCAGGCGGCGGAGACGTCACCGATAACTTGGATGGCAACCATGGGGAACACGACGGCGAGGGTAATGCAGACCTCGGGATCAAACTCGAGCGCGTAGGGCATGAGCTTGGGAAGAGCGAAGACCTGAGCGGTGGCGACGCTGGAGAAGTCGATCATGCCAAAGGGGATGGAGACGATCATGCCAACGATCATGCCAAAGAACACGGATCCCAGCTTGAGCGTGCCCTTGCCAAAGTTGGCGAGCGCAAAGACCACGGCGAAGGTGATAAGAGCGACGCACCAGGCCTGCGGGGTGCCCCACAGCGGCGTACCCATACCGCCGGCCATATACTTGACGGCCGTGGGATACAGCGAAACGCCGATGGAGAAGATGACCGTACCGGTCACGACGGGCGGGAACAGCCACTTGATCTTGCTGTAGGCCAGACCAAAGAGGACCGCGACGGCGCCGCCGACGATCTCGCCACCCAGCAGCGCACCAAAGCTAAAGCCCGAGGCACCCATGGCCTGCAGGGCCGGCAGGAACGCGAACGAAACGCCCATGACGATGGGCAGGCCGCCGCCGATGCGACGGAAGGGAGCGAAGGCCTGAAGGGCCGTGTCGATCGCCGAAAGAATGAGCGCGACCTGGATGATGTCGGTACTCTGCTGGCTATTAAAGCCGTAGACGCCGGCCATGATGACCGCCGGGGTAATGATGCCGGCAAACGATGCCAGTACGTGCTGAAGGGCACACGGGATCATTTCCTTAACGGGAGGCATGCCTTCGCGAGTGAACAGGGCTTCAGTACCGTTCGTAACCGTCTCCTGGGTCATTTGACCACCAATCCTCGAAGTAGTTGTTTTCGCATCTGACGCTCTATTGTGACGCAGTGCGGGGTTGAGGTTGTGCCTTCATTGCATATCGTATTAAAGATGATTCTCATTCTCAATAATAATTTTTTGTTATCAGACTATTCTTCAGCTGAAATTACGCATTTCCGCAGGTCAGGAAAGTGTCTGGTCAAAATAACATATAACATTTCTTTTGGTCAACCGTTTACCGCTAAATTCCTACCGTTCGTCTGCATTACGCAATGTACCTGCGGATATACGAGATGATGGGCAGCGTGTTACCATGATAAAAAATTGTTATGAACACTTCGATAGAACCCAAAGGAGTTGCCCGTGAACGAGACCGTACGTCGCTTTTTGCCGATGGTCGATTTCCTGGAGCAGGTACTCGGTAAGAACAGCGAAATCGTCCTGCACGATTTCTCGGATCCCGACCACGCCATCGTCGATATCCGCAACGGTATCGTGAGCGGCCGCAAGGTCGGCGGTCCCGCCACCGATCTGGCGCTCAAGATCATGCACGACGCCAAGTATCGCGACCTGCCGTTTATTACGGGCTACGAGGGCCGCGGTGCCGGTGGCAAGACATTGGAGTCAGCGACGTACTTTATCCGCGAGAATGACGAGATCGTCGGCATGCTCTGCGTCAACACCGACCTCTCGACCGTGCGCTCCATCAACGCCATGGCACAGCAGCTCATGGCGTGCTTCGACGCGGCGCCGACGCGCACGGAGCCCGCCTCTATCGAGGTCGAAAGCCTTTCGGAGTCCACACAGGAGCTCATCGACCGCAGCATTGCCGAGCTGCTGAGCGCTCGCGGGCTGGATGTGACGTCGCTTGGTCAAAGCGACCGCGTGGACGTCATTCGCCACCTCAACGGCAACGGGGTGTTCATGCTCAAGGGCGCCGTGGCCTGCGCCGCCACCGCGTTGGGCATCTCGGAGCCCAGCGTCTACCGCTACCTGCAAAAAGTTCGCAAGGAGGGCTAAC
>DXLQ01000029.1:0-16902 GCA_019414685.1 Collinsella sp. | reverse complement strand
GGAGACTGCACTTATTATTGGCATTCTCTCGATCAAATCGTTGTAGATTGGCAACTGGCTGACTGCATTGTCGATTGTCGCTATCTTCATCAAATTGGCGATACTAAACTTATTGTTAGATCACAGCCGTGCTCAAAATATAGGAGGCTTCGGTAGTTTGTGTGACAAGGGGCTAGCCTAGGCAGCAACGCTCTTCGCTCCCTTCACGCCCTTCTTCCTCGCCTTCACCGGGCGACCCGGGAGCTGGGGCTGGCAGTCGCCGCACCTGAGCATGAGCAGGGCCACGAGGTTGTCGGTGTTGCGGAAGCCGTAGCCCATCCTCACCGTCACCTTGATCTTGTTGTTGATGGCCTCTACGCGCCCGTTGCTGATGCCGAGCTCGACTGCGGCGATGATGTCGTCGCGCCGGCGGCGCACCTTCTTCTCCACGGCGACGACCTTGGCGATCTTGCAGTAGGCGGCCCTGTGCATCCAGTCGTCGAGCAGCTCGGCGGCCTCGGAGCCGTCGGCTGCCCGGAAGACGGCCCGCAGGTCCTCCTTGAGCTCCCAGGCCCTGACCAGCCGCGAGCCGGCCCTCTTCTTGAGCGCCTCGAGCCTCGCCCTCTGGCCGTCGGTGAGGTCCTCGGGGTTCTTCACGAGCGCGTAGCGGCTGCCCTTGATGGAGGCCGCCTCCTCCTCGAGCGCCCTGACCTCCTCGGGCGGCAGCTCGCCTTTGGCAGGCCTGCCGCGCTTGCCCTCGGGCCTGGGCCTGGCGGCCCTGGCGGCGGCCCTGGCGGCGTTCCACTCCTCGCAGCGCACGGCGTCGAGCGCGTCGTTCATCCACTGGACCACGTGGAAGGGGTCCATGACCCACCTCGCGTTGGGGCAGCGGCGCTTGACCAGCTGCCTTATCCACCTCGCGCCGTCGGCGGTCACCACCTCTATGGCGCGCCTCTGCTCGCGCGTGAGCTCGTCGAGGAACAGGTTGAGCACGTCCTTGCCGGTGCCCTCGTGCGCCCAGATGAGGCAGCCGCGGTCGTGGTCGACGACCACCGTGACGTACTTGTGGCCCTTCTTGTACGACGTCTCGTCGATGCCGATGCGGCGCACGCCGTCGAACCTCGAGGCGCCGCGCGCGGCCTCCAGCTCGGCGTAGACGCGCCTGCACACGCCGCCCACGCTGTGCCACTCGACGCGGGCGAGCTCGGAGACCGCCGAGGCGGTGCAGCGGACCGCCAGCCACGCCACCCAGTCCTCGAAGTCGCGCGTGAAGCGCGCCCCGTGCCGCGCCCAGGGGACGGCCTCGGTGCGCACGCCGTGCTCCGGGCAGCGCACCCTGCAGGGCGCGTACTCCAGGTAGCAGGCCGAGCGCGCCAGGTCCATCGCCCTCCACAGCCTGGGGGCCCCGCGGTTCGCCATGTCGTAGAAGTCGCAGGCCCTGCCGCATACGGGGCAGCGGCGCTGCTCGCGCTTGTAGGGCCGGACGCTCACGACGATGCGCTCGGCCTCGATGCGCGCGCCCAGGACGACCGTGCGGGCCAGACCGAGGGCGAGAAGTAGTAGACTCTTCATGCGTCACACCTCTTCGGTTGTCTGAATTTGGCTTAGCAATCATAGGCGGATGACGCGGAAACGGCCCCTCCCGGGGCCGTTTCAGTTCCAGATCGTTGTTTTCGCCCGCTGAGCTGGGCCTATGCCGGAATCTCTCCCACAGAAACCACCGAAGAGCCCTTTATCTATGCCATGCCGTGGGCACTCCCCGGACCGATCGGCACCTTCATCGACACCAACTTCCAGCCGATCTCTCTGGTCCTGGTTGTCGTCCTGCTGGTCGTTGACTTCTTGATCTACTACCCGTTCTGCAAGGCCTACGACAACGTCCTGTGCAAGCAGGAGGCCGAGACCCTGGCCGAAGAAGAGGCCGAGGAGACCAAGGCCGTCAAGACCGCTGCCGCCCCCGCCGTTGAGGCTCCTGTTGTCGAGACCGCTTCTGCCACTGAGGCCTCCGCAGCTCCGTCCGCCCTTAAGGGCAAGGATCTGAGGGTTCTGGTTCTGTGCGCTGGCGCCGGCACCTCTGCACTGCTCGCCAACGCGCTTAAGGAAGGCGCCGACGAGCTGGGCATCGACATCACCGCCAACGCCGGTGCCTACGGCAGCCACTACGCCATCATGGACCAGTACAACGTCATCGTCCTGGCTCCGCAGGTTCGCACCTATTACAACGAGATGAAGGCCGACACCGACCGCCTGGGCATCACGCTGCTGTCGCCCAAGGGCAAACAGTACATCGACCTCACTAAGGATCCCAAGGGTGCCGTCGCCTGGATCGAGGAAAACCTCGAGGCATAAGACGCTGACACCACCTGCCGCTTGCAGACAATAAATGGCCCGTGCATCGATGTGTGATGCGCGGGCCATTTTGTTTAGACCGCACCCGTCCTCCTGTTCATCTCAATCTGTAACATCTAGCCGAGTTTTTCGGTCCTAGCTGTTACAGATCGAGATGAACGCACAGGCCAAGCCGAAAATCTCAATCTGTAACATGTAGACCACTTTTGACCGTCTAGTTGTTACAGATCGAGACAAACGGAATAGGCCGAGCACGTCTACGCCCGCAAGTCCTTTACGCTGGAACGCTCGACCAACACGCCCGAGACGAGCGTACGGCTTCTGGAGCTCGGGGCTTCCAGACCTGCGACGACCTCGTTGAGCGCACGGATGCCCAGCTCGCGGTGGCGAAACTTCACCGACGTCAGAATCGAGTTGGGAATCGTCTTGTAAAGCTCGTCATCAAAGCCGATCACGGACACATCATCGGGCACACTCAGGCCCTTGTCACGTAGAGCCATCATCACGCCGTTTGCCATGCAGTCGTTAGCAGCGAGGACCGCCGTGCAATCGGGTTTATCGGCAAGCACAAGGCCAGCGGCATAGCCACTATCCGCATTCCAATTGCCTTGCAGAGGCTCGGGCGGCTCAATGCCACGCGCCTCGAGCGCCGCTCGCCAGCCTTTCATTCGGCACTGGCTCGACAGCGACTCTTTCTTACCCGAAACGAAGTACACGTTCTTGTGCCCGTGGTTCAAGAAGTACTCGCACGCCATGCGCGCGCCGCCCTCTTGATCGTCACTGACGGTGGAGCAGGTAGGATGTTCCATTGGTGTGATAATCACCGTCTTGAGGTCTTTCGGCGCCTCAAAGGTATCAAAGTCATCGACCATCTGACGCAGGTTGAAGATCATGCCATCAACAGGCAGCTGCGACATCCTACGCGCCGCTTCGGCAAGGGTCATCTTCTCCCCCGCCCGCTTTTTGATCATCGTGAGCGCAAAGCCGCGTTCTTCGGCGGCATCTGCGATACCGTCAATCATGTCCACGGCACCGCCCGACAAGTGGAACAGCACCACGCCAATGCACCCGTAACGGCCCAACTTGAGTGAACGCGCGGCAAAGTTGGTTCGAAACCCGAGCGCCTCCATGGCCGCATGGACCTTATCGCGCGTCGACTCTCGCACGCTATCAGGCTCGTTGATCACGCGCGACACCGTCTTGAGAGAAACACCCGCGGCAACTGCCACATCGTTCATTGAGACATTTTTCTTGTCCATCGTTGCCACTACTTCTCCAGTCGGTTTTGCATCGCTTGTTTTTTGTGTTCTAGCATACACTACCTGCCCAACTGACAAATCAGCCGTTTATCGGACAATATCGACCGTTCACCCGTAAATCCTTGTTGCTCTTCCAAAAATGTCTTACGTTGTCATTAACGAAATGACAACGTTGTCATTTCGCAATGCCTTCCTTACCCAGGAAGGTTTCCGGGCAGTCCTGACCATCCATCGACGACCAGTTCCATCCACATGCATCGCGCATCAAGCAGCAAAGGAGCTCTATGGACGCCATCGTAAAGATGCTCGAAAAGCATCAACCGTTCTTTGAGAAGATCTCGAGGAACATCTACCTCCAGGCCATCAAGGACGGATTCCTTGGGTGCATGCCCATCGTCCTTACCTCTTCGATCTTTCTGCTGATCGCCACGCTTCCCGGCGTAGTCGGCATCACGCTGCCCCAGCCGCTCATCGACTGGTGCAACAAGCTCTACAACTTCACCATGGGCGTCATGGGCATCATGGTTGCCGGCACCACCGCCAAGAACTTCACGGCATCCATGAACCGTCGCATGCCCGCCGGCAAAGTGCTCAACGACGGTTCCACCATGGTGGCCGCCCAGTGCAGCATGCTTTTGCTCGCCGTTACGCAGTTCACCACCAAGTTCGACGGCTCCGAGCTTTCGGTCTTCGATTGCACCAGCATGGGTACGCGCGGTCTGTTCTCGGCCTATATCGCCGCGTTCATTACCGTGTGGGTTTATAAGTTCTGCGTCTCGCGCGATCTGACCATTAAGCTGCCCAAGGAGGTCCCGGGCGCCATCGCTCAGAACTTCCGCGACATCATCCCCTTTGGCGGCGCCGTCATCATCTGCGGCATCATCGATGTGGTTGTGCGCAACCTCATGGGCGTTCCGTTCTCCGAGCTGCTCATCAAGCTGCTCTCCCCGCTCTTTACCGCTGCAGAAACCTATCCTGGCCTTATCCTTATCCAGGCAGCCACCGCGTTCTTCTGGTTCATCGGCGTCCACGGCCCCTCGATCGTCCAGCCGGGCATCGACCCCATCCGTCTTGCCAACCAGGCCGAGAACCTGCAGGTTCTGCTGGCCGGTGGCCACCCCGCCCACTCCCTCACCTTTAACATGTCGCTCGTAGGTGAGTTCGGCGGCACCGGCGCCACCTTCATCGTGCCGCTTCTGCTGATTCTCTTTATGAAGTCCAAGCAGCTCAAGGCCGTCGGTAAGGCCTCGATTGTTCCTGTTGCCTTTGCCGTCAACGAACCGCTGCTCTTTGGCGCGCCGATGATCCTTAACCCCTACATGCTCATCCCCTTTGTTGCCGCCGGCTGCGTCAACGTGAGCGTTGCCAAGTTCTTTATCGATAACGTAGGCATGAACGGCTTCTCCTTCGTGGTGCCTTGGGCCACCCCCGCCCCCATCGGCATCTTCATCACCACGAACTTCCAGCTTATCGCCCTGGTATTTGTCGCGATCATCATCTTACTGGACGCCATCATCTACCTGCCGTTCTTGAAGGCATACGATAAGCTGCTCTGCGACCAGGAGGCCGAGCGCGCCGCCGAGCTGGGTCTCGAGTCCAATGGTGCCGCTGCCATCGCCGCCGACGCCTCTGCGCCCGCTGTCGAGCAGGCCACCGCTTCCGTCGAGACGACCGCCGCTGCCGCCGAAAGCAAGCCTGTCGCCGATCAGCCCGAGCCTGCCGCCGACGCATCCGCTAAGAAGGATGTCGACGGCCTGAAGGTCCTCGTCCTGTGCGCCGGTGCCGGCACCTCTGCCATGCTTGCCAACGCCATCAAGGAAGGTGCCGCGCAGACCGGAGAGAACATCGCTTCCTCCGCAGGCGCCTATGGTCAGCACACTGCCATCATGGATCAGTACGACGTTATCGTGCTTGCCCCGCAGGTTCGTAGCTACTACAACGACATGAAGGCCGACACCGATCGCCTGGGCATTAAGCTGCTCGCCCCGCGCGGTAAGGAATATATCGACCTTACTCGCGACCCCGCCGGCGCCATTAAGTGGCTCCGCGAGAACCTCGACTAGTTTCCTCCCTCTGTTGGTGCCCGGATCCCCAGTTCGGGCACCTCTCCCTATTCGTATCCCACAGAAAGGATGACTCATGACCAACCCCATGCAGTTCCCCGACGGCTTTGTCTTTGGCGGCGCCACCGCTGCTTACCAGGTTGAGGGCGAGACCCGTACGCACGGCAAGGGCAAAGTGCCCTGGGACGATTTCCTGGCAGCCCAGGGTCGCTTCTCCCCCGATCCTGCAAGCGACTTCTACAACAAATATCCGGTCGATATCGATTTGTGCCAGCGCTTTGGCATTAACGGCATTCGCGTCTCCATCGCTTGGAGCCGCATCTTCCCCAGTGGCACCGGCGAGATTAACCCCGAGGGTGTCGCTTTCTATCACGAGCTTTTCGCCACCTGCAACAAAGCTGGCGTTATCCCCTATGTCACGCTCGATCACTTCGATACGCCCGAGGCCTTTTACCAGAACGGCGGCGAGGGTTTCCTGACGCGCGCGACGATCGACGCCTTCGTCGAGTACGCCAAGTTCTGCTTTGCCGAGTTCACCGAGGTCAAGCACTGGTTCACGTTTAACGAGATTCCCGCAACCGCCGAGGGCAGCTTTATCGTCGGCAACTGGCCGCACGGCGAGAAGTACCGCCTGGACAAGGCCTTCCAGCTCATGCACAACATGATGGTGGCCCACGCCAAGGCTGTCGTCGCCTTCCATGAGGGCGGCTTTGAGGGCGAGATCGGCATTGTCCAGAACCTGGAGCCCAAGTATCCCCTCGACCCCAACAACGCCGCCGACTGCGAGGCAGCTCGCATGGCCGACGTCATCAACAACCGCTGGGTACTCGACGCCACCTTCCGCGGCCACTATGCAGCCGACACCATGGAGGCTGCGACCAAGCTGGCCCATATCGCCGGCGGCGAGCTCGACGTCCGCGACGAGGACATCGCCGCGCTGACCGCCGCGCTCCCCTACAACGATTGCCTGGGCGTCAACACCTACAAGTGCCAGTTCCTGCGTGCCGCCGAGGGCGAAAACGACATCAACCACAATGGCACCGGCGACAAGGGCTCCTCGCGCTGGTTCCTCAAGGGCGTGGGCGAGTCATGCGTGCGCGAAGGCGTACCCACCACCGATTGGGACTGGATCATCTATCCCGAGGGCCTCTACGACCTGCTGCTGCGCATTAAGAACGATTACCCCAACTACAAGAAGATCTACATCACCGAGAACGGCATGGGCTATAAGGACGACTTCGAGGATGGCTTTATCGACGACGCCCCTCGCATCGACTACATGCGTCAACATCTCGCATGGATCCTCAAGGCAATCGACGGCGGCGTAAACGTCGACGGCTACTTTGTGTGGTCGCTGCAGGACCAGTTCTCCTGGACCAACGGCTATAACAAACGTTACGGCCTGTTCTACATCGACTTTGAGACCCAGAAGCGCTATCCCAAGGCGAGCGCGTACTGGTACAAGAACGTCGCGGAGACCGGCCTGCTCATGGCCTAGTTTCCGCCGCATACCCCTGTCGGCCGCATGCGAATCCCTCCACGGGTTCGCATGCGGCCTTTTTGTTTTCGCGCGGGTCGGCAGCCGTTTGTCTAAATCTGTAACATCAAGTCGAGTTTTTTGCCTCTACCTGTTACAAATCAAGACAAACGGGAATCACTCTGCCGAAACGTCTCAATCTGTAACAGATATCTGCTCAAATCGAGTCTAGGTGTTACAGATTGAGTTTTTGATTTGGGAGGTTGAGGATGGGGGATCGCGTGCCGAAAGCATGGTCCCCGGATAAAAAAGCTCGCCGGCCAGGCCGAAGACATGGCCCACATCAAGGCAGACCTTTGCCCCTGCTCGCCCGAGCAAAAAGTCATGCCCCTCGATGCGCTCTGCCAGTCCGGCACCGAGACCCCGCAATGGCGGTGGGATGTGCTGGTCGGAGAGGGCGACCCGCTCTACTGCAAGTCCCGAGAGATCTAAGTATCCGCTGCAAGGTATAAGAACGAATTGGAGCCCTGGTACATACCGGGGCTCCTCGTGGTAGTGGCTGTCTAATGAATCTGGTGGCTAGGCCTCTTCGCCGCCACTGGATTCAGTTACCGTTTCCTCCTCACTATGTTGCGTCTCTCTCGTAGCCTCATCAACTTCTGTTGACGAATGTGCCTCTTCGTATACTTCGATGTTCGCCTTGAGCATGGTTGCACTCTGTTCAGCAAGAGCGATCTTCCTCTGGTGCTTGTCGTAGGCATACAGTCCGATTCCACCTGCGACTAGCGTGGCTACAGAACCGATTACTCCACCCTGGATTCTTCCAACGGAAATCCCGCCCGCTCTGATATTGCTGATCAGCGCCTGAGGCCCACCGAGCTCTTTCGCCAGATGCGACAATTGCGCATAGTCCCAAGTCGTCATTGCCTTTTCCTCACTTTCTTTCACTTCAGCACCGCTTCCACTGGGGTGCTCACTTTCGACAGTGCTATCATGCCATCGGTAAATAAGACGGTATATGTCCTATAATTGTCTTATCTGTTGTTAATGAGGAATGATTAAGACAATGTACGTCCGCAAAGATCGCCCTAAGGACATTTTTCCAAAGAGACTCAGCGGTTTGATGGAAAGCTATGAAATAGAAAAGGGGCGCAGAGGCATTAGCAATATCGGCCTTGCGCGTCTGCTCTATCAAAAGCGTAACGGTGCCGATGATGCCTCGCTAGCCGATGACCGCTATGCAGTGGAAAGGGAGAACGGCCGCAAGGCGATTGCGAGAAAGATCAGCCGATTTCGAAAAGGAGATCAGTTTCCTCAATGGGATGACCTCGTAGATCTGGCTGACATATTCGGAAAGCCAGTAGGTTTTCTCATCGGGGAGACCGATTGTGATACGTACGAGCTCCAAGATATTGCTGACTTCCTTGGTCTCAGCGGCGAGGCTGTTCTGTCCATCGAGCGTATGACGAGAAAAGTTAGTGCGGAGTGGCTTCCGGAACAGTCTGGCGGCAACGGCGGAGACCATGAGGAATGGGAAAAATACCTCGTGAATGATATGGTCGCGAAGGCGAATGCCGAGCCAGAAGCTTGCAGGGCAGTGCTCAATCGAATGCTGACCGCAGCAGCGTTTAAAGACCTTGTGCTCTGCCTGTCTGAGGTCGGCGATGCCCAATACAATCTGCTTATGGAACGCATTGCAAGTGCGGAAATAGAACTGAGAGACGCAGACGTACTCAGTGACAACCACCCAGACTCCATCATGGGGCAAATGGCGGCAAAATCCCGATTCAGGGATGCTGCAACACGCCTGCAGGAAGCGGAAAATGCGGTGAGGTCCAGCAGGTATGCAGCTTATGAATGCCATGTCCGCATCGTTGATGAAATGTTCTCGGATATTACCCAGACTGACGCAAATACCGTAGCCAAAGAGCATGTCAAGCAGAGACAGTCAGGTAACCAGGCGTAGCCGTCGTATCGATACGGAAGTGGGTATAAACCGTCCTGCTGCTTGCATACGTGGTTCCGTTGCCGCCCGTCAGCTTGTAGCAGTTATAGAAGCACTGCGAGTCCGAAACCCCGCTCGAAGGCAGCGCCCAGGTGGCGTCGGCGTAGATCGTCACCAGCGACGAGCACCCCGAGAAGCAGTAGGTCAGGTCGGTGAGCGCAGACGGGTCGAAGCCTCGGAAGTCCAGCTCGGCGGGCGACGAGCGCGAAGCGAACGCGAACCGCACGACTTGACACCTGCGAGGTTGCCCAAACCGGAGACCACCTCCAGCGCCGTGCATGAGTAGAAGAGGTGGGTCAGGTTCATGGTTGCGAACGTCGCCATGTCTGCCGCGAAGGCGATGCGCTCATCGGCCGCCTGGCCTTCACCTGCTGGATTTCGTCGCGCAGGGCGTCCGCCACCTCGGCGCTCTTGGCAGCCTCGGCCACTTGCCCCTCAAGCTCCTTGATGCGAGCCTCCTGCTTGGCGAGAAGCGCCTGGTAGCCCCTCTCCGAGTCCACTGCCTGCGGCTCTTCCGCCTGCGCGACCCCTTCTTGGCCGCCCGCCTGCGCTGCGACCTCTTCCTCGTCGTCGATGCTATGGTCGTCTCCGTCCATGTCGGCCTGCCTTTCGATTGACATAGGCCAGCACAAACGAACCGTCCCTTAACCATGCAAATAGGCTAAAGGTCGGTCACAAAGTGAGGTCATCCAGTCCGTTCGGCAGTTTGTGACCATTAGCAAGAATTAGAGGCAACGCAACGAGCGAACGCTCGATAATGGTCTAGAATATTGGACTTGACATTTGGGAGGCAAGATGGAGACTGTGAACCTTATCCTTGGAATTATCGCGTCTATCGCATCCATCGCCGCCGCCGTCATCTCGCTCCAAAACAAGCAAGAGATCAAGTCAATCAAAAAGAGTCTAAGCGACAACTCGCAGACCGCTACAGGTAAAGTTGCCACAAACGTCGTAGGCAGCAACAACTCGGCGAACATCCATGCTTCGCGATAAGCCAACGCAGACAAGCCAGAGCGCAATTGGAAAGGTCGCCACGAACATAACCGGCGACTCCAATAGCTATGACTCACATGACATAAACATCTACCAGCCCGTCTCGTCTGGCCCGCACCGGCCGCTTACAAAGACGCTCATGTATAAACTCCTGCAAATCATGATTTCGTCGACTGAGCCAACGGGCGAAGATTTCCCCCTTACGCCTCCGCCTCCTATAGAGAAGAAGCTGATTTACAACCACGCACCGCGTTACCTAAACATCATCAACGAGTATTCTGAGAACTACGCTCGTCTCGACAGCGTGATCAAGGAATTCCCCGACAGCGAAGCCATCATCCAAAGGCTGAACAAGATGTTTGTCAATGTGGCAGACGTTCGCGATGACGGCAAGCTGTGCGTAGGAAACGGCGATGCACAGCTCAAGCTCATCGAGAACGAGATCTATAACATGATTGTGAATGACGCAAGCTTTCAGGCTGACGAGGTCCCCGAAGAAATCATCAACCAGTTCTGCGTTGCGTTGATTGCCGTTGCCGTGGCAAAATGCAGAGTCCTTCTGAGGCCAGGTGATGACGATGCTGCTGCTTGATCGCAATAATGAGCCGACGAGCACGGTCTATTACATCGCTGCCGCCTTGGATGGCTACATCGACCAGAACCCAGGCTTGGACGCCGGTCAACTCTATGAGGTAACGGCGAACACTCTGGTCAAGAAAGAAGTGAGCTACGACTTCTTTGTCATGGCTTTGGACTTTCTCTTCCTCCTCGGACGCGTGTCAATAGACGAGAAGGGAGGGCTACATGTTCATCAAGTCGCTTAGAATTCGCAAGACAACAACTGACGAAATAGTTCGCGAGGTCTTATTCCACAAGGGTGCCAACCTCATCGTCGATACCGAGGACTCCGAATCGCACAATCGCGTTGGAAAAACAACCTTCCTCAAGCTCATTGATATCGCAATGGGCGCCAAGGACAGGAAGCTCATTTACACAGACGCCGACACGGGCACGGTGACCGAGGAGCTACGCGATTTCATCGTCACAAACAAGATCGCCGTCGACATGACACTGACATCGGATTTTCCCGATGGCGATGACGTGATTCTCACAATCGACCTCTTCCCGAATGGAAGGTACTACATAGACGGCGAAAAGATGGGGCAGAAAGCTTACCAGCAACGACTCAATGTCTTGCTTTTCGGGAACGAAGCGAATGTGCCCACGTTTCGCCAATTGATCAATTCATTTGTCCGCGTGTCCGTAGGCGGGGATGATAATTCCTTCCTCAAAACCGTTCCCAGCGGCAGCACATCCATCTACCGGAGTGTCTACAACGCTCTGTTCGGCATCTCAGATCCGGCGCTCGACAAAAAGCGTGACGACCTCAACAAGGACTTGAACAAGACGCGTGAGTCCATCAAACGCTATAAGAAAGTCCAGAACGTCGATACGGTCAGCGAGCAGCAGCAGATACTTGCAGGGCTCGAAGCCGAGCATGAAGAAGTCCAGTGCAAGCTCAACAGCATCATCGACGCCGATGTCTACAGGGCCAACCGCGATGAAATCGCGGCTACACGCACCCGATACGCATCTCTGACACTGCAACTCTCAGACATAGACTACAGGCTGCAACGAAATGAAGAGGCCCTGCAGACTGCTATGCAAGAGCGCGGTAGACAAGCCGACGTTAATTTGAGCAGACGGTTTTTCGAGGAAGTCTGTTCGATGATCCCGATGGTGAATGCAACTTTCGAAGAGATGGTCGCATTCAACAACCAGCTCTGCGACAACAAGATTGCCTATTTCGCGAGTGTGGCAGAAAAACTGAAGGCCGAGCGTGCATCTGTGCAACGTGAAATCAGCCAACTGTCATCGCAGAACAGCCAATTCATGTCATTGGTGGAGCAAGACCTCATCGATGAGTACGAGTCGCTTCAGGCACGCCTAGTTGAGCTTTCGAGCAGTATCGGCAAATGCCGAGAAGTAATAGATACGCTCAACAGCTTTGAGGTAGAACAGACCAGCATTGAGGGAAAAATCGCATCGCTTGGCTCGTCTGATGATGGCGACGAGCCGCAATCCAACGATTTTGCTGCAATGATGCTTGCGTTTAACGCATTCTTCACTCCGCTTGCCAGGGAGTTCAACAACGAATCGCCGCTGCTCGTTTACTATGAAGAGTCGAACAAGTTCCCCGTTGCAATACGTGATACCGCTGGCTCCAGCACGGGCACACGCAAGTCACTCATCGCCGCATTTGATTTAGCGTATCAGCAGTTTGCAGAATCAAAGGGCATCAAGACTCCGCGCTTCATAGTGCATGACGTCCTTGAAAACATCGAGGGTAAGGTGTTGCGTGACATAATCGCACGCGCCAGCACAATCAACTGCCAGTACATAGTCGCAGTCCTTAAGGAGAAGCTCGATTCGTCGCTGATACCAGCCGAGGAGCAGGGTAAACTGCAAATCCTGCAGCTTTCGATTGACGATATGCTTTTCACGCGTGGCAAAGGTGTTGCGTCGTAGGAGTGACCTGTACTCTCCTACTCCCGTATCCCCACCGAGAACTCCCCGCCGAAGTTGTTCACCTCGAACCGCTCGTCAGCCACAAGTCCCTCCTTGCTCACACGGCACGCGAACGGAAACAACTCGGCCACGTCCTGCAGTTCCAGGAACGTCCGGTAACTCGACCGGTTTACCAGCATGTCGGCAAAGACCAAAAACCGCGTAAGCTCGTCATTCAGTTCGATGGGCTCTGCAATCACGTAGTGCCCCCGCCTCACGCGCCGGACAACGCCGAACTGATTGAGCGATGCCACAATCTTTTCGGAGCCCTTCAGGATGGTCATGCGCTTGCGCGCCGCCTCAACGCTCTTATTGTCCCGGCCTAGTCAAGTACCCGTTGCCTCTCCTCGACCATCTCGCAGAAGCCTCCCACATCCATGAGCCATTCTTGCTGTGAAGGCGTGTAGGTGGGGAAAAGCTGGGAGGGGATGACGAGCTGGAGCTTGCTGTCACGCATGGCGTTCGTGTAGTCCACGCTCACGGCGGGCTCCAGCGTGATAAGGTGCTTACGCTCGATGCGGTTCGCCTCCTCGAGCACCTGCCTCCAGCGCTCCTTGATGGTCGTCTTCGCACCGAGCATCGTAAGGCTCGAGGAGGGGAACCCCTCATCCCGGTAGCACTCGATTGACGGAAAAATGAAGTCCGGCTTCGACTTTCCCTCGGTGTAGGGCTGTGCGGAGTATCGGATTCCCCTACCCTTGAACAGGAACTCAAGCTGGTGCTCGAACGCTGTGCCCGCGCGGGACTTCCTGCGCTGGAAGGTCGACATGGTGGTCTTCAGAATGCCGTCGACGTCGAGCTGGCCGTTCAAATAGGGCGCAAGGTCTCTCTCAAGCAGATGGCGCTCAAACACCTTGAACAGCAATTCCTCGCGCTCGTAGCACGCGAGCAGGCTTCGATCGGGGTCATCCGCCCAGTCGAGACCTTCAAGGGTTGAGATGGAGTACTCCGTAAAGTCGATGCCCTTCGGAAACGTATGTCCAAACCTCTTGACCATATCGTCCAAGTAGATATCCGCGCTCAAGGGAGCGCGCGTCTCGATACCAATCATGCCGAGGATGCGCGAGGCCACCGCACCGATACGGTTGCGCTCGCCCTTTGATACGGCATAGCCCGAGCGGTCGGGCTCCTCGAAGCCGAACAGCCACCTCAGCTGCGACTCGATGGTCGAGCCTTTTTTAGCGAAGATGATGAGCAGCCCGAGGTCATCGGAGTTGGCGACCACCATGAGGTCGCCAGCGGATGCCTGCCTGATGGCGGGGTTGTCCTTGTAGTAGAGACGGTACTCGGTTCTCGTGGGATGTTTGCGGCGCGCATCGTACCAAGTCACGGTCCCGTCGCACATCTCCGGCTCCGCCTCGTCGCACATGTAGGCGAACGTGGTGCGGATGTCGCGGATGTCGTCGTCACCGAACAGCGACCTCAGCGGCAGCGTGCCGTTGAACTCGTGCTGATTACTCCTACCTGCGTCGATATCGACGTCCGCGAGGGTCTTCGAGACCGCGCCGTCGAAGTAGCTGCTAAGCGCCCCGTAATCCATCCTGACACGCTCCCATCATGAGCTTGGCCACCGACCGTATTACAGGGACCGTCACCGAATTGCCGAACTGGCGGTAGGCCTGTGTGTCGGAGACCGGGATTATGAACCGGTCGGGAAATCCCTGCAAGCGCGCGCACTCTCTAGGGGTCAGCTTACGGGGGTTCTCGCCCTCGCCGCGCGAGACCAAGATCTCACTACCGTCCTTATGATAGCGTGCGGAGAGCGTCCTCGTGGTGTCCGATGGAGTGATAAGACCGTAGCCGAACCCGTTGCCGGCGGCCTCGTGCTTGGCCTTGTATGCTTTCAAATATGACCACAGCTTGTCGGAGAGCACGTACCTCGCGTCCGCATCCTCCTCCAGAATCTCCGCGGCTTTCTGACCACTGTTCGGGCAGTCGAGGTCGTCCCAAGAGAACTCCACATCGTCGCGAAAGCCAACAATGTAGATGCGCTCGCGGTGCTGGCATGTCCAACCCTTGGAGTCCAGAACCTTGTAGTGAACGTGGTAACCGAGCTCGTCCTGGAGGACCTGCATGATGACGTCGAACGTTCTGCCCCTGTCGTGACTGATCAGATTCTTCACGTTCTCGAGCAGGAACGCCTTCGGGCGCTTCTCGTTCAGGATGCGTGCAACCTCGAAGAAGAGCGTGCCCTGCGTCTTGTCTTCGAAGCCCGTAGCGCGACCAAGGGAGCGCTTCTTGGACACACCCGCAAGCGAGAACGGCTGGCATGGAAAGCCAGCGAGCAGCACGTCGAAGTCGGGGATGTCTGAAGCGGCGACCTCACGGATGTCCCCCGCCGGGGTTTCGCCGTAGTTCATGCGGTAGGTCTTCTGCGCAAACTTATCCCACTCGCAGGAGAAGACGCACCTGCCGCCCAGCTCCTGGAACGGCATGCGGATCCCGCCGATGCCCGCGAACAGGTCGATGAAGGTGAAGGCAGGCTTCCCCTCCCCTGCGGGTGCAAAGGGGGCGCGATGGCCGAGGGTGGAGATGTACTTCGACTCGGCTGCGGTGGGCCTTGTTTCGCCTGCCTCCCAGCGGCGCACCGTTCGCTCGCCGTTGGGGCCCATGCCTAGGGCAGCGGCGAATTCCTTCTGAGTCAAGCCGAGCTCCTGTCTCTTGGCCTTTACCTCATCTGCTGATAATTGCATGACGCACCTTCTGGATAGATAACAGGACAATATGTCCTCATTTTGCCACAGGGATGAAGAGATAAACTCGTCAGAATAGCAACCTTGCCCCAAACCATGGGTTTCTCACGTCTCCCACATCCGACAATCCATGTACCACTCAAACCGCGAAGACCCATCTAACCACCGCTGCGTTCTATACGATAGTCGTTCGCCAGGACATTTTTCTGCCGCCGCAGTCATTAGTCCAAGTGAAAAGCGGCAAGCCGAGAACCTCACGCCTCTCCATCATCAATCATTCCATTTCACAAATGACGCAGCGGCGCAATTAGCAACGCGGAGCATGGAACCATGCTATACCCGTCCAAACGATATTGTCCGCGCCCAACAGCTATCAATCAATTTACCTTGGCCTGCTGGCGCAGAGAGTGCAGCCAAGCCTCATGATCATCGTAACAATAAAGAACATGGGATCGCGAGGATTTGCCGAGGCGAATGTACTCCGGCCCCTTACTAGGACAGCGCCAATTTGCAAGGGTCTTCGCGCTTACGCCAATCAACTTCGCTGCCTCTTCACTCGAAAACGCAAGCGGGCGTACGGATTCAACAGCGCATGTCACGCCGTTTGCTCCACCCATAAAGACCCTCAGACTCTCCGATCACACCCACCCGTTACAGATTGAGACAATTTGACGGTACCGAATTCTTGTCAAGGCGTGGTACAATTGTGTCCCAACGCAAAGGAGGTACCTATGCCCACCTGTGTGCCCGTCCGAGACATGAAGGACACCGCTGCATTTACCGCGCTTGTTGAGTCCGAGCGCGACGTCACCGTAACTAAGAACGGCTATGAGGCCATGCACTGCATCAGCAGCGACCAGTATCGTCTCATGCAAGACGAAATCGCCAAAGCCAAGCTGCTGTCTCGTATGATGTTGGCAGAAGACGAGATATCGCAAGGCGACTACAGCGACTACGACTCCTTCGCGACCGCGATACGAGACAAATATGGCCTATAACGTCGTAATACTCGAAAGCGCACAATATGAATACGAGGCTATTGTCAGATACCTTGCTCAAATCCTTATGAACCCACGTGCAGCAGGCAATTTTGTTGCTGAGTTTGAATATCAGCTTGATCTGCTTCGCGAGCAGCCGCTCCTACGGCCCCTCTCCCACATACGAGAGCTGGCGGCACGCAATTATCGATCGTTTACCGTCAACAAATACGTGTGTCTTTACAAGTTTGAGCGCGATACGATCTATATCGCCCATGTCTTTCATCAGTCACAGGACTACGGCCGCCTGGTCTAGCCCACAAACTGAATACTTGGTCCGATCTCCCGCAGCGATAGCTAGCAGATGACCTGCGTGTGTTCCTCGATGGCGGCGCGATCCTCGGCGGCAATACCCGGCTCGCACACCACGGCGTCCAAACTGTCCAGGCGGCAGAAGGTGTAGAAGTCGCGCTTGCCGATCTTACTGGAGTCGGCGATCAGATAGCGCGAGTCGGCCTTGCTAAAGGCGAGCTGCTGGA
>DXLQ01000028.1:11659-17441 GCA_019414685.1 Collinsella sp. | reverse complement strand
ATGCTGGCCGAGCTGGTGGGGGAGGATCCCGCTTCGGTGACCGTCGAGCTCTAACATTTTGGATGGTACATGGCTCGTCGTACGCCTTCTCAATTGAATATGCTGCTCGCCGTCGATAAGCCGGTGGGCTGTACGTCCCACGACGTGGTATCGCAGTGCCGACGCGCCCTCCATGAGCGACGCGTCGGCCATGCCGGTACGCTCGACCCCATGGCCTCGGGTGTCATGGTGGTGGGCGTCGGCCAGGCGACCCGTCTGCTGGGCATGCTAACCCTCGATACCAAAAGCTATGTCGCCGACATTTCGTTTGGCGTCGAGACCAATACCGATGACGCGGAGGGCGAGGCCGTCCGCACGGTACCCGTTGCCCCCGAGCTGCACGATCTCGCTTACGCTCGTGAGCAGCTGGCCGCTATGCTTGGCCCGCAGTTGCAGGTGCCGCCAGCTTTTTCGGCCATCTCGGTCAATGGCGTTCGTGCCTATAAGAGTGCTCGCGAGGGCAATGCGGTAGACTTGCCTCCGCGCCCCGTCGAGGTCTATGCCGCCGACCTGATCGCCGTGAGCGGCGAGGGCGAAACGTGCGTCTGGACCGTGGCCTTTTCGGTAAGCAAAGGCACCTACATTCGTGCGCTTGCTCGCGATCTGGGTCGCGCCTGCGATAGCGCTGCGCATATTTCCGCGCTGCGCCGTACGGCCTCCGGCGTGGTTTCCATTGGCGCCTGTCATGCGGTTGAGGAACTCTCTGCCGAGTCCGCTGTCGGCTTCGCTCTGGATCCCATCGCCGCCCTTGGTGCCACGCGTGTCGATTTGCCGGGTAATCTTGCAGACGACCTGCTTTGTGGTCGCCGCATTCCCGTTGAACGCGCGCTTGCGGATTTCGATATGGCGAAGGCGCCGTTCGCGCTCGTGCTCGATGGGGGATTGAAGGCGCTTGCTCGTATCGAGGGCGGCCGCTTTGTGATGGAGCACGTCTTTCCGCAGGCGATCGGCGGTGTTCGATGATGCTGGCGCCTCACGAGCTCGCGCGTATCTTTTTCGCGGGTGAGTTGGATGAGGCCCCTATCGTTTCTGCCGATGCATTTGATGGGTGCGAGTTCTTGGGTGCCGCTTCAATCGCCATTGGCGTGTTTGATGGCGTACATCGTGGGCACCAAGAGCTGATCGATGCGGTTATTCGCGATGCGCATGATCACGGCAGCAAAGCGGTCGTGATTACTTTCGATCCTGACCCGGACGTCGTGGTGAGTCCTTCGCCCGCTCAAAAATTGATGACGACGGCTGACCGCCTGCATGCCCTGGCCCAAACCGGGGTCGATGCGGTGGTGGCCGTTCCCTTTACGTCTGCCGTGGCGGCACTCGACCATGTCGGGTTTCTGGCGCTTTTGTCGCGCGTTGTCGACATTCGCTCCATTCGTGTCGGCAGCGACTTTAGGCTCGGCCGCGGCGGCGCTTCGGGCGTTGCCGAGATGCGCGCCTGGGGCGCTGAGCGTGGGGTTGACGTTTACGGTCACGACCTGCTCTGCGTTAACGGGCAGACCGTCTGCGCCACGCGCGTCCGCCATGAGCTGGGTCAGGGTCATGTGGAGCTGGCTGCCGAGCTTCTCGGCCGTCCCTATATGCTGCGCGGCGTTGTGGCGGCTGGCCGTCACGAGGGCTCCGACATGGGCTTTCCCACGGCAAACATCCAGGTGCCCGACGGCATCCAGGTGCCTGCCGATGGCGTCTATGAGGGTCTGGTGCTGGTCGACGATACCGTATGGCCCGCTGCCGTTAATGTCGGCCTGCCGCCGACCTATGCCGATGATGCCGCCTCGGCGCATCTCGAGGCCAACTTGATCGGCTATGCGGGCGACCTGTATGGCGCCTCGGTGTCGCTGGCGTTTACGCGCTGGCTGCGTCCGTCTCGCGTGTTCGATTCCCTGGACGAGTTGATCGCGACCGTCGAGGGTAATATCGACGATATTCTTCATAACTTGGGTGAGCAGGGGGTGAGTATCCGTGATTAGCGATGAGGAAAAAGATCAGGTACGCGCGGCGTCGGACCTGGTTGCCATCGTGCAGGAAACGGTTGAGCTCAAGCCCCGCGGCCATGAGTTTTGGGGCTGCTGCCCGTTTCATGGCGAAAAGACCCCCTCGTTTCACATTATCCCTTCTACGCAGGTGTGGCACTGCTTTGGCTGCGGCGAGGGCGGCGACGTCTTCACCTATATCATGAAGCGCGAGAACCTGAGTTTTCCCGAGTCGATCCGTTATTTGGCCGACCGTGCGGGCATTGAACTGCACGATACCGGTGCGCAGCGCGATCGAGGCACCAAGCGTGCCCGCATCTATGACCTGTGCGCTGAGACGGCTCAGTTCTACCACACCATGCTTATGCGCGGTAAGGACAGCCGTCCGCGCGAGTACTTCGCCAGCCGCGGTATGGGCGGCGACGTCTGTCGCCGCTACTGCCTGGGCTTTGCGCCGGGTCGCAACGCGCTGGTGTCGCATCTGTCGCAGGCGGGCTTTACCCCGCAGGAGATGATTGACGCCAATGTGGCCGTGAGCCGCGGGCGCGGGCAGCTCGCGGACCGTTTTTACGACCGCGTGATGTTTCCCATCTTTGATGAGCAGGGTCACAATATCGCCTTTGGCGGGCGCATCATGGGCGATGGTCAGCCCAAGTACCTCAACACCGCCGAGACGAGCGTGTTTCATAAAAAACGAAACCTCTATGGCTTTAACTGGGCCAAGGAGTTTATCGTCGCGCAGGATACCGCCATCGTGGTGGAAGGCTATACCGACTGCATCGCCTGCTGGGAGGCAGGGATCAAAAACGTTGTCGCCACGCTGGGCACGGCGCTGACGGAACATCACGTTAAGACACTCACTCGTTTTGCCAAGCGCATTGTATATATGTTCGATGGCGACGCTGCCGGTCAAAAGGCTGCCCGTCGCGCGATTCAGTTTATCGAGCAGGATTCGATGGATCTTCGCTGCGTGGTGCTTCCCGACGGCAACGACCCCATGGAGTTCATCACGGCGCATGGTGGCGAGGCACTGCAAGCGCGCATCGATGCCGCCGAGCCCCTCATGGACTTTGTGTACCGTTCGCTACAGGAGTCGAGCGACATTACCACACCGGGCGGTCGCGCCAAGGCGCTCGAGGACGCGCTGACGCTCATCTATCCGCTACGTGACAGCTATATGATCGACACGTACTTTATCCAGATTGCCGATCTGTTGGGTTTGGACCTGGAGACCGTGCGCGCGAGCTCGGGCCGTGTGTTTCGCGATGTCGCCAAGCGCGAGGATGCCGAGCGCCGCCGTGAGCAGAACTACGAGCGTCAACGCGTGCAAGCTGAGCGCTCGGGCAGCGCGGGCGGTCGGGCGTCTGGTTCGCAGGGGACGTCTCGCGGTGCCTGGGCCGCGGGTGCGACGCCGCCGGTGTCCGCACCGGTCGAGGAGGACCCGTACGACTACGTTCCGCTTGATGCCTATGGGGCGACACCGGTGGAGGCCGACGAGGATCTGCCGCCAATCGATGTGCCAGCGGGGATGGAAAGCGCGGCGCCCGTTGCCGATGGTTCAAGCGCGGCGGCGGCTCCGTCGATGCCGATCGTTTTGACCGATCTGGAGCGGAAATCCCTGGCGGGGGAGCGCGAGCTGCTGACGATGCTCACGAGCTACCCCGATCTGTTCCGCACGTATGCCGATCGCATTTGTTCTATCGAGTGGGTCGACCCGCGTCACGAGTCCATTGCGTGGGCCGTGCTCGCGACGCCGCCGGGCACCGATCCTGCTGCCTGCATGGATGCGGCGCGCGCGGTGTGTCCCGAGGCGGCGTCGCTTGTCAGCGCCGGGCGCATTTCGGCAACGAGTAAGCACCCGACCGAGACGAACATCGTCTTTATGCTCGATACGCTCGAGCTCTACACCATCAAACGTCGCATGCGAGCTGCGCAGGCCAAGTTGCGTCAGGACCGTTCACTCGACGATGAGGACCGTCGCGTGCTGACTGTGCAGGCGGTGCAAGATTCACAGCGCCAGCGCGAGCTCCAAAAGTCGATCGGAGGCGTGGCCGACCCGTTCCGTTTGATCGGTTTGGAGACCACGGACGCCGATCAGGCCTAGATGTTGTGGTCAACCAGCGTATTCTCGCCTATATCCTGTCTTTATTTTGGGTATAGACGTCCATGTGTGTGCTAAAGTATTGAGTCCTGTGGACTACGAAGGGAGAATCTGTGCCAAAAAAGACTGAGAGCACGGGTACTGGGCTGGAATCCTACGTTGCAAAGCTCATGGGCAACGGCTCAAACAGGACTTCGGTAACCGAGGACGAGATTCAGGTCGCCCTGAAGGATATCGATGTTACTGATGAGCAGCTCAACGCGGTGTATTCCGCGCTGCGCAACAGCGGCATCCAGATTATCTCCGCGAGCGGAAACGACGACGCCCCGATGGACGTCGACGATGACGATAACGATACCGATACCGACGATTTCGATGACGACGACGAGCACGATTCCGGCTCGCTCGACGATCACGAGCTCAAGATGGCCCGTCAGGCCGACGCCGAGATGGGTTCTTCCAAGAGCAAGAAGAAGCGCACCGTGCGCACGTCCCGTTCACGCTCCCGCGTGCGCGGCATCGATGCCTCCACGGTGATGCTGACCGGCGACCCGGTCCGTATGTACCTCAAGGAGATCGGCAAGGTCGACCTGCTGACCGCCTCCGAAGAGGTCGATCTGGCCATGAAGATTGAGGCCGGTCTTGAGGCCACCGAGAAGCTCGAGGCTGCCGAGGCAGGCGAGCTCGAGCTCACGCGTACCGAAATGCGTCGTCTTACGCGCATTGAGAACGTGGGTCTCGAAGCCAAGCAGGCACTCATCAGCGCAAACCTGCGTCTGGTCGTCTCCATCGCCAAGCGCTATGTCGGTCGCGGCATGCTGTTCCTGGACCTTATTCAGGAGGGCAACCTCGGTCTGATCCGCGCCGTCGAGAAGTTCGACTACCAGAAGGGCTTTAAGTTCTCCACGTACGCCACGTGGTGGATCCGTCAGGCCATTACGCGCGCTATCGCCGACCAGGCCCGTACCATCCGTATTCCCGTGCACATGGTCGAGACCATCAACAAGCTCGTCCGTGTGCAGCGCCAGCTCCTTCAGGACCTGGGTCGCGACCCGACCCCCGAGGAGATCGGTGCCGAGATGGACATGAGCGCCGACCGCGTTCGCGAGATCCAGAAGATCTCGCAGGAGCCCGTGTCGCTCGAGACCCCTATCGGCGAGGAAGAGGATTCCCAGCTGGGCGACTTCATCGAGGACTCCCAGGCTATCGTTCCGCCCGATGCGGCCAGCTTCTCCATGCTGCAGGAGCAGCTCACCCAGGTGCTCGATTCGCTTGCCGATCGTGAGCGCAAGGTTATCGAGCTGCGCTTTGGCCTTGTCGACGGACATCCCCGTACGCTCGAGGAGGTCGGCCGCGAGTTTGGCGTCACGCGCGAGCGCATCCGCCAGATCGAGTCCAAGACTCTGGCCAAGCTTCGCCACCCGAGCCGCTCGAGCAAGCTCAAGGACTATATCGAAAGCTAGTCAAGCAAGAGGCGCCCTCAAGCACATCCGCTTGAGGGCGCTTTCATGTAGTCGTTGGGGACGTTCTTGAATGACTGGTCGTTTAAGAACGTCCCCAATGACTAGGTCGGAAAATTTCTTAAAAAAGTTCTTGCCCTGAGCTGATTCGTCCGTATAATAAACTTCGTTGCTTGAGAGCACGCACCTATTCCTCGGTAGCTCAATGGTAG
>DXLQ01000028.1:7925-11559 GCA_019414685.1 Collinsella sp. | reverse complement strand
AGCACGCGGCTGTTAACCGCGCTGTTGTAGGTTCGAGTCCTACCCGGGGAGCCAGAATTTTTCAGCCCTTTCTGTTGGGCTTTAAATTCCTCGGTAGCTCAATGGTAGAGCACGCGGCTGTTAACCGCGCTGTTGTAGGTTCGAGTCCTACCCGGGGAGCCAGGTTGTAAAACCCGTCGCTTATGCGGCGGGTTTTTTCATGCCGCGATCGCTGTTCGCGAACGTTACCGTATCAACATTTCGTGTCGAGGATGTAATCCCGAGGCCCGCCACCTCAACATGGCGCGGTCGTTGTAGAATATTCCAATGATTGCTCCCACGAGATGGTGCCGCGAGCACCAGATAAGGAGATTCTTGTGTCTGAGACCATTAACGGCAGCCTGAGCGTCTCGAACGACGTTATTGCCGATATTGCCGGTTATGCCGCGATGACGTGCTATGGCGTCGTCGGTATGGCCGAACAGCTCCAGGGCGCCGAGAGCGTGCGCCTGCTTGCCGGTCAGCGCCTCCGCAAGGGCGTGCTTGTCTCCGCCGACGAGAACGGCCTTACGGTCGATCTTCACGTCGTGCTCGAGAACGGCGTCAACATGAAGTCCGTCTGCCACAATCTTTCGAGCTCCGTTGCCTTCACCCTGCAGGAGATCGCCCAGATCGATCCCGCCAGCCTTAAGATCGGCATCCACATCGACGCGCTCAAGAGCCGTCTGAACTAGCATCCGAAAACGGAGATTCAAATACCCATGATTGCAAAGACCATTCGCACCTGTTTTCCGATCGCTGCGGCTGCCGTTTCCGACAAGGCCGAGGAGATCAACAAGCTCAACGTCTTCCCCGTGCCCGACGGCGACACCGGTACCAACATGTCGCTCACGCTCGCCTCGGTGACCAAGGAGCTTTCCGCCCTTCCCGCCGATGCCGACATGGAGGCCATCGCAGGTGCCATCACGCACGGCTCCCTGATGGGTGCCCGCGGCAACTCCGGCGTCATCACCTCGCAGATCCTGCGCGGTGTTGCCGAGGGTCTCGTTTCTGCCGATGAGCCCATCACGTCCGCCAACATCGCCTTCGCCTTCCGTCGCGCCGTCAAGGTCGCCTTCCAGGCCGTCCGCAAGCCCATCGAAGGCACGATCCTCACGGTCCTGCGAGATGTTTCGACCAAGGCCGACGAGTGCGAAAAGAAGAAGTTCTCGGCCGAGGACGCGCTCGATGCTATCGTCGTCGAGGCCTACCAGTCCGTCGCCCGCACGCCCGACCTGCTGCCCGTTCTGAAGGAGAACGGCGTGGTCGACTCTGGCGCCTTTGGCTTTGCCATCTTCCTGGAGAACTTTGTTGCCGCCGCTCTTGGCCGCAGCACCGTTGTCGAGGATTTCTCCGCCACGTTTGATTCCGCTGGCTCTGCCCGCGACGCGGCCCTTGGTCGCGTTGAGATCGAGGCCAACGACGACTGGGAGGGCTCGGAGTTCCGCTACTGCAACGAGTTCCTCTTTAAGGCCGACGCCCCGTTTGACGAGGACGAGTGCCTTAAGTTCCTGGGCTCCATGGGCGACTGTGAGCTTCTCGTGGGTGCCTACCCCGACTACAAGATCCATGTGCACTCCAACACGCCTAACCTGGTGCTCGAGCACATGCTGCAGCTTGGTCAGATCTACGAGGTCTTTATCCACAACATGGAGATGGAGGCCCACGACCGTACCGCCAAGATTCATGAGGACCAGGAAAAGGCTGCCGAACCTGTCAAGGCTTTGGGCTTTGTCGCCGTTGCCGCCGGTTCCGGCGAGGCCGACATCCTCAAGTCCCTCGGCGTTGACGTGATCGTCTCGGGTGGTCAGACCATGAACCCCTCGACCGCCGACCTGCTGGGCGCCGTCGACCAGGTCAACGCGACCTCGGTCATCATCCTGCCCAATAACGGCAACATCCGCATGGCTGCCGAGGCCGCTGCCTCTGCCTGCACCGACAAGAAAGTCGCCGTCGTTCCCACTAAGACCGTTCCGCAGGCCTTCTCCGCGCTGTTCGCGGTCCTGCCCGATTCCGAGCTCGAGGACGCCGTCGCCGCTATGGTCGACGCCATCAGCGAGGTCCGCGATGGCGAGGTCACCCGTGCCGTGCGCGATTCCAGCGCCTCTGACGGCTCTCCGATTCACTCCGGTGATGTCATGGGTATCATTGCCGGCTCCATCGACGTGGTCGGCTCCGATGTGAAGCAGGTCACGCTCGATTGCATCAACCGCATGCAGGAGGAAGAGGAGGGCGACGCACTGACGATTCTGGCCGGCGAGGAGCTGTCCGATGAGGCCTTCCAGGAGATCGTCGACGCCATCGAGGAGGCTCAGCCCGACCTGGAGATCGATGCTCATCGTGGCGAGCAGCCGCTCTATCCCGTGATCTTCTCGATCGAGTAGGCATCTACCCATGTCCGAGCTGTGCTCCGTGCCGCGCGCCTCGGAGCGCTTTGCCCAGAGCAATGCGCTCGACGAGGATATCGCGCGACTCGAATATGTTTCGGGTAAACGTGAGGAGGCCCTTCGCCGTCTGGGAATTCGGACGGTGGGGGACCTCCTTCTCCATATCCCTCATCGATATCTCGACTTTACGCGCTCCTGGTCCATCGAGATGGCGCCCATCGGTACCGTGTGCACGATTGTCGCCACGGTCGATCGTATCGTTCAAAAGCAGCCCCGCCCGCGTATGCAGGTGACCGAGGTCTCGCTGGTGGACGAGACGGGCGTGCTGCAGGTCGCCTTTTTCCGTCAGCCCTGGATCGCCCAGCAGTTTAAGCAGGGAGACCGCCTGGCCGTGATGGGTAAGGTCGAGTTTGCCTACGGCTTTAAGCAGATGGCCTCGCCGCATTTCGAAAAGCTCGAGGATGGGCGTGCCGCGGGCACCATACTGCCGGTCCATTATGTGAGCGATGGCGTGAGCCAGGCGTGGATGCGCCGCATCGTAAGCGGCGCGCTCGAGGTTGTCGGCAATCCCTTCGACCCGATTCCCGCACGCTTACGCGTCAAGCGCCAGCTGATGAGCAATGCTCGTGCGCTGCGCTCAATTCACTTTCCATCGAGCATGGCCGAGCGCGATATCGCGCGCGCACGGCTTGCCTACGAGGAGTGCCTCTACCTTCAGCTGGCGCTGCGTCTGCGCAACGACGGTGGCATGGTCGGCGTCGTTCCCTACGCCCACACCGCGGGCGAGCATCTGGCCGCGCTTAAGCAGGCCCTCCCGTTTTCGCTGAGCGACGAGCAAGAGGCCGCGTTCCAAGACATCCTGCACGACATGTGCGATGGCGGGCGCGTTATGAACCGCCTGCTGCTGGGCGACGTCGGAACCGGCAAGACCGCCGTCGCCGCCTGCGCGCTGGCCGTTGCGGCCGATAGCGGCACCCAGTCCTGCGTTATGGCGCCAACGGGTGTGCTGGCGCGCCAATATGCCGATAAGACCGGCCCCTTGCTCTCGCAGGCCGGCATGTCCTGGGCGCTCCTGACGGGTGCCACGCCGGCAGCCGAGCGCGAGCAGATCCATGCGCAGCTGAAATCGGGCGAGCTCGATGTCCTCTTTGGAACCCACGCGGTCCTTTCGGATGACGTGACGTTTAAGCATCTGTCGCTTGTCGTCATCGACGAGCAGCACCGCTTTG
>DXLQ01000028.1:0-7915 GCA_019414685.1 Collinsella sp. | reverse complement strand
ACCGCTTTGGCGTGGGCCAGCGCAATGCCCTGCGTGCCAAGGGCCCGGGTGCCGACCTGCTCGTTATGACGGCGACGCCGATTCCGCGCACGTTGGCGCTCTCGGTCTACGGCGACCTTGACACGAGCATCATCCGCCATCGGCCTGTTCCGGGGGCGGGCGTTACGACGCGTGTGCTCACCGAGTCGAGCCGCGACCTGGCCTACGGCGCCATTCGCGAGGCGCATGAAAAGGGCCAGCAGGCTTACGTGATCTGCCCGCTTGTGGAGCCGAGCGACTCGGCCGATGAGCTTGAGGATGTCCCCGGTATCGCCCGCGACGATGAGGGCCGCGTGACCGTCCCCGTGCCGCTGCACGATACGGCAACCGAGCTCGACCGGCTGCGCCTGGCGTTGCCGGGGCTTACTATCGAGCGCCTTCATGGCCGCATGCCGGCGGGGGAGAAGGACCGCGTGATCGATGCCTTCAAGCGCGGTGAGATCGACGTGCTCGTTTCGACCACGGTGGTCGAGGTGGGCGTCGACGTGCCCAACGCCACCGTCATGGTCATCGAGAACGGTGAGCGCTTTGGCTTGGCGGCCCTGCACCAGTTGCGCGGCCGTGTGGGCCGCGGCAGCGTGTCGGGCACCTGCCTGGTCATGACGCACTCCAAGGGCAACGGCGGCGCGTCGGCGGCACAAGACCGCCTCCAGTCGCTCGAAAAGACCTCAGACGGCTTTACGCTCGCCCAGATGGACCTGCGCTTGCGCCATGAGGGCGAAATCCTGGGCTACCGTCAGCATGGCGGCGTGACCCTGCGCTTTGTGGACCTGGACGCCGACGAGGATCTTATCGAATGGGCCCATTTGGACGCGGTCGAGCTCTTGCGGTATGCTTGCAACCTTGACTCCGTGGCGACGCGTCCCTTGCGCGACGCGGTCGCCACGCGCTATCGACATATCTTTAAGGAGGTCAGCGGAGGATGAGAATCATCGGCGGTGAATGGCGCGGCCGTAAGATCGAAGAGCCGCGCGGGCGCGATGTCACCCGTCCCACGACCGATCGCGTGCGCGAGGCATGTGCATCCATGGTCATGTCGGCGTTCGACTTCGATTTGGACGAGGTCCGCGTGCTGGACGCTTTTGGCGGCTCCGGCGCCCTGGGAATCGAGATGCTCTCGCGTGGCGCCCGCACGCTCACCACGTTCGAGATCGATCGCAACGCCGCCCGTCTGATCACCAAGAACGTCGAGTCGCTGTGCCGCGACCGTTCGCGTTGGCGTGTCGTTACCGGCGATGTGCTGGCGAGTGCCTCGCGCGGTCGCGTGCCGGGCGGTCCTTTTGATCTGGTCCTGCTCGATCCGCCGTATGCCTTTGGCGCCGAGCCGGTCGAGGAGCTGCTGCAAAATCTTTCCCAGCAGGAGCTGCTGACGCCCGGGGCCTTTGCCCTGTTTGAGCATGCCGCAACCGATGCGGGCGCTCATCCAGCTGGTTTTGAGACCGTGCGAGAGAAGCGCTACGGCATTACCTCGGTTGACTTGCTGCGCTGGGTGGCCGAGGACGTGAAGGACCATGGTGACGAGAACGAAAATGACGAGGATGCGCCTTCGGAGGACGCCCATGAATGACACCATCAACCGCGTGATCGTCCCGGGCACCTTCGACCCCATCACCTTTGGCCATATCGATGTGATTCGCCGTGCCCGCCGCATCTTTCCCAGCGTGATTGTCGCCGTGGCCGAGTCGCAGGGTAAAAACGGCGTGGGTACCACCTTTATGCTCGACGAGCGCGTGGCGCTGGCCCGCGAGGCCCTCGGCGATTTGGACGGCATCGAGGTACTGCCTTTCACCGGCCTGCTGGTCGACTTTGCACGTGAACAGGGGGCAGGTGCCGTCGTTAAGGGCCTGCGCGCCATGACCGACTTTGAGTACGAGCTGCAGCAGGCCGACCTCAACTACCGCCTGGATAACGAGCTGGAGTCTATCTTTGTCATGAGTGCTCCGCAGTACGGCTATATCTCGAGCTCGGTGGTGCGCCAGATCGCGTCGCTTGGCAGCGACGTGTCGACGTTTGTGCCGCCCAACGTGGTCGAAGCGCTCAAACATCGCTTTTCGTGACATTTTTTATTGCCTGGTGGCATGTGGTAAACTAACTCGATGATATGTTACCTATGAAAGGAGACCGGATGCCGGGCGAGAATTTTCCTGGCGACAGGATCGTGAGTCTTGTCGACGAGCTCGAGGGGCTCATCGAAGAGGCTAAGACGCCGTTCGGCAAGAACGCCCAGATGAAGGTTATCGACGCCGACGTCTTCTTTAACATCCTCGATGAGATCCGCATGAGCTATCCCGAGGAGTGGCAGAAGTCCCGCCGTATCCTCAAAGAGCGTGAGGAGCTTATGGCTTCCGCCGCCGCTCAGGCCGATTCCATCATTGCCGACGCTCAGCAGCAGGCCCTCACCATTGCCGGTGAGCAGGAGATCGTTCGCCTAGCCCAGCAGCAGGCCGACGACATTCGCGACCGTGCCCAGCAGTACGAGCGCGAGACGCGTTATGCCGCCGAGGATTACGCAGAGCAGGTCTTTACGCACCTTGAGGAGAACCTTAAGAGCCTGACCGGCACCGTCACCCGTTGCCGTCAGCAGCTCAACGAGGGTGCCGCCCAGCAGAACGGTCAGTGGTAATGGCTGAGTTCCCGAGCGTAACCGTCGATCTTTCCGAGCAACTCGAGTTTCCCGGAGACTCTTATCCGCTGACCGGCAAGGTCGATGTCGCCGCCTTCACGGTTGGCGAGAAGGAGTACCAGCTGCAGGACGGCATTGCCTACGACGTTGTCTTTACCAACGCCGGTACCGGCGTTCTGCTCTCGGGCATGGTCCGCGCCCACGCCACCGGCGAGTGCGATCGCTGCCTAGAGCCCGCCTCGTTTGATATCGCAGGCGAGATCGAGGAGTTCTACCTCTTTGAGGAGCCCGAGGACCCCGAGGCCTACGAAGACGGCTACGAGTTGCTGGGCGAGGATCGCATCGTCGATCTGGGTGAGCCCATCAACGACGCGGTCGTCATGGACACGCCGTTCGTTGTCCTGTGCAAGCCCGATTGCCGCGGCCTTTGCCCCACCTGCGGCATCAATCTCAACGTCGAGCAATGCGATTGCGCCGCCCAGGCAGAGGCCGAATGGGCCGCTGCCACGGAAAATCCATTTGCAGCATTGAAGAATCTCAAGCTTGACGAGTAAAACTGTGGTAGTATCGCTACTTGCGCGTAATCGCCACACTGGATAGTTCATAAGGAAGGTCACTATGCCCGTACCTAAACAAAAGCAGGGTCGTATCCGCACCCATACCCGTCGTTCCGCCAACATGAAGATCTCGGCTGCGGCTCAGTCCACGTGCCCCCGTTGCGGCGCTGTTAAGCTCCCGCACCACGTGTGCCCCAGCTGCGGTTTCTACAAGGACCGCGAGGTTATCGTTACCGAGTAACTGTATACTCTGGATGCGATGCCGTTCCAACTGGAACCACAATGGCCGGCTCAATGAGTCGGCCATTTTTGTATAAGGAGCTTGTATATGAGTAACGTTCGCGTTTGTGTAGACGTTGTGGGCGGAGACGAGAAACCTCAGGTTGTTCTTGATGGTATCGAGGCTGCGCTTGCCGCCGATTCCGATATCGAGGTCTTGGCAGCTGGCCCCGCCGAAATCGTCAATCCCTTTGCAGCTTCCCATGCACGTGTTGAGGCCCTTGAGGCACCTGACGTTATCGCCATGGATGACAATCCCATTCGCGCCGTGATGACCAAGCGTAAGTCGTCGATCGTGCTTTCTTGCCGCGCCATTAAGAAGGGCAACGCGGATGCGTTCTTCTCCGCCGGCTCGACCGGTGCCATGACCGCCGCTGCCACCGCCTACGTGACGCCGTTTAGGTATCAGGCCGAAGGCAAGAAGCAGCCGGTGCGTCCGTGCCTCACCAATGCGTTGCCCAATCGCGCCGGCGGTCTGACGGTGCTGTGCGACATGGGTGCCAACCCCGATGTGGAGGTCGATGACATGGTGCGTTTTGCTCAGATGGGTAGCGCCTATGCCCGCGTCGTCCTGGGCATCGAGCATCCCCGCGTGGGCCTGCTTGCCAACGGCACCGAGGACGAGAAGGGCTCCAACTTTACCAAGGCCTGCTTCCCGGCCATGAAAGCCGCCGTTCCCGGCTTTGTTGGTAACTGCGAGGGCACCGATCTTACGTCGGGCAATTTTGACGTCGTGGTCGCCGACGGCATGTCGGGCAACATCGCGCTCAAGGCCACCGAGGGCGCTGCCAAGTTTTTGCTGCAGGAACTCAAGGGTGCCTTTATGGCCTCGCTCGGCACCAAGATCGCCGCGCTGCTCATTAAAAAGCAGATGCGCGAGATTAAAGCCAAGCTTTCGGGCGACGCCAAGGGCGGCGCGATTCTTTTGGGCCTGCGCGGCGTGGTCCTGATCGGCCATGGTGCCACCTCGGTCGAGGCTGTTAAAAACGGTACGCTTGCGGCGGCCGAAGCCGTGCGCGCCGGGCTGGTCGAGAATGTCGCCAACTCTATGGACGGTATCGTTTTATAAGAGCGAGTTAGAGTGCTGTTATGTGCTTCGCGGCGCACGTCGTGGGGTAGAATCAGAACCGTGTCTTGGTACCGCCCGGGCGGTACCATTCTTTTGGTATTCATGCACTATGAGAGGAAGCGCTATGGACCGCTCCGAAATCTTCGACAAGATCGCCGAGGTCGCTGCTGACGTTCTGGGCGTCGATGTTGCCGAAATTAGCGATGAGACCACCTTTGACGACCTCGATGCCAACTCGCTCGAGCGCCTGCAGCTGGTTACGGCTATCGAGGACGAGTTCAACCTCGAGATCGATGACGAGACCCTTCTCTCGCTCAACTCTGTCGCCGACGCCGTCGACGCTATCGAAGCTGCCAAGGAGGCCTAAGTCTTGGCTTTATCCGACCGACTTACGCGCGCCCAGGAAATCTTGGGCCACGAGTTCAACAATAAGGTGCTGCTGCGCGCGGCGCTTACGCATCCCTCGGCAGTCGAGGGCCAGCCGGTTTCTGCCAGCTATGAGCGCCTTGAGTTCTTGGGCGATTCCATTTTGGGCGCTGTGGTCGCACGCTCCCTGTTTGAGTCCTATCCGGAGTTTGACGAGGGCAAGCTCACACGCCTGAAGGTGTCGCTTGTCTCGGGCGCTACGCTGTCCGAGGTTTCTCACGAGCTGGGCATCGACGACATCATCATCTTTGGTGCCTCCGAGACCGGTACCGGTGCGCGCGGCCTGCATTCGGCCCTCGAGAACGTCTACGAGTCGCTCGTGGGCGCACTGTACCTGGATGCCGGCTGGGATGCCGCAGCGGAGTTTATCCATCGTACGCTTAAGCCGCATTTGGCTTCCGAGCGCGCCGAGCATCCCGCGAACCCCAAGTCGTTTTTGCAGGAGTGCGTGCAAGCCGACGGTCACGAGCCCCCGGCGTATAAGCTCGTTGGCTCCGAGGGCCCGGCGCATGCGCCCACCTTTACCGCCGTGGTGTTGATCGATGGTATTCGTCAGGGTCGCGGCTCCGGCTCCTCAAAGAAGGAAGCCGAGGGAGCCGCCGCGCTCGAAGCGCTCGACCGCATGGGTTACACCACCAACGGCGTGATTCTGAATAAGAAGCACGTGTAAGCGAGGAACCGTGTATCTCAAGTCCCTCACGCTCAAAGGGTTCAAGTCGTTTGCCGACCGCGCCCATATGACGTTTGAGCCGGGCCTGACCGTCATCGTCGGTCCCAACGGCTCGGGAAAATCGAACATCTCCGACTCCATCCTGTGGGTCCTGGGCGAGCAGAGCGCCAAGCAGTTGCGCGGCCAGGCCATGGAGGATGTCATCTTCTCGGGCTCGTCGGCGCGCAAGCCGGTGGGTGTCGCCGAGGTCACGCTGGTGCTCGATAACTCGGACCATATGTTGCCCGTCGACTTTGACGAGGTCGCCATCACCCGTCGCATGTATCGCTCGGGCGAAAGCGAGTACCTCATCAACTCGAGTCCGTGCCGCCTGATGGACATTCAGGACATCCTGCACGATTCGGGCCTGGGCAAGGATACGCATTCCATCATCAGCCAGGGCAAGCTCGACGCCATTTTGCAGAGCCGCCCCGAGGAGCGCCGCGCCCTCATCGAGGAGGCCGCCGGCATCTCCAAGCACAAGCGCCGCAAGGAGCGTGCGCTCAAAAAGATTAAGTCGATGGACGAGCATCTGACGCGTGCCCGCGACATCAATAAGGAAATCGCCCGTCAGCTGCGGCCACTGGAGCGTCAGGTCGATCGCGCGCGCAAGTACAAAGAGCTGTCCTCGCGCGCGAACGAACTTACGCAGATGCTGGCCGTCGACGAGCTTCGTTCGCTGCAGTCGCAGTGGAACGACCTGGAGAGCCGCTCTAAGGAGGGCGCCGCCGAACTTGAGCTTGCGCAGTACCGCTTGGGCGAAAAGGAGCGCGAGCTCGAGAAGCTCCAAGTTATGCTCGGGGAAAAAGGCCTGTTTGTGGGCGATCTGGGCGAGCAACGCCGCCATATGCAAGATGTGGTCGGTCGCATTAACTCAGACATGCGTCTGCTCGAGGAAAAGGGCCATAACATGGTGTCGCGCCTGTCCGACATGCGCGGGCAGATTTCGAGCTCCGAGCATCAGCGTCGTCGTGTGGTCGAGGAGCTCGAGGACGCACGTGCTCAGCTCGAGGAAGTGACCGGCGCGCATATGCAGGTCCAGGAGGACGTTGACGCCGCTGGTCCTGCCGCCGCCGAGCTCCACGAGCGGCGCGTTGCGCTCGACAATCAGATTTCGCAGCTTACGCGCGAGCAGCGCGATGTGCAGCGCGTTGCCGATAATGCTGCGCTCGAGCTCGCCAAGGTGAAGGATTCGCTTTCCAATGCCGAGGTCGAGGACAACATGTATGCCTCGCGCCTGGAGCAGATCGATGAACAGCTCGAGGAGGTCACGGCCTCGCTCGAGACCCGTCGCGACCGCGCCGAGGAGCTTGAGGGCGCTCTTGAGGAGGCGCGCCAGGCTCAGGTCGATGCGCGTGAGGCCACCGAGGTCGCCCGTGCGGCCCTGAAGGACTTGCGTAATCGTGAGAGCGAGGCGCGCAACAAGTTATCCGAGGTGCGCTCGGAGCTTGCCAGCCAAAAGAAGCTTGATGCGCGCATGGCCGACAGCTCGCCGCTCGTGAGCCGTCTGGTGGGTGCGCTGGGCGATGACGTAACGGGTCGCCTGGGCGATGTGCTCGAAGCCCCGCGCGAGCTTGAGGGCCTGGTTGAGCAATTGCTCGCCGGCGATATCGATGCGCTTCTGTTCGACGATACGTCCGCGCTTGAGCGTGCCGGTCGTGCGGCTCTGGACCAAAAGAAGGCCTCGGGCGAAGCACTGCTGGTGGCGCGCGACGTGAGCGGCTCTACCGCCGCTGAGGGCGCTGCCGGTATCCGCCTGGTTGATCGTCTGTCCGTGCGCGCAGGCTACGGACCCGTCGTCGAGGCGCTGCTCGGCGGCTATTACGTGGTCGATGACTTGGCTGCCGCGCTGTTGGCGCCGGTCGTTGACGGTGTGACCTATGTGACTCCCGATGGCGCCCGCGTAAGCTGTGGCGGCCTGGTGCGCGTGGGCCTCGATGCTGGCGAGGCCTCGGGTGCTCTGGAGCGTAAGCGTCGCATTCGCGAGCTGGAGGGGCTTGAGCCCGATCTGGCTGCCGTGTTTGAGCATGTGTCGGATCAGGTCGTCGAGGCCAATGCGGCCGTCGAAGAGGCGCGTGCCGCTGAGGGCGATGCCGCCGGCGAGATCGCCCGTCTTGAAGGCGAGCGCCGCTCCCTGTTGTCCGAGATCGGCCGTCTGGAGCAAAGCGCCAACAATGCCGAGGTCGAGCGCGTGCGCATCTCCAAGCGCCTGT
>DXLQ01000027.1:0-18372 GCA_019414685.1 Collinsella sp. | reverse complement strand
CCGGTGCCGCTACGGTCATTCTGGCGATGGGCGCCGGCAAGAAGGCCGCCGCTTCCATCACCAAGAGCCTGCTGGGCGAGTAATCACCTACAGCGTTAGCCATCAAACGGCAAAGTCCCCGTCGAGCACACGCCCGGCGGGGACTTTTTCTATGCCGGCCAACCCATCACCACAAAGGGAACATGCGCCTTTGTGGTGGTCGGGGACTTGACCGGCGAACCAATTCCGACGTTTGTCTCAATCTGTAACAGTTAGAGACCAAATTCCTCGCTACGTGTTACAGATCGAGACGTTAGGTTGGCGGCTAAACAGTTCATCTCAATCTGTAACATCTAGAGCCGTTTTGGGCAGTTTGGTGTTACAGATTGAGATTTTGCTAAAGCCGAGGACGGACGCCGCCACCAAAACCTAGCGCTTGCGACGCTTGGCCGCGGCGATGCCGGCAGCGGCGACGGTTGCGCCGGCGATGCCCAGGGCCGCGACCGTCATCGCGGTGGCGTCACCCGTGCCGGCAAGCTCCGTGCCACCGGACTTCTTGCCGTTCTCGCCCTTACCCCTGGACTTGTGCGTCGTCACCGTGGTCGTCGTCGAAGCCGAGCCGCCCGCAGGTACCCCGGTGCCGCTAGAGCCATCCGCACCGCCGCCCTGCTCGCCGTCGCCAGGCGTCGGGTCCGGCTCGGGCGTCGGCTCAGGCGCCGGCTCATCGGTCACCGTAATCGTAATGTTCAGACGCTCGGAATACTCGCTGTACGACATGCCAGGGCGCTGTGCCGCAATGCGCACATACATGTTGCTATCGAGCGCAATAGGCTCGGTGTACTTTACGCGGCCTTCGTCACGGCAGGGGCAGGTGTCGTTGGTGGTGTACCAAATCGTCGTGCCATCCTCGGCAGAAAGCTCCAGCTTCGTGCCCTTGGGCACCGTAATGTAGTTCTCCTTGGGCGACCATGCACCAAACGTCGTCGCACCAATCGTCGCCACCGGTCGCGCCGGTCGCACTGCCTCGGCAGACACGCGAACGTCGACCTGCTTGGACAGCGCCGTGCCGTCCACCGCCGCCGTCAACGTCGTCAAACCGGGCAGAGCACCATGCAGCACAAACGTCGCCGCGCCGTCCTCGCCCGTCACGGCCTGGTTGGCATCGACAGAGCAGATAGCCGAGGACTCCAGCCCAACACTAACCTTGGCGCCCGCAAACGGCTTGCCCGCCTTATCGGTCACGTGCGCCACCAGCTCAAAGTCACTGCCCTCAAGCATGGTCACGGCCTGCTCCACGTTGAGCTTGAGTTTGTCGGCACGAACGCCCACGACAAGCTCGCCGCTTGCCCAGCGCGCCATGGCCGTGCCGGCGTAGTTGCGAGCACCGTCGAGCTCAAACGACACCGTCGAGCCCACCTCACACGCATCGGCATAGCGAATACGCAGCACGCGCGACAGCGGCTTGCCATTGGGATCGTCCTGCTTATCGAGCCACGTATACGTCACGTCGCCCAAGCCCTGCGCGCACAATGCGGCCAGGGTATCGTCACTCGCATCCATATACTGCGCAAACTCAACCTCGACGCAATCGGTATAGGCATGGGCCGAAGCCACCTCGGGCGCCGCCGTCGACGCCAAGCCAATGTTCACCTCAGTCTGAATCGGCGGCACGCGCAGCCAGGCCGAACGCGCCTCCTCATACCCGTCCTTGGTCACGCGCACCTGATACCAGCCGGTCGGCGTATTCCAGTTGTACGCACCGTCCGCACCCGTTGCAAGCGGATTGTCCTGCTCATACTCCTCGGCATCCCAACGCACTGCATTGGTACCGGCCGCATCGTCGGCGCTCCACAGCTCAACCGTCGCGCCTTCAACCGTATTGGACAGCAGGCCCTCGGACACCACGCCCGCAGGGTCGGGTGCAGCCTTGGCAGCCACATTGCGATAACGCGCCTCGAAGATCGACTGCATCTTCTCGTCCGAGATCAAGCCGTCCTTGTT
This sequence comes from Collinsella sp., assembly GCA_019414685.1. Lineage (GTDB taxonomy): Bacteria > Actinomycetota > Coriobacteriia > Coriobacteriales > Coriobacteriaceae > Collinsella. The sequence goes on along the minus strand of DXLQ01000027.1, from coordinate 16,392 downwards.
GGCCTTGTAGACCTCGGTATCAGTCAGCTCGCCCCAGTTGACCGTAATACGATTCTGGCACGCGCGCTCCACCTGCTCGCAGGTAACATCGTAGGCGCATTCGGCATTGGTCAGCTTAATCGCGCGCTCCGAACCTACGCTGGTCGAAGCCGCGTCATAGGCAGCGCCCACCACGGTACCCGCCGAACCGGCCGTCAGCACGCCGGCGATTGTCATAATGGAGCCCACCGCCACATCGGTGCTGTCGTGGCAGAGCTGGCGATGCAGCAGATCCTCAAACGCACGCGCCTTCTCCATGGCGTCGCGCAGCGCGTAAATGCACTTCCAGTCGTCCTCGGTCTTCTCGGGCTTGGCAAGCAGGCGCGTATGCTGAAGCTCATAGCCCTCGCGCTCGCCCTTCACCTTCTGCATACGGACGTTCACGTTCTCCCAGTTCTTGCTGGCATCGTTCACGCCGTAAATGCCGGTAAAGATGCCGATGCCCTGGGTCGCCGCGGGAAACGCCTGGCCGGCCGCCTTCCACGCATCGGTCTTAAAGACCTGTCCGAACATCTCGCACTCGATCTTATAGCTCTTGAGCGAACGAATCGTGCGGATGAGCTTCATATGGGCGCTCACGTCGCCGTTACGCTTCCAAGCCATAAGCCAGCCGCGAATCGTAGAGTTATTGAGGCTATGGACCACATTCCAGTTATCGTACAGATTGTCCAGAATGTCACACTGCATGGCGATCGAGTTAAACAGAAGCGCCTGGTTCTTGTTGTTATTGGAGTTCTCGATAAACTCCGACTCGATATAGGCCGTCTGCTCGCCATCGGGCGCGGCGACCTTAAAGCCCTTGACGGTATCGTCGTCAGCCGCCTTGTAGCTCAGTGAGCTGCCGAGCGCCTGGCCCAAATCGTTAAACCCGCTCGTCGACTGGCCGTTGTACTCGCTGGCCTTAATGCCCGCACACTTGTTGAGCGCCGCAGCGGTTGCGTCATTCCAGCTTCCATATTGGTTGAGCTGGCCGATACCCATCGACTGGCCCACCAGATCCTCGGCCTGCTGGGCAATAAACTCCGCTCGCGATGCATGGTCGACGAGCTCCTTGATGGCGGCCGCATCCGCAGCGTTCGCGCCCTGGGCCGCCGCGAGTTCCTGATACCAATCCTCGCTGGTGCCGTAAGCATCCTCAAAGATCATCTTGTCCACATTGACGCCATAGCTGTCGCCCTGCTGGGTCAGCAGCGCCGACGACCCGCCGACCGCGGCCTTGAGCTCAGCCGCAAACTGCGCGGCCTCGTCGTTGCCAGTACCATCACCCTCGCCGTCGCTGGCGGCAGGGGCGCGACGAGCCTTACGGGCAGCTCCACCTTGGGCTTCGTCCTCTTTACCGTCCTTGTCCTCCTCGGCAAACGCATCGGCGACCATCTGGTCAATCGCGTCGTTAAAGGCCTCGTCGACATCATTAAACGAGTTATCCATCATATACTCGTGCCACTGCTGCACGGCATTCGAGAACTCCTGCTGGCGCTCCTCGGCCGCGGCGGAATGCTTTTTGGCCGAAGCGTTGGCGTCAAAACTCAGCATGGTCATAAGCTGAGCATTGGAGATGCGGTAGGTCTGCGGCATAAAGATTTGCTCAAAGTTGCCGCAGTTCACATAGGTCGAGTCATTCGCCTTGTTAAACTCATTAAGCAGCTTAAGGTAACCCTCGTCCACATACTCCGCCGCATAGCGCACGCGGGTGCCCTCGCGCGACTTTTGAGTCAGAGGAATCGTCACCGTCTTGCCATCCACGCAGTCCACGTACAGGTCGAGCGTATCGGCGGCCTCTTCGTTTCCCACCTCGAGCGTAATATCGAACGTCCAGTAGGCGTTCTTCTTTTGCGGCAGATGGTGGAAGGTCCACAGGCTCTTACCCGTGTCCTTGCCGTCCTTGACCAGGTTTTGCGTACCGCCACGATACGTCACATCAAAGTTCCAGACCGAAGCACCCGGAACATAGCGCACATAGTTGCGAGCCGTCACCTCTGCGGCAGCGGCGGCGACATCGGTCGAGCCCACGCGCGCTTCGAGCGTCACACGCTCGGCGGCAAGCGTATCCTGCGGCAGTTCGTATTCAATCTTGGCACGGCCGAGTTTATTGGTCTTGCCGGTGTACTTTGCAGCCGACGAGCCCGTCCCCACGGTGAGCTGCACGCTCTTGCCCGGCGCTGCATACACGTAGGCCACATTGCCCAGCAGGCTGTGAACGTCGGTGTTGTCGACCTCGATGCGCGATCCGCTAACCTCGAGTGTGGTGCTTCCCAGCGGCAATGTCACCTCGCCCAGCGTAATAAGCGGCGAGACGGCATAGATGCCCGCGGCCTTAGGCTTAAAGCGCACAAACACATCGGCGCCCGCACTCTTCTTCATATCGAGAACGAGGTTGTCGCCCTCCCAAGTTGTGGCAGCCCACATGACATCGGAGCTGGCGCCGGCTTCGCGAGCGCCTGCGGACACATCCTCGACGGCATCCTTGGCCAGAGGAATCTCAATCTTGGCAGCCTGGCTGTCCTTGAGCTCGTAATGAATGCGCAGCTCGGTCTCCGCGCCAACGACCGCGGACGAATCAGCGATAACCGAGCCCGCCGTCAGCCCGCGCTCGGCACGATACGTCTCCACGTCAAACGTGGGGACGTCGAGCGTCACGTCGAGCTGTTTGCCGTCCTCAATCTTCACCTGCTTTTGCGCGATATACTTACCCACGGTCAGCCCTAGGCGGCTAAACGTGGAATAGCTCGTCGCTTGGATGTCGTAGCTCGTCTTGTTAAAGGCGACGATGGTGTACGAACCGGCCTTAAGGCGCGGCGTCTCGGCCTTCATGATAGGCGTGGTGCCATCGTCTTCGTAACCCATCAAATAGGTGACGCCGTCGGCGACTAGCTTGCCGTCGGACGTACGGAACACCAGCACGCGGTTGGCGCCCTGGTAGTCGCCCTTGGTCGTGACCGTCGCCGTGCCCCAGGGTTTCAAGTCGATATCGACCTTGCCGGCCGAAGGCTTCACCGTCGCCGTCGCCCCACCCAGCTTGAGGCTGTCTTTGGGCTCGAGCGTTATCTCCAGATCCTGGTCTGCATCGGCAATGGCCTGCGACACCACGAGCGCTGTACCCTGGATACGGAAGTCGTTTTCCTTGTCACCCTTGGCAGGCTTAAGCGTCTTGCCGCCGCTCTTCACCGTCAGATCGATGTTATCGAGACTATCGAGCTCAATGCGTTCGGTCTTATCCTGGCCCACAATCGGTTCAAGAAAGCCCACGTTGAGCTCAATCGCGCGCGAAGCCGGAATCTTGGTAAAGTCCTCCGCCTTAATGTCTCCGATATTCCATGTGCCCGTCATCTGGTCGCCCGGGCGCGCCAGCACCATGTCATAGTAACCGCTGAGCGAAATGCGCAGGGTGGCTGCCGTCTTGGAGAGGGCGTCCGCTGTAAAGCTGCCGTCATCGCCAACCGCCAGCGGCGTGGACTGCCCCGCCTGCACGAGCACGGCCGCCGCGCCCTGGGGAAGTTTGCCCGTGATCTGGGCCGCCTCGCCCATCCACTCAAACGTGTAGGCAGGCTTCGAGGAATCGACGGAGTCCTTGCGATCGGCCACGGCATCGGCAAGCTTTTTGACCATCGAGGGGTTGCCAGCCGAATCGGTCGCATAGGCATAGATGGTCTGGCCTTCACTAAAGGGAATCGCATACGTTACGCCATCGATTGTCACGCGCTCATTATAGTCGCCCGGATAGCCCGCCTCACCAAGCTGAAGATCGGGGTTCATCACGCGCAGGGCAACGGCATTATGGTTCGTCTCGTTTCCGTATCTCGTGTTCTCAAAAGCTCCCCACTCTATCATTTCCACGCTTTTGGGTAGCACAATCTCTTTGCCGGCAATCGCAGGATCAAGAGAGGCGAACGCGAGCGCCCCGATAGATTTGACACCATCGCCGATCGTCACCGACGACACATGCGAGCACCCATCAAAGGCATAGTGCCCGATCCGCTCCACCGTGCCCGGCACATTGATCTGCGTAAAGGTGAGCACTGTTGTGTCCGAGACATAGAACTGTGGCACGCCGCAATAGGCGAATGCAAGATAGTCGATAGTTTTGACCGAAGGCGGCAGCGTTGCCACCACCTTGTCGTCAAGTTGTTCACATTCCTTAAAGGCCTGCTCGGGAATCGTGGTAAAGGCCGCGTTGTTGGGCCAGGTTACCGTTTGGAGCGTCTTGCTTTTGTAGAATGCATAGCTCTTGAGCTCCTCGACCGAATCGGGCAGTGCGATCTCTTTGATGCTGCTGCCGCCCAAGCCTCCAACCGAGCGGACATGCGAATTAGGGGCGAAGGTGATCGATGTGAGCGCAGCGCTTCCCATACCCGTAAGGCTTACGACATTTTTGTCGTCGATGGTCGAGGGCACCTCCAACGTGGTAATGCCCGCGTCGCCATACTCGATAGAAATTTCGTTGGTGAGGCTATCAATCGAGAAGTAGTACTGCGCGGGAGTCTGCTCGCCGGCCACGTAGCCATCATCGTATTCGCCTTTTACGCCCGTGGCGCCCTTCGAGGTTGCCCAGAGTTCAAGTTCCTCGTTCCAGGTTGCCTCGGCACCGGAAGCCTCCTCTTGCTTCTGCTGCTCGGCGAGTTCCTTGCCCTCGACAAGATCGGTGGCGAGCGTACCCGCAGGTGTGCTCTCGGTCTGCCCGGCGCCCGTCAGGCCTGCCGCCAATGCAATCTCGGAGTCCGGGGGCGTAAGGACGTCATCGGCGGCGGGCACTGTGGGGTCGGCAACGCCGGCATCGGGCGCGGCGTCGGCGGCATCGGGCGCGGGGTCGGCGGCATCGGCATCGTCTACTTGTTCGACATCCGTCTGCACAAAGGTGCTATCGGTGGTGAGGGTCTCGGCAAACGCGCCCGCGGGCAACGAACCCGTCACCATGGTGAGGGTCACCGCGGCAACGGTCAGGCGGCGGCAAAGCGCTCGAACAGTGGTCCACCTCATGGTCGTTCCTTTCCTGAAACCAAAAGTCATCCAGCGTAATCGTCGTCCAAAAACAAAGCGAACGGTAGGTTCATATATACGAACCTACCGTTCTACCTGCGCAAACCGCCACAAAGGGGACAGGCACCTTTGTGGCGGTTTGGGGTCTGGTCGGCGAACCGATTCCGATGTTTGTCTCGATCTGTAACAGTTAGGCCCTGTTGAGCCTTGTAGTTGTTACAGATCGAGATATTGCTCCAGCCGCCCCCGCTTTGTCTCAATCTGTAACAGTTAGAGACCAAATTCCCCGCTACGTGTTACAGATCGAGACGTTAGGTTGGCGGCCATTCGGTTCATCTCAATCTGTAACATCTAGAGCCGTTTTGACTGGCTTGGTGTTACAGATTGAGATTTTGCTAAAGCCGAGGATGGGCGCCGCCGCCAAAACCTAACGCTTGCGGCGCTTGGTTGCGGCGATGCCGGCAGCGGCAACGGTTGCGCCAGCGATACCTAGGGCGGTGACCGTCATTACGGTGGTATCTCCCGTGGTAGCCAGGACAGCATCGCCCTTCTTGGTCGGCGCGGCTTTCTCAACCGTCTTGGTCGTGGCGGTTGTCGTGGCCGGCTTAGCCGCGGGTTTGGTCTCGGGTTTCGTCTCAGGCTTGGTTTCGGGCTTGACCTCGGGCTGCGGCGTCGGATTGGGATCCGGCGTAGGCTGCGGATCGGGAGTCGGCGTGGCTTCAGGCGTAAAGGTCAAATCGGTGTTGAGCCACAGAGTGAAGATACAGCCGCTCTCGGGATCAACTACACTCGCTTCGCCCATCTGGTAGCCGCCCTCCTGGCCGTTGATCACCAGCTTGGTGTTGGGCGTAAAGTAGAATCCGCGCGCGGGCTTGAGGTAGATACCGTAGCGATAGGTCACGCCAGGCTTAAAGGCGTCGATGTGGTTCGTGATGTTCTGATCCCAGAACTCCTGAGAGTTCACTTCGCTGCCGTCGCTACCCGTCCAGTACTCACACTGAGGAAGGAAGTTGGAGCCCGTCGGAACATTCGCCGTAAAGACCGGCTTATCGCCTGCCTTGAAGGTGGTCGTGGCGCCGTTGATCTCGATAACGTCGATGGCCCGCCATTCGTCGATCGGCTGCTCGCACAGCATATTGTCAGCGTTTGGCGCGAAGACGCCGTTGACGGTCTTGATGTGGTGCGTCCAATGGCCGTTGACGTACATCATGCAGTCATTGCCCACGGTATTGTCGCCCTTGAGCCTCAGCTCGACGGAATACATGTAGAACTTGCCCTCTTCGAAGTGTTCGATCCTCCTCGCGCCCGTCGGATACTTGGCGGGGTCGGAATACCAGAAGGCAACGGGCGTGAGCTCCGCGGGGTCGCTGCCATCCATCTCCTCCCAGCACTCGTAGGCGATCTCGTACTTGTCGGCGTCAGCAGCGGGAATCGTCGCGGTCGCGCGGGGCGCCTCGCCGGGCGCGTAGTTGGTCTTCACGTCGTTGACGTTCAGGTTATGGAGGGCTTCGTTTTCTGACGCAACGAGCGTAATTTCGCTATTGATGGCGTAGCGGAGGTAATAATCGTACCTGGTTTCGTTGAGGATAGTCGAGCTGCCTTCATAGTCAGTTCCGGTATACTCCAGTGCCGAGCCAATATAGAGAGCCTCATTGCGCGTGAGTCGATACGAGCCGCCTGCCGCGCCACCCGTAAAGGTCAGCGTCAGCCTCATGTGATTGCCAACGGGTTCGAAGCGAGCCGTCACGTCGGACATGGACGCATCCTGAACTTCGACCAGAGTGCCCGAAGCGGCATCGGCCCTGTAGTACTTAACCTCGACAACTTCGCTCGCAAGCGCTTCTGGAATGCCACCCTCAACATCGGGAAAATCATGGGTATACGACTGGCCCTTTTCGAGCGTGATGTTGTCCGAAAGCTCGCAGTTCGTATAATGATCGACCACGGTCGTATTGACCCTAACGCCGCCCCCGCCTGTCACATCGGTCACGCCACAGGGCATGATGGCGTTGCTCGCCGGCATGGCGGCGTTGTCGTCGCCAGAAGCGTTTTGCCCAGCGAGCGCAGCACCGCTAGGCTCATTGGCGGCATCGGCTGGGATTGTCTGCTGAGGCTCAACGGTGGCTTGCGCCGCCGGAGCAGCATCGGTTGCAGGCGCGGTCGAAGCAGCTGGCGCGGTCGTTGCAGCCGTATCCTCCGCAACCGTCGGCGTCACCGGAGCCGCGGCAACCTCATCCGTCCCAGCGGCGGGATCGGCGCATTCCGTCGCCAGCGCCACGCTCGGCAGCAGCAACTGACCGACCATAAGCGCACACGCGCCGGCGCAAGCTATTTTGGCACCCACACAACGCCAGGTACCGTGAACCAGCGAGCAGGTGGACTCACGTTGAGCTTGCTTGTCAAAGTGGCTTACGTTCATAACGGCCTCCTTGGTCGTAGGGACATACCGCCACAAAGGTGCCTGTCCCCTTTGTGGTGGTCCTGTACCACCAAGATGTGCCAAATGACTCCATATGCCTAGGTTCGTAGATGTGAACCTAGGCCTCTACCTGCGGTTTAATTCAATATGATTTCGCCATCGCCACACTCGTCCCGGGAACGCTACAATCGAGGACACGATTATTCGTCCACCCAAAGGACCGTCCTTGAACCTGAGCAGGCCTAAAATCAACGCGCTTCTGGCACTCGCGCTCTTCACCTTCGCCTTCCTTGCCGCCGAGTTTCGTTTCGACGTCAACGTCGGGCTGCTCGCCGGTGCCGAACGCGTTGTAATCGCACAGGGCTTTATTCTGGGTGCGAGCGTGCTCGGCTTTATCGGATATGCACCACTGCTCGGTCTCGCCCAACGCAAAGGCCAGCCCCAGGCAGTTGTCAGCGCCGCCGTTCCCATCGCCATCCTGGGATTGACCCAGATCCAGTCCCCCACGGGTTCGCTTGCCCTCGAGATTCTGGGCTGCCTCGCATTCCTCGGACTCGGCCTGCTGGGCGCCGCTGCGCACCACGCCTTTTCACTGGCGTTTCAAGACGATCCCAAGCTCGCCACCGGTGCGGGAGCAGCCTATGCCGCGGGCATCCTGATGCAGTTCGCCGTCAACCTGCTCAATTGCGGCGGTATCGCAGAGCTCATCGTCCTTGGCGCAGCGACTATCGCCATATCCGCCCTCAGCGTCGTTCCCCAAAAAGCTGCCGAGAGCTCCAGCCCCGCCATCAATCCCTTTGCTGAGTCCTCTCATGCCCTCGCCAAGCAGGCATGCTGGAGCATCGCGCTCGTCATGATTCTTGCCTGTCTGTTCTCCACCCTCGACAACGTGGTCACACTCTCCAACGCCCACGGCACCATTGCCGTGCAGACTTGGCCGCGCCTCTTTTTGGCGGCAAGCGGCCTTGCCGCCGGTCTTATCTTTGACCTTGCCGAGCGCCGCTACATGGGACTTGTCATGCTCGGCATCGCCGTGCTCTCGACCATTTCCATCCTGGCCGTGGAGGCCGGCGCCGATCCCAACCTAGGCCTTGTCGTCTTTTACCTGAGCTCGGGCTTTTTCGTCACGTTCTTTACCGCCACCTTTACACAGCTGGCACCGCACATGCATGCGCCCGCCCTTTGGGCTGGCATGGGCCGCGCCGCCAACAATGTATGCGCTTTCACCACATCGGGCATCTCGCTTGCTCTCGTGACCTCGGATAACGTTGCCCTCATTATGATCGGTGCGCTCGTTTTGCTCGTCGCCGCCTGCGCGGCGTTTGTAGCCGCGGGCCTGTTCCGCCTGCCCCAAACCGAGCGGGAGCGCGAGCGCGAGCAGCTGGCAGAAGAAGCACTCGCCGCCCCCACCATCGAGGAGCAGCGCCAGGCCTTCATCGCCAACCACGGTCTCACCCCGCGCGAAGTCGATGTGCTCATAGCCGTGACCCAGGATGAACGCCCGCTCAAGCAGGTCGCCGAGGAGCTCGGCATCTCGATGCGCATGGTACAGCGCCACCTGAGCTCTATCTACCAAAAGACCGATACGCAGACGCGCGCCGGTCTCGCTAAAGCCTTCCCCTCTGCCTAAAACAAAAACCACCACAAAGGTGCTGTCCCCTTTGTGGTGGTTTTGATCGACTAGCCTTCGAGTTGCGCTACTTTGTAGCGGTAGGCTGCGGCGATGACATCCTTGCAGCCTTCGCGGCCCAGCTTGGCACGGTTGACGACGATGTCTTTGCCGCTCGTCATCTTCCACTTTCCGGCGCTGTAACGCTTGTAGAACGCCTCACGCGCCTTCTGCTGCTGCTTGACCAGCTTGGCGCCCTTCTTTTTGTTAAGTCCGCGCTTCTTGCGCACAATCTCGACGCGGTCCTCAAAGGGAGCGGTCACCAACACGGCAATGTGGTTGGGATTGTTACGCAACAGGTAATCGGACAGGCGGCCTTCGATAATGCAGCTCTCGGTCTCGCCCAGATCCAAAATCACCTGGCTCATCTTTTGGAACAACTTGTCCGAGTACGAACGGGCATCGTAGCGGTCGGGCAGAAACGCCATGTTCTCCACGGCCAGACGCTCGTCATAGGCGGCCATCTTATCGAGCGACTCGCCCGCGCGCAGCGATGCGCGCACCAGCAGCTCGTTATCGTACAGCGGAATCCCCAACTCGTCGGCAAGCATGCGACCAATCTCGTGGCCCTCGGCGCCAAAGTCGCGCGCGATGGTAATGACCACAGGACTCTTCTTGTTCTCCAGATCGCTCATCGCGATTCCTTTCTCTATGTGACAAAGGGGCTGTCCCTTTGCCACATTCTACGCTGCCACCATTCGCCTCTGATACGCCCTCACCAGCAGCGAGATACCAAAGTTGAGCACAAAGTACATCGCAAACACCAGGCCGTAGAGCATAAGCACCTGCGATAGGTCGATCGCGTGGGCCATCACGACGTTTGCCGTGTACATGAGCTCGGCCACGTTAATGCCCGAAAGATACGAGCTGTCCTTGATGACAGTCGTGCACTGGCTAAACAGCGCCGGAATGATCGTCTTAAACGTCTGCGGCAGAATGATGTAGCGCATGGTGGCAAAGAAGCCGAAGCCCTGGCTCTGCGCTGCCTCAAACTGGCCGCGCGGAATCGAGTTGAGGCCACCGCGCACAATCTCGGCCATAACAGCGCTGGTAAACAGCGTAAAAGCGATGGTCGAAATCACAATGTCCAAACCCTGCACCGTAAAATAGATAAACAGGATCCACAGCAGGTTCGGCGTGCAGCGGAACAGCTCGATATAGGCGCTCACCAAAATACGGAACGGGCGGGGCGCATAGCTTTTAACGAGTGCCAGCACCGTGCCAAAGATGAGCGAGAAAAAGATCGACAGCGCCGAGATCTCGATCGTCTTAACAAAGCCGCCCCAAATGTAGAGCAGGTTGGTCGCGTTGAAGATTTCCATGCGCTAGGCCTCCTCTACGTTGTCGAGCCCCAGCTCGGCCAAGCTCACACCGCGCGGACGCTCCTTTGAGCGGCGCTCGAGCCACTGCACCAGCATGGCGAGCGGAAAGCAGATGATGAAGTACATAAGGCAGCAGACGATGTATCCCTGCAGGTAACCGTACAGACTCACAAAGTTGTCAGAACGGTACATAAGGTCGCCGCCGGCCACAAGCGCCAGCACCGACGTATTCTTGACCAGGTTGAGCGCCTGGTTACACAGCGGCGGCAAAATGATCTTGAATGTCTGGGGCAGCACGATGTACCAGTACGCCTGCGCACGGGTGAAGCCCTGGCTCTGGGCCGCCTCCATCTGACCGCGCGGAACCGCCTCGATACCAGTGCGGATGACCTCCGAAATGTAGGCCGCGTGATACAGGCCCACGCCCAAGAAGCCCAGCACGAATGGCGCGATGCGCACCGGCTGGTCGGCACCGGTTATGGCCTGCAAAAACTGCGGACCGGCCATGTACATAAAGAGCACCTGCACGGGCAACGGGGTGTTCTGGTAAAACTCCACGTACACGCGACTTATGGCGCGCAGCACGCGCGAACGAGTGGTAGAGAACACGCCCAGCAGCGTGCCCAGCACCAGCGACAGCAGCAGACCGGCAACGACCACCTGCAGCGTCACGCCAAAGCCCTCCCAGAAGGGCCCCATGTTTTGAAATGTCGTCGACCAACGGTCGGCGTCAAATAATCCTTCGAGCATTTGATTCCTTCCTTGGACGATGCGCCTATACAAGACCCCAGGTCTTGACCTCTTGGTCGAGCCAGCCGTCGGCCAGGCGATCGCAAATCACCTGATCGACCACGGCCGAAAGGTCGCAGCCCTTCTTGGTCGCCACGCCGTAGCCCTGCTCGCCAAACTTGACCTCGGGCTGCAGCAGCTCAACGGTCTCGTTCATGTAACCGGCCAGCGTGGAGCGGTCCATGGCAAAGACGTCGATATTGCCGGCGTCGAGCGAACTCTTGATGATGGGGTAGCCGCTAAAGGCCCTAAACTCGGGCTTGCAGCTAAAGCCGTTGTCCTTGATCATCTGCTCGATCAGGCCCTGCGTGGTGGCACCCTGGCTTACGCCAATGACCTTGCCGTCCAGGTCCTCAATCGAGGTAAAACCCGAGCGCTTCTTGACCATGAGTCCCACGTAGTCGGTGCGGTACGGCGTCGAGAAATCCCAGCTCTTCTTGCGCTCGTCGGTGATGGTGTAGGTCGCCGCGACCACGTCGAGTTGGCCGTTATCGATCAGCGGACCGCGCGTCTTGGGCGTTACGTCGGTAAACTCGACAAGTTCCTGGGCACGGGCCTCCTTGTAGCTCACGCCAAAGACGGCAGCGGCGATCTGGTAGCACAAATCGACTTCCATGCCCTCAAAGCGACCCTTGGCAGTGTCGTAATATCCATAGCCGGGAACGTCCTTCTTAACGCCGGCATTCAGATGGCCACGCGACTTGATAGCCGCAAGCTTAGACCCCTTGTCGGAGCCCTCGCCGCTGGTGGAGTTGCCGCAACCGGTAAGCGCGGTCCCCGTCAGCGCAAGCATGCCGGCGCCAGCCAGCTGCAAAAAATGACGGCGCGACACGGCCGCCCTCGTCATATCCGTCATGTCCATCACCGCGCCTAGTGCAGAATCTTGGACAGGAACTCGCGGCAGCGCGGGTTCTCGGGGTTATCAAAGAAGTGCTCGGGCGTGCCCTCCTCCAGGATGCGGCCGTCCTCCATAAAGATGACGCGGTCGGCCACCTGGCGTGCAAAGCCCATCTCGTGCGTCACGCAGATCATAGTGATGTCCTCCTGCGCAAGCTCAATCATAACGTCCAGAACCTCCTGGACCATCTCGGGGTCGAGCGCCGAGGTCGGCTCGTCAAACAGGATGATGGGCTGCTTGGTGCACAGGGCACGGGCGATGGCGATGCGCTGCTGCTGACCACCCGAGAGATTCTGCGGATACTCGCCGGCCTTATGCGCCATGCCGACGCGCTTGAGCGCGGCGATGGCGATCTCGGTCGCCTCCTCTTTGCTCTTCTTTTGCAGCTTGATGGGCGCGAGCGTCAGGTTGCCCAGCACCGTCATGTTGGGATACAGGTTGAACTGCTGAAACACCATGGAGCTATACTTGCGAGCCATCTCCAGGTGATTCTTTTTGGTGAGCGGCGTACCGTCGATGATGACCTCGCCCGACGTGGGCTCCTCCAGATAATCGACGCAACGGATGAGCGTCGACTTACCCGAACCGGAAGGCCCGATCATTACGAGCTTCTCGCCGCGCTTGACGGTGAGATTGATATCTTTGAGCACATGCAGGTCGCCAAAGTACTTGTTGAGATGCTTGATCTCGATCATGTCTGCCATGAATGTCCCTTCCCTGCGTTTACACGAGTTGAACTATTGTACGGAAAGAACCGCGTTTCCGCAGCCCACACTACATTCCCGTAAAGAACCCGCAACCTTCCACCTGCTCGTTGGCGCTCATTGGGGACAGGCTTAAATGAGTACCTGCTCATTGGGCACTCATTTAAGCCTGTCCCCAATGAGTGCCCAATGACCAGCCAGGGGAGGCGCCCTTCATCGGCCAGCAAAAAGGGCGCGACCGCAATGGTCACGTCCCCTTAACATCAACTATGTACCGCTCGGCCCTTACGCAAGCTTTGCGCCAACAATCTTGGCAGCCGCAGGCTTGTCGAAGTTGCCGCCGGTGGCCTTGCCGAGCGCACCCATAACCTGGCCCATCTGCTTCTTGGACGTGGCGCCCAGCTCGGCGATGACCTGCTCGATCAGGGCCTCGAGCTCCTCGCCCGAAACCTGCGCGGGCAGCAGACTTTCCAGAATCTTGACCTGCTCGGTCAGGTTGTCGGTACGCTCCTGGTCGGTACCGGCCTTGATGGACATCTCCAGCGTCTCGCTCGTCTGCTTAATCAGACGCTTGATCATGCTGTTGACGTCCTCCTCGGTCACATCGCGGCGCTCGTTAACCTCGATATTCTTCACCTCGGCCTTAACCTGGCGAATGATGGACAGGCGAACCTTGTCCTTGGCCTTCATGGCCGCGATCATTTCCTTCTGCAGCTCTTCGTTGGTCATCTGCAAATCCTCTCTAATAGCGTGGGCGGCACTCGCGCGAGCACCGCCCCATGATTACTCAGTCGTCGACGAATCGTCGGTCGAACTCTTGGTGACGCCCTTCAGGCTGACGTTGTATGGCACGTCTTTGGGCATGGGATTAACGGTGATGTCGGCATCCTTCTTGTACTGCTCTAGCCACTCGCTGTACGCGGTGCTGGCCGCCTGCGTCTTCACCACGTTGGAGACATACTTCTTGATGTCCTTGGGCACCTGGTTGATGTCATCAACCTGATTATCGACATGGAAGTAGTCGGTGCACTTGATGATGTGGTAGCCATAGGTCGACTCGACGACTTCGCTCACGTCGCCCTTGTTGAGTCCCTCGAGCGCCGTCTGGTAGCTGTCGACGAAAGTGGTGAGCTTATCCCAGCCCACATCGCCCTTCTTCTCCTTGGAACCGGTGTCCTCGGAGTACTGCTCAACGGCGTCCTCAAAGCTCAGCTCACCGGAGTTGATCTTGTCCAGGCACTCCTGCGCCTTGGCCTTGGCGGCAGCCTTGTCCTCGTCGGAAGCGTCGGAATCAACCTTGATCAGGATGTTCGACGAGCGGCGGGCGTCGTTGTAGCTGGACAGGTTTTCGTTGATGTAATCGACAATCTCGCTGTCCTTGGGCTTGCTCGTGGGCGCGACGGCATCCTTGAGTTTCTGCTGCGCCAGACTCTCCTTGAGTGAGTCCTTGTAGGTGTCCTCGGTATAGCCGTAGGTCTTGAGGGTCTTCTTAAAGGCCTTGGCACCGCCCGCGCTCTTGCACGCGTCCTTCCAAGCCTTCTCGACCTCCTCGTCCGACACCGTCACGCCGTTCTCCTTCTGTGCCTGTTGAAGCAGAATCTGCTGCGTGTAGGAGTCGATGAGTTGCTTGCGGTACTTCTTGGGCGTGAGGTCGTTGTCAACCAGATACTGCGCCCAATCCTTATCCTTGGTGTAGCCGTTGGACGTGCGCATGCTCATGATCTGCTTGGTCACGGTGTCCTCGGTGAGGTTGGTGCCGTTGATAGTTGCAGCAACACCGCCGGTCAGCTTGTAGCCCGAGGTGTCCTCGGCCTGCGACATAAGGCCGGAGCACGCCATCGCCGAGACGGAAAGCAGCATCGCCAGCACGCCGATGACCACCAGGACGATCTTGACGGTCTTAGACACGTACGTCTTGCGCTGCTTCTTGCGAGAGCTGGAGGCAGCGCGGGCCTGCTGCTCGGGCGTCGGCGCGGCCTCGGAGTTCTTTTTCTTATTTGCCATAGTTGGCCTTTCGCATAACGAATCGAACAAACGCCATTGTGTCACAACGCAGCCCCCGCGGCACGCTTGGTGCATTGGGGACAGGTTAATCTGCACCATTTTGGTGCAAAGGGGACAGCTCTGGCAGCCGGCAGTTAGGGACAGTCCCCAAGTGCCGGCTCAGCCCCACCTTAGAAGTGACGGCGGATGGCGTCGACCATGCCCTGGGGCGTGGTCTGGCCGAGCACGTCGGCTGCGGCATCGGCGTCCATAAAGATGTTCATGAGCGCCTGAAGGGCCTCGACCTGGCCGCCCGGCTCGACGATGCCCAGATTGATGACGATCTGCGCCGGCACCGGAGCGCCCATGCCAGCCATAGTGTTAAATGTCACGGGCGCGGCGGGCTTCACCACCGCGATATAGGGCTTGGCCACAAACCCCGGATCGGTATGCGGAATGGCAATGTTTGCCGCCGGCATGGCAAGACCCGTAGGGTAGGCATCCTCGCGCGTGCGAACGGCGTCGAGCCAACCGTCGACAATGTAGCCGCGCGGGGCAAGCTCGCCCTCAAGCCGCGCAAACACCTCGCCCGGCGTCGCACACTCCCAATCAAAAAACACCAGCTCAGGCGTAAACAGCGCTTCGTTATCCGCCATACGCTCACCTCTCTCATCTAGTCACCTGGGACGTTCTTAAACGACTAGTCGTTAAAGAACGTCGCAGGTGACTACCCAAAACAAAGGGTGGCCACGTGCGCCTTGGCGCCAATGACCACCCTGACTACTCGGCTAAATTGTACTGTGCGCCACTAGCCGCGAGGCGCATCAATTGCGACCTTGCCGCTCTCCAGCACGTGAACGCGACCGTCGGCGAGCATTTGCACGACCTCGGGATACAGCACATGCTCGATCGCGTGGATGTGCTCCTCGAGTGTGTCGACGTCCCAGCCCTCCTCGACAGCCAGTGCACGCTGGGCGATGATGGGGCCGTTGTCGTAAATCTCGTTGGCAAAGTGCACGGTCACGCCGGTCACCTTGACGCCGCGAGCAAACGCATCGTCAATCGCATGGGCGCCGGTAAAGCTCGGCAGCAATGCCGGATGCAGGTTGACCACGCGATTGGGAAACGCTGCCAGCAGCGGCGTGTGCACCATGCGCATATAGCCGGCCATGACCACATATTCGCAGCCGCGCTCGAGCAGCTCATGCGCAATGATCTCGTCAGCCGCGATGGGATCGGCATAGACATCCTTGGACAGCGTGAGTGTCTGGATGCCCGCACGCTCGGCACGTTGCAGGCCCTTGGCCGAAGGACGGCTCGACACCACAAGTTCAATCGAGGCGTTGAGCTTGCCGGCGGCGATCAGGTCGATCAGCGCCTGCAGGTTGGTACCCGAACCGCTGATAAGCACGCCAATCTTAAGCGGCTCGGCCGTATCGGTGCCGGTCGGACGGGTGTAGGGTACAAAGCCTAGGCCCTCGGCAGCAACCATCTGCTCGTTAGCGCTCATCGGAGTACACGACCTTACCGGAGCCCTCGACGCACTCACCCACGCGGAACGGCTTCTCGCCTAGCGCGACCAGAGCCTCGGTCAC
>DXLQ01000026.1:15081-18733 GCA_019414685.1 Collinsella sp. | reverse complement strand
TCGTTGACCTCGAGCCCGCGCTCGGCAAACCACTTCTCAGCTGCATCGATGTCGTTAACGGCAAAGCCGATGTGGCCCTTGGTGCCACGACCGTTCTGCTTCATGATCTCGACCAGCGAATCGTTGAAGTACGAAACCGGGGTCTCGATGACGGGCAGGCCCATCATCGTCGAGAACAGCTCCGCGATCTCCAGGGCGTCTGCCGGGTCGGCGGCGTTAATGCCCACATGGGCAACGCGCATGCCAAAGAGCTCGACCGGGTTGACGTTCTGCTCACTCATACAGGCAGTGCCTACTGAGCCATGACGTCGAGAACGGCCTTCTCGGCAGCGACGCGGTTCATGCCGGTCATGAAGGGCACGCCGCTCACGTACGGGCAGGTGAGGCCTTCGGGGGCAACGGTGGTGGCGATCAGCAGGTCGGCGCCCTCGTCGCAGTAGTCCTTGGCCTCGGAGATGGCGCACTGCACGATCTCGTACTTGTCGGCGTAACCGTTGGCGTCGAGCAAGGTGGCGACCTTCTGGGCAACGAGTGTGGAAGTAGCAGCGCCAGCACCGCAAGCCAAAACGATCTTCTTCATAGGTAATGTCTCCCTTCATGGTTTACTTTAGGTAAGTGTACCGCAGCGAGCGATGGCACTCAGCCTCGATGAGCTTTTATGCCAGTTTGCTTGCACGCTGCGTATAATACATCTAGTACGTGTTGTCATACCGCTCGCTTTAAGAGCGACTAAGGACTCTGAAATGCCCGATTCCCGCACCCTCTGGACCGCCGTCGTTATCATCTGCATCGCCGTGTCGGTGTTCTTTAGCGTCAAAAAACGCACCACGTTCAAACGCCTGCAGCAATTGATGGCCGCCAAGCAGTGGGACGAGTTCGATCGTTTGCTCGACGGCAAACTCACCAGCATGCTGTACCCGCGCTACAACCGCGACTACCTGCGCCTGAACTCCTATCTGCTGCGCGAGGACCATAAGCGCGCCGACGAGATGTTCGACCTGCTACTGGGACTCAACCTGCCCAAGATGCAGCGCGTCGACCTGGTAATCAAAGCTTTTAACTACTACGTTGGCCAGGAGGACCGCAAAAAGGCCAAGGAGTTGCTGCATGAGATCAAGGGCTTTGAGGGCGGTCAGGCCGAGGCAGTCGCACACGAATGCCAGCTGATGTACGACACGATGATCCTCAAGCGCCACAACGACATTCCCGAGCTGGAGCGCATGCTCGAGGATGTCGGCGACGACCCGGTCAAGCGCTGCCGACTGGAGTACCTGCTGGCCCTGCAGTATCAAAACAAGGGCGACGAGGAAAAGTTCCAAGAGTTCCTGGAGAAGTCGGGCCAACACTCGATGGCCGTCAACGCGTAACGGACGGCTTGTGCTAGACTTCTAGTCTCACGGGGGCGTGGCGGAATTGGCATACGCAGGAGACTTAAAATCTCTCGCCGCAAGGATTGTGGGTTCGAGTCCCACCGCCCCTACCATATGGAGCTTTCGAGCCCGTGTCCCCAAGGGATGCGGGCTCGTTTCTTTTACACGCCGGCGGGGCTCTAAGTTGCGGTGGAATAGTTCCTGTTTTGGCAGTTTATCAGCCCATTTAGGAACTATTCCACCGCAACTTAGGTTGGTATTTACACATTTTCCGATGGAAAAACGTGGCTGTCTCGCACATTTTCCGATGGAAAAACGTGGTTGTCTCGCACATTTTCCGATGGAAACGACCAAATGGCCTTATACTAGCCGAGAGGGTTGGGAGGCAATATGCAGCGACAGCTTATGAGTGAACTTATCGCTTGGAAATCAAGGGCGAATCGCAAACCTCTCTTGCTTAGGGGAGCCCGCCAGACAGGAAAGACTTGGCTTCTTAACGAATTCGCAAGCCAGCAGTATCGAAACGTCATTCGTTTTGACTTTATGCTCGAGCCGAGCACACGCTCGCTGTTCGATGGGGACCTCGACCCCAAGCGCATCATCTCCCAGATAGAACTCCTACGTGGCCAAACCGTAACGCCGGCAGACACGCTCATCATCTTCGACGAGATCCAAGAGGCGCCACGCGGGATCACCTCACTCAAGTACTTCAACGAACTCGCACCCGAATACCACATCGTGGCAGCCGGTTCCTATATGGGCCTCGCGCTCCGACGCGAAAACGAGTCATTTCCCGTCGGCAAAATCGACCAGCTCACCATGCGTCCCATGGGGTTTGCCGAGTTCGTTCGTGCCGTCGACGGCAACCCGCTCGCCGATGCCATCCTTGCCGCAGACATGAACCTTCTGGCAAACGTTACCGAAAAGCTCGAGCGCTTGCTCAAGGAATACCTTGTTGTCGGCGGTATGCCCGAAGTTGTCTCCGCTTTCGCCGAGACACGCGACTTCATCGAAGCCCGAAGGCTTCAGCAGCAAATCATCGAGGCTTACGAATCCGATTTTGGCAAACATGCACCCGCCCGCATCGTCGAGCGCATGAGGTTGGTTTGGAAATCCCTTCCCGGCCAGCTTGCAAAGGAGAACAAGAAGTTTGTCTATGGCGCCCTTCGTCCCGGAGCGCGCGCACGCGATTTCGAGGAAAGCCTCCAGTGGCTCACGGACTACGGAATCGTTCATAAGGTGCCACGTGTCTCCGCTCTAAAGGCGCCGCTCTCGAGCTATGAAGACCTCTCGGGCTTCAAACTGTTCTGCATCGACACCGGCATCCTCGGAGCGCTCTCCGGTCTCTCTCCGGCCATCGTTCTTAACGGATCCGCTGTTTTTACCGAGTTCAAAGGTTCGCTGACCGAACAATACGTCGCGCAGGAGCTTTTGCTCCAGGACAAAACTCCCGCGTATTGGTCCTCTACCTCTGGCAATGCCGAAACCGACTTTGCCATCGACCATGCGGGAACCGTGCTTCCGCTTGAGGTCAAGGCAGCAGAGAACCTTAAAGCGAAGAGTCTGAAAATAGCCTGCGAAAAATTCAAACTCGAGCGTTGCGTGAGGAGCTCCCTGGCGGCATATAGAGACGAGGGCATGCTCGTCAATATTCCGCTTTGGGAGATTGGGCAGATCGACAAGCTGGCATAGGCGCTGTGGGGACGCCCCGCAAGGACTGTCCCCAGGTGCCGGCAGAAAAGGAACGTCCCCAGGTGCCGGCTGTTGAGTTGCGGTGGAATAGGGACTGTTTGGTGCCCGAAAGGGCGATTTTAGTCCGTATTTCACCGCAACTTATTTAAAGGGCGCTGAGGCTGGGAGTCCAGCCGATGGTGGGGGTTGTGCCGTCGAGAGTCTCGTTGATGGTGGCGGCCATGCCAGCGAGTAGGCTGTTCTCGCTTACGGTGAGCGTCTTGTAGCCGCCGGCTCGCATGAGCTCGCGAATCACCACGGCGCCGGCCAGAATCACGCCCGCGCGCTTGGACTGCACGCCCGGCAACGCGGCAATGCCTGCAACATCCAACGCAGACATGCGCTCGATAGCGGCCGAAATCTGCTCCATCGAAAGCTCGCGCAGGTGCACAAAGTTCGAGTCGTACGGCTCCAGCTCGTGGACCAGCGCCACCAGCGTAGTCACCGTGCCACCCACCGCGACCAAGCGTTCGGCGCGCTCAAAATCGCTGGGCAGGCCTTCAAAATAGGCGGCGAACTGCTCACCTGCCCACGCGGCAGCGGCAGTAAGC
>DXLQ01000026.1:13262-15071 GCA_019414685.1 Collinsella sp. | reverse complement strand
GGCAACCGATGTCCAGCGAACGCGTTCCCTCCAGCGCAAAGACCCCGCGCTCCGGCGCGTACACGCCCGTCGCGAGCTCCGTGGATCCGCCGCCCGAATCGGCAACAATGATGCGCTCGCCGGCAAAGTCGTGCGCCACGCCAAAAAACGTCAGGCGTGCCTCGACCTCGCCCGGAATCACCTGTGGCTCAAGCCCCAAATCGCGCAGGCCGTCCAGCAGCAGTGCGGCGTTGGACGCATCGCGCGCGGCGCTCGTGCAGGTGGTGCAGATGCACGCGGCCCCAAAGGCACGGGCCTCGTCCACAAACATGCGACACGCAGCGAGCACGCGCTCAACGGCCGCCTCGCAAAAACGACCCGTCGCGTCCACGCCCTCACCCAGGTCGGTAATCTCGGTATGCTTGGACGAGTCCACGATCGCTCCGCCCTCAACCTGGGCCAACACCAGTCGCGACGACACCGTTCCCAGGTCGATCGCGGCCACCTTATGGCGTTTGCAATTTGTCATTGCGGGCTCCCCTCCGGGCGCTATTTGCCGTTGGACACGACCGTCTGGCCCTCGACACCGTTAAACCCAAACAGCATGTCGAGCGCCTGGATGTACCACGGCACGTCCTTACCGACTTCTTCGATTTCCTTGGCAACTTCGCTGGCCTTCTTGGCGTTCGACGACTTCTGGCTCGACGAAGGATCCGAATCGTCGTCCAGGCCCTGCACTTCAATCCTCTTCTCGCCGGGCATCACCAGGCCCAGGTCCTCGGATGCCGCGTCCTTAATGCCCTCCTCCGAAAGCAGCTTGTCGACGCTTTTTTGCAGGTCGTCGTTATATTGCTCGCGAATCTCGACCTGCTTGGCCAAGATGTCGCTCGAGCGTTTTGCCACATACAGGTCACGCACGGGGAAATACAGGCTCACGAGCGCCAGGGCAACGACAATGCCAACAAACAGCCCTCGCTGAGGACCGTGGGTAAAGTCGTAGATTGCTTTGACCACCGCGTTGTCGTTGGCGTAATGCATGAAGTCCGAGCCTGAAAGACGGTTCGAGGGCCTACTCGGCTTTTCATGCGTTTGAGCCGAGGAACGCTGAACATGCGACGAACGTGCCGGGCGCACCGGTCCATCTGCCGAAGTATTCGATTGAGCATTGGGGCGCGAGGTACTTGTCGGGCGCTGCGCGGAGCGGTCGGCACCGGCGTAGGCGGACCCACCGAGCTGCACCGTGCGCGCACGGCGAGGCGACGGCTCACGCGAACCGGCGGAATAGTACCTGTTGTCGTAAATCTGATCCATGTGCGCCTTGTGCGGTTGAGGTTTGTTTGCGCTAAGTCCTTTAGTTATAGCACGAGCGCCCGCACTGCCTTCGCCAGCCTTTGCTCGACATAAAAAAGGCGCTGAGCCATATGGCCCAGCGCCCAATGGCGGCCATCAGAAGTGGAGCGGCGTCGAGTCAACCCCGCCCCCGCGCGCACCACTTGTTTAGCGAATGTTGTAAAACGCGGCCTTGCCGGCGTAGCGCGCGCTGCCCTCGAGCTCGTCCTCGATGCGGATGAGCTGGTTGTACTTGGCGATACGGTCGCTGCGGCACGGGGCGCCCGACTTGATCTGGCCGGCGTTGACGCCCACGACCAGGTCGGCAATCGTGGAGTCCTCGGTCTCGCCGGAGCGGTGGCTCACGATGCAGGCATAGCCGGCCTCCTTGGCGGTCTCGATGGCCTCGAGCGACTCGGTGAGCGTGCCGATCTGGTTGACCTTGACCAGGATCGCGTTGGCGGCACCCAGCTCGATGCCCTTCTTGAGGCGCTCGGTGTT
>DXLQ01000026.1:3683-13162 GCA_019414685.1 Collinsella sp. | reverse complement strand
ACGGCCAGCGACACGCCCAGGATGGCGTTGGCGCCGAGCTTGGTCTTGTTGGGGGTACCGTCCGCGGCAATCAGCGCGGCATCGACGGCGCGCTGGTCGAAGGCGTCGAGGCCCACGACGGCGTTAGCGCACTCGTTGTTGACGTGCTCGACGGCCTGCGAAACGCCCTTGCCCAGGTAGCGGCCCTTGTCGCCATCGCGTAGCTCGCAGGCCTCAAAGGCGCCAGTCGAAGCACCCGAAGGCACCATTGCGCGGCCAAAGCTGCCGTCCTCGAGCACGACCTCGACCTCGACGGTGGGGTTGCCGCGGCTGTCGAGCACCTCGCGACCGTAGACGTCCAAAATATCGCTCATGTTGTCTCCCTCTCACTTGGAAACGTAGTGGATGCAAGCGACCGGCTGACCGTGCACCATCGGTGCGTCTCCGTAAGTTAGCCATGTCGCACTTTTTGCATTATGCCCTAAGTTAGCCGAGGGATACACTTGATTTTCGAAAAATTTAGCGGGAACGATGAGGCGTATCAGCCCGTCGTTCCCGCAGTCTTACTCCTCCGCCTTTGCGGCATCCCACAGGTCGTTGAGGCCGTGGGTCGAAAGCTCGGCAAGATCCACGTGAGCATCGGCCGCCATCTGCTCCATCGCGGCCCAGCGGCGGCGGAACTTTGCCGTGCTGGCGCGCAGGGCGCTCTCGGCGTCGATCCCCTCTTTGCGCGCGACGTTGACCAGGGCAAAGAGCAGATCGCCAAACTCCATTTCGCGCTCGGGCGTTCCGGGGGCCTCGGCCTCAAACTCGGCACGTTCCTCGGCGACCTCGTCCCACACGTCCTGGACCGTCTCCCACTCAAAGCCCACGGCAGCCGCCTTGCGCGACACCTTCTGAGCCTGCATCAGCGCCGGCAGATGCGTGGGCACGCCGTCGAGCAGACCCTCGGGCGCGGCCTCGCCCGCCGCCACGGCCTTGTCCTTGGCAGCCCTCTCGGCAAGCTTGACCTCGTCCCAAATCTTGAGCACCTCGTCGGAGCTCTCGGCATCCGCATCGCCAAACACGTGTGGGTGGCGACGGATGAGCTTGGCGTCGATATCGCGCGCCACATCGGCCAGCGTAAACTCGCCGGCGTCCGCCGCAATCTGCGCATGCAGTACTACTTGCATGAGCACATCGCCCAGCTCCTCGCGTAGGTGAACCGCGTCGTCCGCCTCGATGCAGTCGAGTGCCTCGTAGGCCTCCTCGATCATGTTCTTGCCGATGCTGCGGTGTGTCTGTTCGCGATCCCACGGGCAGCCATCGGGCTGACGCAGACGCCAGATGGTCTGCACCAGATGCTGCAGCTCGGCCGACGCGTCTATCAGCGTGGACAGGTCACGCGAACCCTCGGCATTTTGCTGAGCCATGTGCTGCGCCATGGTTATTCCTCCTCCAGGATCACGTGGCGGAACGCACCGCCCTCGTAGATGCCGTAGCTATGCGTGCCGTCCTTGGGGATGCTCACGCTGCCGGGGTTGAAGAGCCACAGGCCCGGGTGCGCGGCGCCCTCCTCGTTGACCTTGATGTGCGTGTGACCGTAGACGAGCGCGGAGCCCTCGGGCAGCGCGGGCGCGTGGTCGACGCTGTTGTGCATGCCGGCGCCAAAGACATGGCCGTGCGTCAGGAACAGCTCGCGGCCGGTCTCGTCGAACAGCGTGGCATAGTCGGCCATGACGGGGAAGTCGAGCACCATCTGATCGACCTCGGCATCGCAGTTGCCGCGTACCGCGATGATGCGGTCGGCCAGGGCGTTGAGCAGCGGGATCACGCGCTTGGGGGCGTAATCGCGCGGCAGGTCGTTGCGCGGACCGTGATAGAGCAGGTCGCCCAGCAGCACGATGCGGTCGGGCTGCTGGGACTCGATGGCGGCAACCAGGCGCTCGGCCCAATATGCCGAGCCGTGGATGTCGGAGGCGATGAGGTATTTCATGGGGAGATCCTTTCGAATGGGGTTGATATGGCTGGGCGCAGGATGTCGCCACCAGCCGCGTTATTCAAATCGCAGTGCCACGGCTTGTGCCGCCTGCATCACGCGCTGGAGCGGCACATTGTGCTCGCGAGCGAGACGGGCGCAGTCCTCGTACTCGGGCGCTGCACGCTCGCTGCCGTCGGGCAGGGTTGCCACCTTGACGGACACCTCGCCCCATGGCGTCGTTACGCGCTCAAAGCGGCGTGGCAGGCAAACGCGCTCCATGACCTGGCGACGAATGCCGTTGGTCGTGGTTTCCAAAAAGATAATCGTCTGCAGGCGCTCGATATCCTCGTGAGCACAGATTACCTGTAGCTGCCAACTGGGACGGCCTTTCTTGCAATAGAGGGGCAGCCAATGCACCTCGCGCGCACCCGCCTCGCGCAGGCGGTCGGCAGCGTAGGCGAGCACCTCGGGCGACGCGTCGTCGATGTCGCATTCCAGCTTGACGATGGTCTCGGGCGCATCGGTCTCGCGGGACAGCGGGGATGTGCTATCGCATTGCATACGGTCCGGATCCTTTCCGCGCGGGCTCGTTTTGTTCATCCAAACGCTAGCACATCGCGGGCGGCGCGGATGTGACGGCGCGCGATGAGCGCGATTTTCCTTGCCCGCAAGAAACCGACACTCCACCGCCTCATCCAAACATGTACATCAGCCTCCAAACATGTCATTTTCTGCAGCTTTTGGAGGCTGATGTACATGTATTGGAGTAGAGCCGCACCGCGCACCCTTTCCAGTCGATTTCGGCCCCCCGCGTGCACGACGCGCCGAGGCTGCGCCATTACAATGAAGCGGATTCGCTTGACGCAAAGGAGCTGCCATGCCTGCTTGCCCGCTGGT
This sequence comes from Collinsella sp., assembly GCA_019414685.1. GTDB lineage: Bacteria > Actinomycetota > Coriobacteriia > Coriobacteriales > Coriobacteriaceae > Collinsella. Next base: position 10,326 of record DXLQ01000026.1, on the reverse strand, counting down.
CGATTGCCACACCCACACCTCGTTCTCGGACGGTCATGCCTCGTTTGAGGACAACGTTCGCGCCGCTGCTGCGGCCAGCTGCCGCGTCATGGTCTCAACCGACCATCTCACCCTGCCCGCCAGCATGGATGCCAACTGCGAAGTGCAGGTTACTGAGGGCGACCTGCCGGCACATCGTCTGGCTTTTGAGGATGCTCGCAAGCTTGCCGCGCAGATTGCGCCGGAGCTCAGCTTTATCTATGGCTTTGAATGCGATTGGTACGAGGGCTGCGAGCCTTTGGTTGATCGTTGGTCCCAGGGCGCCGTCGTGCGCCTGGGCAGTGTGCATTGGATTGGCAACCCAGGCGATATTGCGGCAGGCGCTGCGGGCACGGCGGGGACGGAGGACGCCGCTCGTCCCGATACGCCCGATTCGAGCTGCGGTTGGATCGACGACGACACCAACCTGCATGTTTGGGAAAACTTGGGCGTGCGCGGCGTATGGGAGCGCTACGTCGACGACTGGTGCCGCGCCTGCGAGAGCTCACTCAACTTTGACGTGATGGCCCACCCCGACCTGGTCATGCGCTTTTCGAAGGAGGGCTTTGCGCCCGATTTTGACCCGGCGCCGCTTTGGGAGCAGATGGCCGAATGCGCCCACGATACGGGTCGCCGCGTTGAGGTCTCGACCGCCGCACCGCGCAAGGGCCTCGACGACTACTATCCCGCGACCGGGCTGTTGCGTTGCTTTGCCCACGCCGAGGTGCCGATTACTTTTGGCTCGGACGCACACCGCGCCTGCGACATCTGCTGGAACATCCGCGAGGCCCAGGCCCACGCCTACGACTGCGGCTACCGAACCTTCGACATCCCCCACCTCACCGGAGAATGGGAGTCCACACCCCTCGCCTAGCCATCCCTTCATAAGTTGCGGTGAAATAGGGATTGTTTTGCTTGATGAAGCGCTTAAACAGTCCCTATTTCACCGCAACTTCCATGACCCCGTTACACCAACAAAGACTGTCCCAAACGACTAGTGGCGGCGGGCGTTGAGTTCTCCGGCCAGCTCGTCGAGGGTGATGCCGTAGCGCTCGAGCGTCACGAGCAGATGGTAGACCAGGTCGCCGGCCTCATAGCGAATGTGGTCGTGGTCGTTATCCTTGCAGGCCATGATCACCTCGCTCGCCTCCTCGGCAAGCTTCTTGAGCAGCTCATCCTCAACGTCGGTCAGCAGACGCGCAGTATAGCTCTCCTGTGGCGACGCGTCACGACGGCCATGAATCACCTCGGCCAGCCCCGTCAGCGTCTCTCCGATATTTCCATCCTGAACATTTGCGGTGCGCACACCCATGGTTCAATCCTTTCTGGTTGGCCAAGCGCCTGGTCGAGCGCCCGCCCTACGCGAGTTTCTTAAAGAAGCAAGTACGGTTGCCGGTATGGCAAGCCGGACCCGGAGAATCGACCTTGGCCAGTAGCGTATCGCTATCGCAGTCGGCCCAGAGCTCCTTGACCTCCTGCATGTTGCCGCTCGTCGCGCCCTTGTTCCAGAGCTCCTGGCGGCTGCGGCTCCAAAACCACGTGGTGCCGGTCTTGAGCGTCAGCCCCACCGACTCCTCGTTCATCCAAGCAACCATAAGCACCTCGCCGGTGTCATATTGCTGAACCACACAAGGAATCAACCCACGGGCGTCGTATTTCAGCTCGGTAGCATTTACCACCTCAGTCATCATTCCTCCCAAGTAATTACCGTGAACATCGCAGGTCGGCGAGGCTTGCCCAGGTGCCGCAGGTTGCCGCGAAAGAGGAGCGACGCGTACTTTGGTACGCGAGCGACGGTTTGAACGGCAAGATGCGGTGCCTGGACAAGCCGCAGCGAAGCCCGCAGCATTAGAAGTCCAACCTCACAGGAATACCCTGCGACGCCATATACTCCTTCACCTGGCGAATGCTGAAGGTTCCAAAGTGAAAGACGCTCGCCGCCAGCACGGCATCGGCCTCGCCCTCGATCACGCCCTCGGCAAAATGCTCGAGCGTACCCACGCCGCCGCTCGCAATAACGGGAATCGGCACCGCGCGCGCCACGGCACGGGTGAGTGCCAGGTCAAAGCCGGCCTTGGTGCCGTCGCGATCCATACTGGTCAGCAAGATCTCGCCGGCGCCGCGACGAGCCGCTTCCTCGGCCCACGCCACCGCGTCGATGCCCGTGGCGTTGCGGCCTCCTGCGGTAAAGACTTCCCACTTGTCGGCACCCGGCTCTCCGGGCAAACCGACGCGCTTGGCATCGATCGCCACGACCACGGCCTGACTGCCAAAAGCCGCGGCAGCCTGGCTAATCAGCGACGGGTCGCGCACGGCCGCCGAGTTGAGCGACACCTTGTCGGCACCGGCGGCAACCATGGTCCGCATGCCCGCCAGGTCGCGAAAGCCGCCGCCCACGGTATAGGGAATAGCGAGCTCCTCGGCCGCGTGCGCCGCCATCTCGATGGTCGTCGCACGGTTGTCACTCGTCGCGGTAATGTCCAAAAATACGACCTCGTCCGCACCCTCGCGGTCATAGGCGCGCGCCAGCTCCACCGGATCGCCCGCATCGCGCAAGCTCACAAAGTTGACGCCCTTAACCACACGGCCGTCCTTGACGTCCAGACAGGGAATCACGCGTTTGGTAAGCATGGGCTACTCCTCCCCTCGGGCGGCGACCAGTGCCTGGACCAGCGTAAAGTTGCCCTCGTAGAGCGCGCGACCGGTAATGGCACCTTCAATCGCGCCCTCACCCACCGCGACCAGTGCGCGGATGTCATCGAGCGTCGAGATACCACCCGAAGCCACGACGGGAAAGCCCGCGACCTTGGCAACATGGCGATACACCGCCACATCGATGCCCGTCTGCATGCCATCGCGCGCAATGTCGGTATACACCAGATGCTTAAAACCCAGCTCGGAAAGCTGCGCCACGGCGTCGTCGAGCGCCACGCCCGCGCCGTCACGCCAGCCATTCACCTTGACCTGGCCGTCGCGCGCGGCGATGTCTGCCACCAACAGCTCGCCAAAGCCTTGGGCCGCCACCTCGGCAAAACCCGGCTCGGTCACCAGCACGGTACCCAGTGCAATGCGGCGAGCACCGTAGCCGGCCAGCTCGTCGATACGTGCAAGCGAGCGAACGCCGCCGCCCACGTCCACGGACAGACCGTCGACGCCGCAGATGGCCTCGATCGCCGCCGAGTTAGCAGCGCACGCGTCCTCGTCCTCACCAAAGGCAGCGGACAGGTCGACGACGTGCACCCAGCTCGCGCCCTGCTCGGCAAAGGAGCGGGCAACGGCCACGGGGTCGTCGGAATATACCTTGCAGCGGCTCCGGTCGCCGCGCTCCAGGCGCACAACCTTACCGCCGATCAAATCGATTGCGGGAAACAGAATCATCGGCCGGCCCCCTCGACGACGCTCACGAAGTTCTTAAGGATGCGCTGACCCAGCGCGGAGGATTTCTCGGGATGGAACTGGCAGCCCCACACGTTGCCGTGGCGCACGATGCACGGGAAGCTCCGCGTATAGTGCGTGCGCGCCAGCACATCGGCGGCATCGGCATCGTCAGCCACCGCGTAGCTGTGGGTGAAGTACATGTTGGCACCCTCGGCAAAACCGGCAAGCAGCGGATCGGCCGCACCGGCGGGCGTCATGTGCACCTGGTCCCAACCCACGTGCGGCACCTTCAGGCGGCTCGACTCCAGGCGCGTGCACGAGCCGCGCATAATACCCAGGCCATCGGCCCAGGGGCCGCCGACCCGCTCGGAGGCATCGTCGTCCGCGTCCGCGCCTTCGTCCGCCGGCACGCCCTCGTTGCCGCGCTCAAAAAATAGCTGAAGGCCCAGGCAGATGCCGAGCAGCGGAGTTCCAGCGGCGACGGCATCGAGCACGGCCGTCTCCTCGCCGCTCTGGCGCATAAAGGCAATCGCGTCATAGAACGCACCCACGCCCGGAATGACCAGGCCGTCGGCGTTGCGGATCTGCTCCGGATTGTCCGACGTGCAGGCGGCGGCACCGGCGCGTGCAAGCCCGCGCACGACGCTCGACAAGTTGCCCTTGTGGTAGTCGACCACCACGATCTTCGGTTCGCCCACGCGACCCTCCCTTTTCCCATCGTCCAAAACCACCACAAAGGGGACAGGCACCTTTGTGGTAGTTTGTGCGATCCGTCAGCTACAGCGAACCCTTGGTGCTGGGGATGCCCTGCACGCGGGAATCGAGCTCGCAGGCATGGCGCATCGTGCGGCCCACGGCCTTAAAGGCGGCCTCGATAATGTGATGCGAGTTGCCGCCCGCCAGCTCGCGCACGTGCAGCGTGAGCTTGGCGTCGCGCGCAAAGGCGTAGAAGAACTCGACGGCCAGCTCGGTATCGAAGCTGCCCACGCGCTCGGTCGGCACGGGCAGCTCGCAGTAGGCCTGCCCGCGGCCCGAAATATCAACAGCAGCCATCACAAGTGTCTCGTCCATGGCGATCGCCGCGTCGGCAAAGCGCGTAATGCCCGCCTTGTCGCCCAGCGCCTGGCAGAACGCCTCGCCCAGCACAATGCCCGTGTCCTCGACGGTATGATGCGCATCGACCTCCACGTCGCCCACCGCGTGCACCGTCAGATCGAACAGGCCATGGCGGCCAAAAGCGTTGAGCATGTGGTCGAAAAACGGCACGCCGGTCGAGATGTCGCACACGCCAGATCCGTCCAGGTCGAGCTTTACGACAATGTCGGTCTCGCACGTCTTGCGGGTCACCTCGGCATAGCGGTCCATCTACATCTCCTCCTTCACCAGCGCGGCAAACGCAGCCAGCACCTCGTCGTTTTCCTGCGGGGTGCCCACGGTAATGCGCAGGCAGTCCGCGAGCCCCGGCGCGTAGCTAAAGTCGCGCACCAAAATCGAATACTCGTCGCGCAGACGCTCGCGCACGCGCGTGGCATGCGACGTGCGCACGAGCACAAAGTTCGCCGCGCTCGGCCATGCCTCCACGGGCATGCCCCCGGCAGCCATTGCGCGCAGGGCGCACAACTCGCGCTCGCGCTCGGATGCGACCTGTGCCACCACAGGCGCATACGCATCGCGGGCACGCACGCAGGCAAGCGCGGCGGCCTGGCTTAGCACGTTAACCGAGTAGATTTGGCGAATCGCCGCAAACACATCGATGACCTCGGGCGCCGCGATCACATAGCCCAGACGCGTGCCGGCGGCGCCGAACGCCTTGGACAGCGTATGCAGAATCACCAGGTTGGGATGCTCGGCGATAAGCCCCTGCGCCGTGGTAGCCGCGCCAAACGAATCGTCCGCAAACTCAACGTAGGCCTCGTCGACCATGACCATGCCGGGGCACGCATCGCACAGGGCCGCGACAAAGTCGAGCGGCGCCACGTCGCCCGTGGGGTTATTGGGCGAGGTCACGATGGCCAAGTTGCACTCCGGCGCCGCGGCGAGCATGGCTGCCTGGTCGAGCTCAAAGCTCGTCGGATCACGCCACACGTCGCGCACCTCGGTCTGGCACAGAGACGCAAAGAAGGCATACTCGCTAAAGCACGGCGGGCAGTTGAGCAGGGTCCTCCCCGCGCCGCCAAACGCCAGCAGATAGTTATAGAGCAGCTCGTCGCCGCCGTTGCCCACGCAGATGTTCTCGCGCGTCACGCCACGCCAAGCAGCCAGTTCGTCGCGCAGGTCGTTCGACATGGGATCGGGATAGCGGTTGAGCGGCGTAGCGGCGAGCGCCGCGTCAATCGCCTCGCACACGCCGGCCGGCACGGGATAGGTATTCTCATTGGCCGAAAGGTTGATGCGCGTGGGCGTAAAGTTGGGATCATAGGGCTCAATGCCGGCCAAGTAGGGCTGGACGAGCTCCTTCATGCGGGGAGTGAGTTCGGCCATGTCAGGCCTCCTCGCCGGTCGGGCCAGCGCCATCCGCGCTTGCAGCCGCCGCCAGATCAACGCCCTCGGCAACCGTCGCCACGGCATCGCCCGGCCAGGCAACCTTGGTCAGGTCGGCCGCAGCCAGAGACTCGGCACTCACGGTATCCTCGCCCTGCTCCAACACGCGGCGACGCAGAGCGGCGGATAGCGCGTGCGCCCACAGGCCCTCGGCCTCGGCCAGGCGCTGCGTCGCGGGAGCGTCGGAGAGCAGGCCCTCGGGTGTATAGCAAATGACACTCGAGCGCTTAACGAATTCTTCGACCGAAAGCGGGTTGGAGAACATGGCCGTACCGCCGGTCGGCAGCGTGTGGTTGGGGCCGGCAACGTAATCGCCGAGCGGCTCGGAGCTCCACGCGCCCACAAAGATGGCGCCGGCGTTGCGAATGCCGCCGAGCAGGCCCATCGCATCCTTGCAGTGCAGCTCAAGGTGCTCGGGCGCCACGGTGTTCACCGCCTCGACGGCGGCAGCCATATCGGCGGCCACCACGATGGTGCCCTCGTTATCGAGCGAGGCGCGCGTGATTTCGGCGCGTGGCGACTGCGCCACCAGAATGTCGATGCCAGCCTCGACCTCGCGCGCAAACTGCCCATCGCAGGTCACCAGATAACAGGCGGCCAGCGGATCGTGCTCGGCCTGGGCCATCAGGTCTGCCGCGACCACCATGGGCTTGGCCGTGGCATCGGCCAGCACGCAGACCTCGGACGGGCCAGCGACCATGTCGAT
>DXLQ01000026.1:0-3583 GCA_019414685.1 Collinsella sp. | reverse complement strand
CGCACGTTGGCCACGATATCGCGGGCGGCGTCGACGATGTTTTGCGGCAGCACGCCCTTACGGTTGAGTTGGTTGGTAACGAGGCGCTCACCGGGAGCAAGTTTGATGGTCTTCATATCGGTATCCCCTATCGGTCGAGGTTGTGTTCGAAAAACGAGCGACTGGGCGGCGGCGCCAATCGACCCGCAGCCCAGACGTTGGGGCGCCCGTGCGTACTCGCGCTATTGTGCCGAGCCCGCAACGGGCTCAAAATGCTTGTCCTTCACGGCCGCGGCCAAGCGATCTGCCAGATTACGCACGCGCGGATCTAAGCGCGCGGCACCCGGGTTGACAAAGAAGCGGGCCGTGCAGTCCATGATGCGGCCGGTGATGACCAGGTCGTTGTCGCGCAGCGTGGCACCCGTGGCGGTAATATCCACGATGCGATCGGTCATGCCGACGATAGGGCCCAGCTCGATGTTGCCGTGTAGCGAAACGATGTCGGCGTTCACGCCGCGCTCGGCATACCAGGCACTCGCGATGCGCGGGTACTTGGTTGCCACGCGAAGCGAACCGCGGCGGGCATAGTTGCGCTCGGTCTGACCGACGCGCCATGCGGGCTCCGCCTCGATAAAGGTGCACAGGCCGTAGCCCAGATCGACCAGCTGCAGCAAGTTGAGGTTTGCCTCGATGAGCGAGTCCCAGCCACAGATGCCGCAGTCGGCACCGCCACAGCCCACAAAAGCGGGCGCGTCGCTGGGACGCACGATGACAAACTCGATATCGCCGACCGTACCCTTGCCGGCACGCGTGTCGCGGCCGCGCACGATCAGGTGACGACCGGGATCGCGCAGCTCCGAGACATCCAAGCCCGCGGCCTCGAGCACGTCGAGCGTGTCGGCCTTGAGCGAGCCCTTGGGCACGGCAATGCGCAGCGGACCCTCGGCGCCACGGCCCGCGGCGTGATTGCCATCGGAAGCAGCGTCCTCGGCCGAGGTGCGCGCGGCCTCCAGACGCTCGAGCGAAAAGGCGAAGCCCGCCGCCGGCACCTCGATGCCGTCGCCGAACGCACCAGTAAAGATGGAGTCGTAGCGTCCGCCCGAACCGACCGGATCGGGCAAGCCGCCGGCATAGGCCTTAAAGACCAGGCCCGTGTAGTAATCAAACGAGTTCATGATGGAGAAGTCGAAGGACAGCACCTGGGCGTCCTCGGGAGCCAGGCCATCGACCAGGGCACGCATCTCGCGCGTCAGCGGCGCGACAATGCCGGCGGTCTCCAGCAGCGCATCCACGCGGTCGAGCACCTCGGCACCACCGTGCAGGCGCGGCAGCTCGCTAATGGCCGCCTTGACGGCATCGGACTCGGCGCTTGCCGCCACGCGGGCATCGAGGCCCACAAAGTCGTTAGCGTGCACACAGCGCAGGGCCTCGGCAGCCAGCTGGCGATCCTCGCATGCCGCGAGCAATTCCTTAAAAGGACGCACGCTACCTGCAATAATGCGCGCATCGGGAAGTGCCAGCTCGCGCACGGCCTCCGCCACCAGCGAGACGATCTCGACATCGCCCGCGGTATCGCCCACACCGATAAGCTCAAAGCCCAGCTGTGTAAACTGACGCGAGCCGCCGGCATTGCGCTGACACTCGCGGACCACCGGCGCCTCATAGCGCAGGCGCAGCGGCAGATCGGCCGCGCGCATGCGAGTCGAAACCAGGCGAACGATCGGCAGCGTGTTGTCGGGACGGACCACCAGCAGGCGACCATCATCGTCAAAGAGCTTAAACGGCGTGTCCGCAATGCGGCCGCCCTCCTCGAGTGAACCCTTGTCCTCGAGCAGTGGCGTCTCGACCGGCAGGTAATGATGCTCCCTAAAGCAGCCCTTCACCGTACATGCGATCTCCTCGCGCGCCTGAGCCTCCTCGGGCAATATGTCCCGGAATCCCCACGGTGTGGCCGTCATCTGGTAAGCCTCCTCATGCTGTGTTTCATATAGAGCAGAAGACCGGCATAGCTCCGCCGGTCTTCTGGGTACTTTAGCATACTAGAGTGTTTGCGGGGAGAATCGTCCTCCTCGGCTCATAGCGTATTCATTTGGAAACATAGGGGAAAGCGTGTCCCGCCCGCCAGCCAAAAACTGGGATGCGGTTTCCGGTTGAGGTCCTCAGCGGAAACTGTGTCCTATTCTGAGCGCCTGTTCTGGGACGTGCTTTCCGCCAGAAGCCTCAAGCGGAAAGCACGTCCCGTTTCTCAAAAAGCGTCAAACGCCAACTCGGCGCCCTGTCCCACTTAGGCGCCAATCGCGCGTCGGTACTCCGCCATAACCTGAGCGTCGGCTGCCGCGGGATTGGCGAAATAGCGCCAATCATAGGTCTCGGCCGAAACAACTCCGCGATAGCCGCGCGCCACCAGCCTATCCAGGTCGGCGCGCATATCGCGGTCGCCGTCACCCCAGGCAAGATGCGTCGTGCCATCTGCCGCAACATCGACAAAATGCACGTGGGCGACATCATCGCCAAGCAGATCAAAATAATCGTCGATGGTATCCCCCGCCACCGCCATAGCGCCCAAATCCAGACACGCCTTAAGTGCCGGATGATCAACTGCCTCGATCATGCGCTTCGTATCGGCCGCCGAGTTCACGATCATCGACTCAACCGGCTGTAGGGCCTCGAGCACCAGTCGCACGCCGCGCTCTCCCGCATGCTCGGCAATCGCACGCAGCATCGAGGCGCTGCGACCCCACGCGTCCTCGATCGGCTCGTTCAAAAATGCCCAGCCGCTCGAGACCATGACCTGCTCGGCTCCAAGTTCCGCCGCGATATCCACAACGTTCTTAAAGTACGCGAGCGTGCGAGTGCGCGCCTCATTCCCGCGCGCCGCGATATTCCACGGCTTGGGATTGTTCTGTTCGGGACAAAGCCCCACAATCCGAACCCCATACCGCTGTGATAGCTCCCGCACCTGCTCGAGCGAATCGTATCCATGGCAATCGACATACAGATGCATCGCCCCGGTCCAAAGCTCGCAACACGTGTAGCCCGAAGCCGACGCCGAAGAAAAGAACTCCTCAAGGTCAAAATAACGATGGCTGATATTCATGACGGCAAGCTGGGGATAGCTCATAATTACTCTCCAACCCAAGCGAGGCCCCGTTCCATATAGGAGCGAGGCCCGATTACACAAACGTTATTTGCTCTTAGTAGTCGAACTGGTGATAGTAGCGACGGTAGTTGAGGTTGTGCTTGGTGACCGTCTCGTAGTAAGCGGCAAGGCGATCGGTGATCAGCGAGGAGAGAATCCACGGAGACACGATGACGCGGAACTCGTCGTCAAGGCCGGGGATCGCGAACTCGGCGGTGTCGATGATGTTGATGTCGGTGTCGCCGGTCACGCCGCGGTTGAGGAAGGCGCGGACGCGCTCGTCGAGCTTGCGGTTCTCGTCCTCGCCCATGAACAAGAAGACCGGGACGCCGGGCTCCACGAGCTCGAGGGTGCCATGGAAGAAGTCGGCCGAGGTGATGTAGCGGGTGCGCTTCCACTGCATCTCCTCGAGGATGCACATCGAGAACAGGATGGTCTCGCCCCACAGGGCGCCGGAGCCGATGA
>DXLQ01000025.1:12624-19857 GCA_019414685.1 Collinsella sp. | reverse complement strand
GCAACCCACTGATTACAAATCAGTTGCGCTACCGTTGCGCCACACTGGCACACTTGGCGCTTTCACGCGAAGCGAGTTAAGAATAAAGGAATTGCGGACGGGGCGCAACAGGCCGCACGGCGTTATACAAATATGCAAAATCCAGCAACAACGCGTACCAGGCCCGTTCATTTCTGTCAGTGCGCCCTCAATCTTAAAACCATTCGCCAGAACGAATAGTTTTAATTACAATTGCTATATATAAAACTATTCGTTCTGGCGAAGGGTTTCGCGATGCTTACTACCAAAGAAGCCGCCGAGCTGCTCGGCATCACTCCGCGCAGGGTGCAGGAGCTCATAAAAAACGGAGCACTTGAGGCCCGCAAGGCTTCTGGTGTATGGCTCATCGACAAAGACAGCGTCGACACGCGACTCCGCTCCGTGACCAAAACGGGGGGACGTCCCCGCCGCGGCCACGGTAAGAGCGAGATCGCGTTCACCCTCATGAATCGCACGCACGAAGTCGCTCAGCTGGTCTACAGTACATCGCGAAAAGACTTTACCCACATCGGTGCCGACATCGATTACGCCCACGCCCCTATTGGAGTATTTGGCCCTAATAGCCCCATATCGCTAGACTCCTTCCGCATCTGGTGGCGCGGCCGCGGTATCCCGCTCGCACGCATTGGGCTAGCCTCCCTGCTTGCAGAAGCCGCAGTCGATGTTCCCGATGAACTCGTCCAGCGAAATCTCGGCCTCTCCTTATCCGACCAGTATTGGATTAGGCCCCAAGGTTCCGGTCTCACCTGGGAGGATATCAACTTCTTCAATAACGCCTTTGATGACGTCTCGCTGTCCATTGCACCCTTTGCCCCAGAGGGAAAAGCGGCTGCCGCAAAGCCCGATAACACCTCGGACGGCAATCTTCAAAAGTACTGGACGTGCGAGGGCGAACGTCGAATTCTGCATAAGGCAGGAGCGCACCTGGACCAGGAACCTTATAACGAGCTGGTGGCGACCGCGCTCCACCGTCGCATCCTAAACGCCTGCGATTATGTGCCTTACTCGCTCGAGGGCACGGGCACTTCCGCCCTGAGCACATGCGATGTCTTCTTAACTGATGAAGAAGAGTATGTCCCTGCGTTCTATGTAAACCAGCATGCAAATGCAGACGAGCGACTAACCGATTACGAACGGTATGTAGCAAACTGCGAAGAGCTTGGAGCGACAGATATAAAAGACGCCCTTGACCGCATGATCGTGTGCGACGACATCATCGCCAACTATGACCGCCATTGGCGTAACTTTGGCCTTGTGCGAAACGTAAACACGCTAGCCTGCAGACCAGCCCCCATCTTCGATTCGGGCTCATCACTCTGGTGCAACATATCACTAGAAGAGCTTAGGGCGGGAGAGCACAGTTTTACCAGCGCACAATTTCATTCAAGCCCCGCCAAACAAATGTTGCTCGTCGAGGACATGGGCTGGTTTGACGGCGACAAACTCGAAGGCTTCGTTGACGAGGCAATCGAGATTCTGTCCAGAAACGACGCGCTCACGGCAAGGCTGCCATATCTAAAAGAGGCGCTTACATGGCGCCTCCGTAGAATGATCGACATCGCTGAATGGAGTTAGCGAGACAGCGTCGCGCCGTCAGCTCCCCTACCGTCCGCGCAGGGCCTTGAGCTTGGCCAGGGCCTCGGGGCTCAGGCGGCTGCCCAGGGTCATCTTGATCTGCGGGGCTTCCTCGGCCTCGTGCACGTCGTTGTCGATCTGTTTGATCTCGTCCACCAGCATGCGGCTCGAGATGCGCGTAACGCCCTTGCCCATGACGACGGCCTGGATCGTGCCGTCGCTCGATACCACAGAGCATGCGCGGCCTTCCTCGCGCGCCTCGATGCAGAGCTTTTGCACCACGGTATCGGCTGAAACACCCGTCGGCGAGAACTCGATGCGCACGCCGCGGGCCGGCAGGTTGGGACGTTCACTGGAGATATTGCCCGCGCCGTCAAACACGATCACGGCCTCGTAACGGCCCTGGGCAAAGGCAGCAACGTCGTTGATGAGGGCGGTGCGCGCCATATCGTGGACGTCGCTGGAATACGGATCGTCGGAATGGTCGTACACGAGCTTTTCGTAGCGCGGCGTGCAGTGGATCACGTTGTAACCGTCGACCACCAGCAGCTCGGGCTTGTTGGAGTGCACCGTCGAGACTGGATCGGCGATAGCCTGCGCAAACGCATTGCCGCCCACGCCGTAGGTCGCGGCCGAAACAATCGGCTTGGCCGAGCCCTCGCCAAAGCGCTTGGCCTTGGACTTAGCGCGGTTCTTCTTGGACATGCGCTACTCCTCCCCCATGAGCTCGCCGGCATTGCGGCGCAGCCACTCAAAGCACAGCGCGGTGGTCGCCTGGGCAACATTGAGGCTCTCGGTCATGCCGCGCTGGGGAAGCTTGGTCAAAAAGTCACATTTCTCGAGCGCTAGACGCGAGATGCCGTCGCCCTCGGAGCCCATGACGAGCGCCACGCGACCCTCGAAGGGAGCATCCCAGCAACTGCCTTCGGCGTGCTCAGAGGCACCGCCCACCCAAAAGCCAGCGGCCTTGAGGTCATCGAGCGCACGGGCGATATTGGGAACCTGTGCGATAGGCAGGTGCATGACGGCGCCGGCGGAAGTCTTGTAGCTGCCAACGGTCACGCCGGCAGCGCGCTTGTTGGCAATGATGACGCCCGCCGCGCCCACGACTTCGGCGGAGCGCACGATGGCGCCAAAGTTGCCGTCGTCGGTCACATGGTCGAGCACAACGACGAGCGCCGGACCGTCGCCCGCACGGTCGAGGATATCGGCAACATCAGCATAGGGGAAGTTACCAACCTCGAGCGCAATGCCCTGGTGAGCGCCATGGCTCGACAGTGCATCGAGCTGCGCGCGCGGCACATACTTAATGCGGACACCCGCGGCGTTGAGGTCGTCGACCAGACGAGACAGGGCGGCATCGCGCTCCCCGCCCTCGGCGATGAGCGCGCACTTGACGGGAAAGCCGGTACGCAGCGCCTCGGCGGCAGCACGGCGACCTTCGATAAACTCGCCCTTGGGGACCTGAACGTTGTCGCGGTTGCGATCGCGCTGAGGACGTGCGGCCTGGGAGCGCTCGCGCTGGCCCTTGGGAGCGGCAGCGCGGTCGTTGCGGCGAATCGGACGCGAGCCAGAAGCAGCCTGCTTGCCTCCACGCGGTGCACGCTTGCGATTGTCGGCCATAAAGCGACCTCCTAAATACAACTATCAAACGAAACAAAATAAACGACCGCCCATGAATATTAATTCGGGCGGTCGGTACGGGTTTTCCAAGTGCCCGAGATTGCCGTGAAAGAGGAGCGACGCGTACTTGAGTACGCGAGCGACGGTTTGAACGGCAAGGTCGGGCGCTTGGGAAACCCGAAGGGATTAGAGAGTCTTAATACGGGTGCCGGCTGCGGTATCTTCAATCGTCAGGCCCAGGTCCTTGAGCTGGTCGCGGATGGCGTCGGCCAGATCCCAGTTCTTGGCGGCGCGGGCCTCGGCGCGGGCCTCGAGAATCTTGGCAGCAGCCTCGTCCACGTCGTCGCCCGTGTAGGCGACCAGGCCGGCGGCAACGCCTAGCAGACCCAGCGGCAGCTCGACCTTGGGCACGGGGAGCTCAACGCCAAACGTGTCGAGCAGCTCGACCAGCGTATCGGCGGCAGCAAGCGCGGCGGCCTTGTCGGCAGCATCGCCCGCCTGCTCCAAGTACTGGTTGCACTCGGTCACAAAGCCAAAGACGGCACCCATGGCACCAGCGGTGTTAAAGTCGTCGTCCATGCACTCCTTAAAGGCAGCACGAGTCTCAGCGGCCTTGGCGGCAAATGCCTCGGCGGCAGCCACATCGGCATCGGCCGTCGCATGGTTCGCGGCCCAGCGCAGGTTCTCGACCGTACCGGCGATACGCGTGAGCGAGTTCTCGGCACCCTCCAGGCGCTCCCAAGAAAAGTCGAGCGGCGAGCGATAGCTCGTCTGCAGCATCAGCAGGCGCAGGGCGGCAGCGGAGTGCTGCTCGAGGACCTCGGCCAGCGTAAAGAAGTTGCCGAGCGACTTGGACATCTTCTCGCCGTCTACCAGCAGCATGCCCGTGTGCATCCAGGTGTTGGAGAAGCCCTGGTGCCAGGCGCAGGTGGCCTGGGCGCACTCGTTCTCGTGATGCGGGAAGGCAAGGTCGGAGCCGCCGCCGTGGATGTCGATCGGAGTGCCCAGGTAGCGATGCACCATGGCGGCGCACTCGGTGTGCCAACCGGGACGGCCCTCGCCCCAGGGGCTCGGCCAGCTGGGCTCGCCGGGCTTGGCGGCCTTCCACAGGGCAAAGTCGAGCGGGTCGTTCTTGTCCTCGTTCTCCTCGATGCGCGCACCAACCATAAGGTCGTCGATGTTGCGGCCCGAGACCTGACCATAGTTGGGATCGCTGCGCACGGCAAAGTACACATCGCCGTTATCGGCTGCGTAAGCGTGGCCCTGCTCGATAAGCGTCTTGATCATGGCGATCATGGGGCCGATCTCCTTGGTGGCGCGGGGGCGCACATCGGGATCGAGCACGTTGGCGGCGCGCATGACGCCGATGAACTTGTCGGAGAACTCCGTCGCGACCTCGGCAGCCGTACGGCCCTGCTCGTTGGCGCGCTTGATGATCTTGTCATCGACATCGGTGAGGTTCTGGGCGAACGTGACCTCGTAGCCGCTCGCGATGAGCCAGCGACGAATCACGTCAAAGCTGATGAACGTGCGGGCATTGCCGATGTGGATGTTGTCGTAGACCGTGGGGCCGCACACGTACATGCGGACCTTGCCGGACTCGATGGGCTGGAACTCTTCCTTTTTATGGGTAGCGCTGTTGTAGATACGCATTCGTTACTCCTTAACGGTTTTCTGTAGCAGGCAGACGGCCCAGGCGCCGATTCCCTCGCCCTGGCCTTCCCAACCGAGCTTTTCGGTCGTAGTGGCGGCGACGCCTACATTTTCGACGTCAACGCCCAGGGCATGGGCAAGGTTGGCGCGCATGGCATCGCGGTGCGGGGTGATCTTGGGTTGCTGACAGGCAATGGTGCAATCGGCATCGACAAACTCAAAGCCCAGCTCGCGCGCATAGTCCATCACGCGAGCGAGCAGCACCATCGAATCAGCACCCTCGTAGGCAGGATCGGTGTCGGGGAATAGCTTGCCGATGTCTCCCCCGCGGCAGGCGCCCAGAATGGCGTCGGCCAAGGCGTGCGCGAGCACATCGGCATCCGAGTGGCCCAGCAGGCCGCGCTCGTAGGGAATGTCGACCCCGCCGATGATACATCGACGCCCCTCCACCAAACGGTGGACGTCGTAGCCGTGGCCAATGCGCAGGTTACTGAACATGGGGAAGGTCCTCTCCCTCGGCCATGCGACCGAGCAGAATCGCGGTTACGGGACGCAGGTCCTCGGGCACCGTCACCTTAAGGTTATCGCGCGGGCTCTGGACACAGCGGACGCGCCCGCCCATGCGCTCGACCAGCGATGAATCGTCGGTACCGATAAAACCCTCGGCGATAGCAGCGGCGTGAGCACGCTTCATGGCGTCGACGCTAAAGATCTGCGGCGTCTGCGCGGCCCAATAGAGCTCGCGCGGCGGCGTCTCGACGATATTATCGCCGTCGACGATCTTGAGCGTGTCGATCGCGGGCTGACCGCACACGACACCGTCGAGCGAGCGGTCGCCCATGAGCACGTCGATAGCGTGGCCGATGGCCTCGGTCGTAATGAGCGGACGAGCGCCATCGTGGATGGCAACGTATTCAAAGCCCGCCGGAACCGCATGCACGCCGGCACGAGTGGAATCCTGACGGGTATCGCCGGCATCGGCAAAGCTGATGGGCGTGTCATAGTCAAACGGGTCGATGGCCAGGCGGCGCATCTCGGCACGGCGCTCGGCAGGACAAACCACGACGATGTGGCCGACCTTATCGCTACGATCGAACGCGCGGATGGACCAGCTCATGAGCGGACGGCCCGCCACGTTAACGAGCTGCTTGCCGCCGGGATTTCCAAAGCGCTGGCCGCTGCCACCGGCAACGACCACGGCGCATACGGGCGCCATTATGCGTTCCCCTGTTTGGTGCCCTTCATGCGGTACAGCGAGTCCGCAAGAATGGCAGGGTTGTTGACGCCAAAGTCGCCCAGGCGCTCCGGATCCTCGCTAATGTCGTCCATGAGCTCCTGCAGCGAGCCGTACTCGTCGACGATCTTCTCGGCCACGCCGTCGCGCACGACGGACACGCGCGAAAGCGTGCGCAGGCCCAGCGGCGTCATGACGGAGTCCTCGTCCAGGTCGTCGTAACCCAGAACTGCCGCCACGTGCTGCGGGTCGGACAGGTCCTTAGGCGTCATGCGAGCGAGCTCTGCACGAATCTTCTCGGCATTAGCCTCGGAGGAATCGCTCGCGTAGTCGCGGATCATCAGGTCGTATTCGGTATCCATGCTGGAACCGGCGAGCTGCTCGAGCTGCATCTGCACGAGCTTGCCCTGGTTGCCCAGCTTGACGATGCAATCCTTAAGCTCGGTCTTTGCCTGCTGCATGATCTCGAAGCTCGAGAAAATACCGGTAATGTCGGCGAGCGTAACGTAGTCGTCGAGCTCGAGGGCCGTCAGGCGCAGCAGGGAGCGGTCGAGCGACTGACGGGTGGTCTGGAGCGTGGCGACGAGCTGGTTGACCGAGCTCATGATGGTGGTGACGGGCTGGATCTCGTAGCTCTTGCCGTGAACGTACACGTTAACGACGGCACGACGGGCCGAGACCGAGATCACGATGGCATCGGTGAGCACCGACATGCGAGCGGCGGTGCGGTGACGCATGCCCGTCTCGCTCGTGGCAAGCGAGGGATCGGGATTGAGGTGGAAATTGGCGCGCAGGATCTGGGTGAGGTCGCCGTCGATGACGATGGCACCGTCCATCTTGGAGAGCTCGAACAGACGGTTCGAGGTGAACGAAATGTTGAGCGGGAAGCCGTCGTTACCGGCAGCGAGCACGTTTTCGGTGTCGCCGACGCAGATAAGGGCGCCCAGGTGACCGGCGATGATCATGTCGAGGGCGGTGCGGATCGGCTGACCAGGTGCCGTCAGGCGGATGGCCTGTTCCATACGCTTTTGCAGCTCGTTCTTATCCAAGGCATCGCTCCCATCGTATACGCTCCATAAACGCTAAATAGTTTCTCACGGTTTGTCCCC
>DXLQ01000025.1:0-12524 GCA_019414685.1 Collinsella sp. | reverse complement strand
TGCTCGCCGTTGGCCTTTCGATGGACGCCTTTGCCGTTTCCATCTGCAAGGGTCTCGGCATGAAAAAGATCAACCTTAAGGTCGCCGTAGTGCTCGGCCTGTTCTTTGGCGGCTTTCAGGCCGGCATGCCCGTAATCGGATGGGCGCTTGGCAGCCAGTTTATGGGCATCATCGGCCCCATCGACCACTGGATCGCCTTTATCCTTTTGGCCTTTATCGGCGGCAAAATGCTGTGGGAGGCCTTTACCGAGGACGAGGATGAAGGCGACGGCAAGGATGCCGAAAAGATTGACCTGGGCGAGTACCTGATCCTCGCCATTGCCACCTCAATCGACGCCCTAGCCGTGGGCATCTCATTTGCCGCGCTCTCGGTTGACATCGTGCCCGCTGTATCGCTTATCGGCGTCACAACGTTTATCTTCTCCGTCGCCGGCGTAGCGATCGGCCACACCTTTGGCGCGCGCTACGAAAAACCCGCCACCATCGTGGGTGGCGTCGTGCTCATCCTTATCGGCCTCAAGATTCTGCTGGAACACTTGGGGTTTTTGACGCTGTAAAACACCCTTCAAAACTAAACGTCCGGGCAAGGTCTCATGCAGAGTTTTGCATGAGGCCTTTTCATGCAGACTTTTGCATGTCATACTGATATGCAAAAGTCTGCATGTTTGGAGATCGCCGTGGACACCCTTCCCATCACCACACCGCGCCAAGCTGGCATCTACGTGCGCCAGGCACGCGAGGCGCAGGGTCTCACCCGTGCGACCCTCGCTAAAAAGGCCGGTGTTTCGGAGCGCCTGCTCGCATCGCTCGAGCTGGGCGACGCCACCGGCATTCGACTCGACAAGCTGTTGACCGTCTTTAACGCACTCGGCATAGGTCTCTTTGCGCAAAGCGATAACGACTCCATCGCATCACCCTCCGAACATCCGATGACGATAGCGGACCTCCCTATCGCGAACTCGAATGCCCTGCCAAAGCCAAGCGTAGGCAGACGACCCGCTCGACAAGGAACGCCAGCTTTCTATGGTGCCTTGCTGGCCCAAATCGCAGCCGAGCAAGGCCTTTCCGGCACTTCAGACCTCTCCTTTGGCTGTAAGGTTGTGAAATAAATGGCAGAAATGGAGCTTGCGACCTTCATTTGTGGCGAAATCGCCGGCACTCTCCGGCAAGACGAGCATGGACTCTGCAGCTTTGTATACGCCCCAACCTATCGCGGAGCACCGCTATCGTTAACAATGCCGCTTTCCAATCGCACATATGGCCATAACATCGTCCGTCCGTTCCTATTTGGCCTTTTGCCCGACAGCCAAGAGCAGCGTCGCGCTATTGCCGCCGAGCATGACGTTGCATCCAACAACCCCGTCGCCCTCTTGTGCCATATCGGTCTAGACTGCGCGGGGGCCGTTCAGTTTTGTCGAGCCGATCAATTAGATGCCGCCCACGGCAGGGTCTCAGCATACCGCCCGCTTACCAATTCTCAAATCGCTCACAAGCTCAAAGCAATTCGCGATGACGAAAGAGAGACATGGATGGGCTCCAACGAAAGCTGGTCCCTGGGCGGCAACCAAGGCAAATTTGCACTAGCTTGGCATGATGGACAATGGTGCGAATGTCTAGGGTCATCCCCCACTACCCATATCTTCAAAAATGGTGTCGTTGGGTTCAAACATCAGGCCTTAAACGAATTCGTCTGCATGAAAACAGCTCGGCGTGTTGGCATTCCAACTGCCAACGTCTCCTATTGCACATTTGAAGACGAAGCTGCGCTCGTCGTTGAACGGTACGACAGAATGGTCAATAGCAGCGGAAATATCGAAAGGCTGCATCAGGAGGACTTTTGCCAGGCACTCGGTGTATTGCCAACCCAGAAATACACCGCCGACGGAGGACCAACTACACGAGACATCCAAGAACGACTGATTAACACAGTCCCCCACCACATGAATCTTGTGCTTTTTACCTATATGTTGTTCTATAACGCCATTATCGGAGCGCCTGACGCACACGCTAAAAACTACTCGCTCATCCTAGGCAAAGGCACAAACGCGGCGCTCGCACCCATGTACGATGTCGCATCGGGCTTAGCATACGAACGTATGCGGCGAAAAGCGCGCCTCGCCATGAGCGTTGGCGGCGAAAATCGTGTGGGGCGAATCGGTCCAGGCGCTATCCGCCGATACCACGGTATGGGCGATCCCGCGCTGGAGGCGGCGCTTACCGATGCCGGGCTATCCGAGAAGTTTTGCTTTGCGACCATGATGGACCTCGCCTACGAGGTACCCATTTGCATGGAAGAGGTCATGGACGAATACGCCGACCTGCCCGGCATGGCGGACCTGCGCGAGCATATGCTCGGCCCCGTCCGCGAAAACTGCCAGCGCACCCTCGACCTCATCAGGGCAGAAATGGACTAGGTGACCGTAATTTCGCAATTATCAAACAAAAGAGGGGGGGGCACCCGTCGCAAACGCTCGAATGCCCCCTCTCGTAATGTCATTTGCAATCCGCTAGCACGTGGCTCGGACTGCTGCTAGCGCAACCTTTACGCAGCGAGGCGCTTGAGCACGTCGATGAGCAGCTCGTAGAAGCGCTCGGCAGAAGCGAGCTCCATGCTCTCGTCCGGGGTGTGGACATCGGAGAGCGTCGGACCCACGGCGATGGCGTCCAGGCCGTGCAGGGCCTCGGCAAACAAGCCGCACTCAAGGCCGGCGTGAATGGACTCGATGCGCAGCTCGGAGCCAAAGAGCTCGCGATAGCTCTCGACAAAGATGTCGCGGACCGGCGAATGCTCGGCATAGCTCCAGCCGGGATACTCGAACTCAAACTTGGCGTCGAAGCCCAGGACATCGGCAAGCGTCTGCAGGCGGTCCTTGAACTCGTTCTGCAGCGAGGTGATCGAGGAGCGCGGGGACAGCATGATCTTGACCTGGTCGTCAGAGGTGGCAACCACACCGATGTTGGAGGAAACCTCGACGGAGCCGTCGGTGGCGACGTTGCGGCGAATCACGCCGTTAGGGGCAAGACGCAGGGCACGGATGAGGGCAAGCGCGGACTTCTCGTCCATGGCCTCGACCTCGGCGTCGTCGGCAATCTCGACGGTGCAGGTAAAGCCGGGGTCAAAGACCTCGAGCTCGGCAGTAACGTCGGCGATGATGCCCTTTGCGATCTGGGCCGCGGCCTCGGCGGCAGCGTGGTCGGCGTAGACCAGAACAGCTTTGCACTCACGGTTGATGGCGTTGTCCTTGGTGCCGCCGTTAAAGCTAACGATGGCGGGCTCGCCGGCGACCATCAGGCGGTCGATGATGCGGGCCATGATGAGGTTGCCGTTGCCGCGCTCCAGGTGGATATCGCTGCCGGAGTGGCCGCCCAGCAGGCCGGAGATGTCGAGCGTGAGGGTGCTACCGGTCTTGTGCTCGCGCGCGATCGGGCAGGTGTAGGTAACGACGACGCCGCCGGCGCAGCTGACGGTGGCAACGCCCTCTTCCTCGGAGTCAAGGTTAATCATGGTGCGGGCGCTAATCTGGGACTTGTCGAGCGTCTCGGCGCCAACCAGGCCAGTCTCCTCGTCGGTGGTGAACACGCACTCGAGGGCCGGATGAGCAATCGAATCGTCGTTGAGCACAGTGAGCATCAGAGCGACGGCAATACCGTTGTCGGCGCCCAGAGTGGTGCCGTTAGCGGTGAGGACGCCGTCCTTGACGACCAGGTCGATACCATCAGTCGTAAAGTCGTGCTCAACGGAGCCCAGCTTGTCGCACACCATGTCGATGTGGCCCTGCAGCATCACGGTCGGGGCATTCTCGGCGCCGGCAGATGCGGGCTTGCGAATGATGACGTTGTAGACCTCGTCCTGATACACATCGAGACCGCGCTCCTTGGCAAACGCAACCAGGAAATCGCTGATGCCCTTCTCGTTGCCAGACCCACGGGGGATCGCGCTGACCTCCTCAAAGAAATGGAACAGCTGGGCGGGCTCGTAGCCGGTAATCTTGTAGTCCATGGTGCCTCCTTGGCGCAACTGGTTAGACAGTAAGACATGCGCCTTGTATATTCCCAGACTTCGTTTGCATAAACCAGTCGAAAACGCCGAGCGCTCTCGCATCATCGGCTAACGGTGGACCGCATAGCGTAACGGTCACAGTTACCGCAGCTCTACAAATCGAGGCGCCCTTGCCGGAACGCCTCGATTGCACAGATCAAATTGTCGCCACGCCCTACAGCGCGCCGGAACCGGCTTGCATCATGCCGCCGGGGCCCGAGCTCACGCCACTGCTCACAGGCGCGGCGTTTCCGGTGTGCGGCGCTGCCGGAGCGGTATCGCCCCCGAGCGCACCTGCCGGACGCGGCGCTGGAATCTCGCCTGTGCCATGGCTAAAGACGAACTTGCCGTCGGCCACGTCGCACAGGACGGTATCGCCCTCGCCCCACTCGCCGGCCAGCAGCTCCTCGGACAGCGGGTCCTCGATGAGCTTTTGGATGGCACGGCGCAGCGGACGCGCACCGTTGGTGAGGTCGGTGCCCTCGGCCACGATCTTGTCATAGGCCGCATCGGTGAGCTTGATGTTCATGCCGTTGGCAATCAAACGCTGACGCAGGTCGTCCACCAGCAGGTGCGCGATCTTGGTAAGATTCTCGCCCGAGAGCTTCTGGAACACCACAATGTCGTCGATACGGTTGAGCAACTCGGGGCGGAACAGGCGCTTGAGCTCGCCCATCGCGCGGCCGCGGATCTCACTCGACGTGAGGCCCTGCTCGCCGGTGGTGCCAAAGCCAACGCTCGCATCCTGCGCGATCTCGCGGGCGCCCACGTTTGACGTCATGATGATCACCGTATTGCGGAAGTCGACCGTCTTGCCCTGGCTATCGGTCAGACGGCCCTCCTCCAACACCTGCAGCAGGATATTGAAGATGTCGGGGTGCGCCTTTTCGATCTCGTCGAACAGCACGACCGAGTACGGGTGACGGCGAACAGCCTTGGTGAGCTGGCCGCCCTCGTCGTGGCCCACATAGCCCGGGGGGCTACCGATGAGCTTGGAGACCTCGAACTCACTGCCAAACTCCGACATATCGAAGCTGATGAGCGCGTCCTTGCTGCCAAAGAGATACTCGGCGAGCGTCTTGGCGAGCTCGGTTTTGCCCGTGCCGGTGGGGCCCAGGAAGATAAAGCTGCCGCCGGGGCGACGCGGGTCCTTGAGCGGCGAGCGGCTGCGGCGCACGGCCTTGGCAACGGCCTCGACGGCCTCATCCTGACCGATGATGCGCGTCTTGAGCACGCTTTCGGCCTGCAGCAGGCGACGGCTCTCGCTCTCGGTAAGCGAAGACACCGGCACGCCCGAAGTCACGGACACGATGTCGGCGATCTGGGAGACATCGATGGTGAGCGGGCTGGCGTCGAGCTCGGCGGTCCAGGCGGCCTTGGCCTCGGCGAGCTCAATCTCGGCGGCCTTCTGCTGCTCGGTGATCTCGGCGGCCTTGTTCATGTCGTCGCTCTCGGTGGCCTCCTGCGCGGCGGCCTTAAGCTCCTCCACGCGATGCTCGGCCTCACGCACCGGCTCGGGCGCGCGATTCGCGGCGATGCGAGCGCGGGCGCCAGCCTCGTCGATGAGGTCGATGGCCTTATCGGGCAGGAAGCGATCCTGGATGTAGCGGTTGGAAAGGTTCGCGGCGGCCTCGATAGCACCCTGCGTATAGCGCACATGGTGGTGCTCCTCGTAGCGCGGCTTAAGCGCGGTCAGGATCTTGACCGTGTCCTCGACGCTCGGCTCCTCGACATCGATGGTCTGGAAGCGACGCTCGAAGGCCGGGTCCTTGGTGAGGTACTTGCGGAATTCCTCGGCCGTGGTGGCGCCGATAATCTGGAAGGCACCGCGCGCGAGCACGGGCTTGAGCATGGAGCTCGCGTCGATGGAGCCCTCGGCAGAACCGGCACCGATGATGGTGTGCATCTCGTCGATAAACAGGATGACGTCATCGGCTTCGGTGGCCTCCTGGATCACGTTCTTGAGGCGCTCCTCAAACTCGCCGCGATACTTGGCACCCGCCACGAGGCCCGGCAGGTCGAGCGTCCAGATATTCTGGTTCATGAGGTTCTCGGGCACGTTGCCGGCTGCAATCTGCTGAGCCAAGCCCTCGACGATGGCCGTCTTGCCCACGCCGGGGTCGCCCAGAATGAGCGGGTTGTTCTTGGTGCGGCGCGAAAGAATTTCCATCATACGCTGGACTTCCTTTTCGCGACCAATTACAGGGTCGAGCTCGCCGTCGCGCGCCTTCTGTGTGAGGTTGGTCGCGAACTGCTTAAGCGTATCGGTGCCACTCCCCTTTTGCTGAGAGGCATCCGAGCCGCTAAAGAACGGCAGGCCCGCACCGGGACGACCGGCACCGGCGCCGGCGAGCGGACGCTTCTTGTCCTGGTCCTTGGCGGTGAGTTTCTCGATAGCCTTTTTGATGGAGGCGGACGACACACCCAGGCGCATGAGGATGTCCATGGCCATGCCGTTGCCCTCTTCGACGATGCCGATCAGCAAGTGCTCGGTCGACACGTAGGTCTGGTTGTTCTCACGCGCCACGCGGAACGAACGCTCCATCACGCTAATGACGAGCGGCGTAAAGGCGAGCTTGGCCGCCTCGGTCTCCTCGCTGGGCTCGGGAACCGTGGTCTGGACCTCTTTGAGAGTATCCATGATGTCATCGTAGGAGATGTCGAGCGAACGCAGTGCCTCGGCGGCAATGCCCTCGTCCTCCTTGGCAAGCGCGAGCAGCAGGTGCTCGGTGCCCACCTTATTTGAATGAAGATCAAGCGCCTCTTGCTTGGCCATGGACATGACCTTACGCGCGCGATCGGTAAATCTATCTAACATGCTCGTTTCCTTACATGAGTTCATCGAAATCAAAACGCCCGCCCGTCGGCGGCGCTTTTGTCTCTTTACCCACAGGTTGTCTATGTTAACAGCTGGAGGAATATCTATAAACCCGGCTCACATGAATGCAGGTTATGACCGCATCGCGGGACTCACCGCGCGATGCGCGACAGGCGCCCCGCAAGAGAAACCCTAGGCGTCTTTCACCACGTCGGGACTCGTCGCACGCGATGCGCGATAGGCATCGGCCTCCTTGGAGACGCGTTCGAGCAGCTCGGATGTATCGACGCCCTCGACTTGCGCGACCGTTTCCACCGTCTGCATGGCGACCGCCCTCAGGTACGCGCACGCGCTGTCCCCCAGCTGCTCGAGGTCTATCTCCTCGCCGCCCTCCCGGGCAAAGCCGACCGCCATCACAAAGCCCATGATGCCCGTGACCAGAAAGCCCACCGCAAAGCTCGAATCTGCCTTGAGCTCTTCTCCGTCGGGGTGGACGATCTCTCTCACGCGGTCGATGATGATCGTATGGATGCCCTGCACGACCTGCTCGGCGGCACCCGCCCTCATGGTGATGACGATGCGCCGCAGCAGGCAGCGGACGTCGCGCCGGTCGAACGCCGAAAGGTCGCCCTCGCTCGAAAAATGCCAGAGGGCATCGGTGATGAGCTCGTTATCCTGCAGCAGCTGGGCTATGGCGATGGCGACGAGTTCATCGAAATCGTGAAAATAGTAGTAAAACGTTCCGCGATTGCACTGGGCGGCGCGGGTCACCTCGCCAACCGACAGCTCGAAGATGCTGTTGTTCTCGATGAGCTCCCAAAACGCCTCGATGATACGGGTGCGTGCATCGGGCGCATCGGCGTCCTTACGCGGTCTCGCCATGCGCCTCACCGCACCCCTGCGCCTTGGCGTTCATGATGAGCATCTGAAGACGGTTCTCCACGTTGGCGAAGCTCACGTCGGGATCGTAGTCGAGCGGCAGGAACTGCGCCGTGGGATACTGCTCCTTGAGCGCATGGATGAGCCCGCGCCCCACGACATGGTTGGGCAGACACCCGAACGGCTGCAGGATCACGAAGTTGCGGCAGCCGCGCTTGGCGTGCTCGAGGATCTCCGCCGGAATCAGCACGCCCTCGCCCGCATCGAACGTATGGTGCAGGATCTTATCGCTCGCGCGCACGAGCTCGGGCATGCGCGTCGGCGGCTCGTAGAGCGGGCTCGCCGCGCCCAGGCGGTCGCAACGGTCGTGCGCGAGCTCGAACAGGTTGTCCGCCGTGGCGTACCAGGCCTTTTCGGGCAGCGACAGGTCGACGTGGAACTCGCGCGACTGCGCATGCTTGTAGAAATAGGTCTTGCGGATCACGTCGGTCATGCGCGCCTCGATGACCTCGAGCCCGTTGTCCTCGAGGTAGCGCTCGATCTCGTGGTTGGCGCCGAGATGGAAATTGAGCAGGTACTCGCCCACGATGAGAACGGTCGGATGCGGGTTCGAGCGGTCGTACGGAACGGCGTCCATGATCGCAAGCGCGCGTTTGAAGCCCGTCGCCTGGCCTCTCAGCCCGGAGCGCTCCATGCCCTCGATAACCTCATCGAGCGCGCGGTCGAACGCAGCGTCCGCCGCGCCCTTCTCGAGCTCGTAGGGACGGATGCGCCTAAGCATGGCCTCGAGGGCATCGATCATGGGAAGACCGTAGGCGATCTGGATGCTCGGGCCAAGGCCGAGCTTGAAGCCCGGATGCGCATTGTGGGCATCGACGTCGTCGTTGGTGAGCACCGGGACATAGTCGTATCCCGCGTCGTCGAGCGCGCGGCGCAGCAGGGGCATGTAGTGCGTCAGGCGGCAGTCGCCGATATACTTGCCAGTCACCACGGCGACGTCGTGCGGGTCGTACTTACCGCTCTCGAGTGCCGCGAGCGCCTCGCCGATCACGATTTGCGCGGGGAAGCAGATGTCGTTGTGCACATAGCGTTTGCCCAGGCGGATGGCATCCTCGCGCCCGATATCAAGGGCCTCGGCGCGCACGCCCTGATTGCGCATCGCCGCGGTCATGAGCCTGCAGAACGCATGGGAGGTGTTGGGGACCAGCGCGATCTTGTCGTGCCGGTCGCGCTTGGTGTACTTGACCTTATACGGGTCGTCGAGCGGATGGACCGCGTGCACCCGGGCGCCCTCGGCACGCTCCTCCGCGCGACGACGGTTGACCGACTCGATAAACGAACGCACGCGAATGCCCATGGGACCGGCGACGTCGCTCTCATCGAGCTTGATCATCATCGGAACCTTGGAGCCCATCTCGCCCATCATGCGCGCGATCTCGTCGGTGAGATACGCATCGTGGCCGCAGCCGAAGCTGCCCATCTGCACGAGCTCGAGCTCGGGCGTCGATGCGACGATGACCGCGCACGACAGCATGCGCGCATGGTAGTTGTTCACGATGTCGATGCGGCTGTTGGAAAGATCGACGTTGCAGACCCCCGGCACCGCATCGGGCGTCAGCACGGGGATGCCGCGCTCAGAGAAGAGCTTGGGCAGCCCGTGGTTGACCAGCGGGTCGTTGTGGTACGGGCGCGAAGCGATCACCACCGCGTAGCCGCCGTCCTCGTGCACGTTCTCGAGCACCTGCCTGCCGCGCAGCTGCAGCTGGTTCTCAAACGTCTCCTGCGCGCGGTCCGCCTGCTCGGTCGCCTTGGCAACCAGGTCGGCATCGATATCGAAGGTCTCCTTGCACCACGCCTTGAGCTGGCGGTTTCGGTCGCCCTCGTCGTACCAGTGGAACAGCGGCGTATCGAACGGAACGCCGAAACGCTCCTCCGGGTTATCGGAATTGCGCATCACGTAGGGGTATCCCTTTACGACGGCGCACATCCACTCGCTGGTAGAGGCGGTGTTTTCGGTGGGCACCGTCGTGATGATGGGCATGAAGATGCGGTCGACGCCGGCGTCGACGAGATTGCGGATGTGCCCGTGGACGAGCTTGGCCGGGAAGCACACGGTGTCGGATGTGACGTGCGCCAGACCGCGCTCGTACATCGCCTTGGTGCTGCGTCCCGAGACGCGCACCTTAAAGCCGAGCGTGCTGAAGAACGTCGACCAGAACGGCATGGTGTCCCAGAACTCGAGCACACGGGGAATGCCGATCGTGACATCGCGCCCCCCGCTGACGGGAACCGTGGGGTACGACTCGAACAGCAGCTTCTCGCGGTCGACAAAGAGATTGGGGGCAGCCGCGGTCCGGTCGCGCTCCGTGCCGGGTGCCTGTGCCTCGCAAGCACCCTGCGGACGCAGCTCCTCCGCCGCGGGAACCTCGCGCACGAGCTCATCCCATGAGATGGCGCCGCCGCGCGGGCAGCGATTGCCCGTGACGTAAAGCGAGCCGTCGCCAAATGCCACGACCGCGCGCTGGCAGCGGTTGTTGCACCGACGGCAGGTAACGCCGCCGAACTCGCGATGCTCGAAGCGCTCCACGGCATCGAGCCCGATAAACGACGTGCCGGCGTCGCCCTTGCGGCATTCCTCGCGCGCGAGCAGGGCGATACCGATAGCGCCCATCAGCCCCGGGTGGGGCGCACGCGTGACGGGTTTGCCCAGATACTGCTCGAATGCGCGCAGCACCGCGTCGTTTCGGAACGTGCCGCCCTGGACGACGACTTTGTCGCCCAGACGGTTGAGATTTGAAACGCGAATGACCTTGGTGAACACGTTCTCGATAATCGAACGGCAGAGACCGGCCATGATGTCGCCCGGACCCTTACCGCGCCGCTGCTCGGAAACGACGCTGCTGTTCATGAACACCGTGCAGCGGCTGCCGAGAACGGCGGGGGCTTTGGACGAAAATGCCTCGGTCGCGATATCCTCAACGGCTATTCCGAGGTTTTTGGCAAAACCCTCGAGGAACGAGCCGCAGCCCGCAGAGCACGCCTCGTTGACGACGATATCGGTCAGCACGCCGTGGTTGAGCCAGATGGCCTTCATATCCTGTCCGCCGATGTCGAGCACGAAGGTCGCATCGGGAACGCATGCGCACGCGGCGCGGGCGTGCGCGACCGTCTCGACCGTATGGTAGTCGGCGTGGAACGCGCGCGCGAAAAGCTCCTCGCCGTATCCCGTGGTGCCCACGGCATCGATCGCAAGCGTGACTCCCGCTGTCTCCCAGCGGTTCTTCAAGCTGACAAGACCCTGTTGGGCGACGTCGAGCGGTCTGCCGTTATTAGACGCGTAGAACGAATCGACAAGCTCACCCGCCTCATCGACCAGGGCGAACTTGGTCGTCGTGCTCCCCGAATCGATACCGAGCGCCACACGCACCGTCTCTCCGGGCGCATACGCATCCGGACCCTTTGCCGGCGTCTCTTTGCCATGGCGTGCCGTAAAATCCGCCTGCTCGGCAGGTGTGGCAAAAAAGGGCTGGGCAAGACGTCCCTCCCCGCTTGCGGGCGCGACCGTCTCGAGCTTATCCAGCCGGACAAAAGCGTCGGGAAGGTCGATCGGTTGGGACGATGCGAACATGTCGGTCAGCGACAGGGCGGCACCGCGCGTGACCATGATCTGCGGATCGCGCGGGACGATAACCTGATCGTCCGATAGATTCAGTTGCTCCCGGAACACGCGGACCAGCGTGGGGTTGTAGGCGAGCGTACCGCCCTCGAAGATTACCGGCGGCTCGATGTCGATACCCTGGGCCAGACCGCCAATCGTTTGGCGGGCGACCGCGTGAAGCGCCGAAAGCGCCAGGTCGGTGGTAGGAATGCCCTCGTTGAGCAGCGGCTGGATATCGGTCTTTGCGTACACGCCGCAGCGGCCCGAGACCTCGTGGACGGTCGTTCCCCGGCTTGCGAGCTGCTCGAACTCGCCCGATTCGGTGCCGACCCCCATGAGCTTTGCCATCTCGTCGATAAATGCACCGGTACCGCCTGCGCACGAGCCGTTCATGCGCATGTCGGCAACCTCGATGTCTCCCTTATCGTTGGTGCGGAAGAAGATCATCTTGGCGTCTTGGCCGCCCAGCTCGATGGCGCAGCGCGTCTGCGGATAGAACCTGCTGATCGCGAGCGCGTTGGCGACCACCTCCTGAACGTACGAGGCGCCCAGCGCGGTCGCGATATCGCGCGCACCCGAGCCGGTCACCGCAACGCGCAGCGACTCATGGGGAAAGCGCTCGGCGAGCTCGCCGAGCATGGCGCGCACGCTCGCTGTCTGACACGCCCCGTGGCGGCGATATCCCCACCACGCCTCGGTCATATCCTCGTGCATCGCGTAAACTTTGGTCGTCGTCGACCCTACGTCCAGTCCTACTAGCAACGCCATAATGCTCCGTCTCTCGCATTTTTCCTGCTAGAGATTTACCACTCTACGTAATACAACAGACTGTTGTATTTAAACTCCGTATAAAAAGCGGCTGCCGAAACGCTTCAGCAGCCGCCGAATGCACCAACAGATTGTTCTGCGCGCTAGCACGTCGGGCAACGGAGCAGCACGGGCCCTCCGGTCATGCGCACCGCTCACGCCCGCGATGTCGCCGAGAGAGCTATCCACGCTTAGGGCTCCAACCAAGCAAGTCGCCCGCGCTCAGCAGATCCCTAAGCGAGCTACTCGCACTCAGGAGCCATAGCCTGCTCCAAGAGCTCGGCATGCTCCTCCTCGAAAACCGTCCCCACAGGGAAGGCGCG
>DXLQ01000024.1:0-19934 GCA_019414685.1 Collinsella sp. | reverse complement strand
GCGAGACGCAGGAAAAGATGACGGCCGTTGTTCAATCCGAGATTATCGATCCGGTGAGCGAGGCCGCTTCGGCGCCGGTCAAGCCCAAGAAGACGGCTGTCGATGACGATTCCGATGCTGACGCTGATGCCGTCGAGACGGCCGCGCCCGCCAAGAAGGAGACGTTTGCTGAGCGCCGTGCCCGCCTTGCCGCCGAGAAGACTGCGAGCGAGGGTGCCGCCGAGGGCGAGGCCGCTACCGAGGAGGCCGAGAGTGCAGAGCCCGCCGCCGCTGTCGAGCCCGAGCCTGCTGCAGAGCCCGAGCCCGAGCCCGAGCCGGCAGAGCCCACGACGGCCGACCTCTACGCCCGTCGTCCCCGCAAGCGCAAAGCCGTCGCCGACCAGCTCGCTCGCGAGCTCGAGGCCGAGGACGACACTGCTGCCGCCGACGCCTCGAAGGGAGGCGATGAGTAATGCCTATCGGACCTGCGCGCATGCCGCTCTTCGATCACCTGGGAGAGCTCCGTCGCCGCTTGACCATCGTGGTCGTGTCGGTATTTGCCGCAGCCATCGTGCTGTATTTCGCCACGCCCGTGGTGCTCGACATCCTGGAAGACCCCATCCGCTCCTTTGTGCCGGACGGTAAGTTCTACATCACCACCACGCTCGGCGGCTTTGGCCTGCGCTTTTCGCTGGCCATCAAGATGGCCGTGGTCATGTGCACGCCCATGATCATCTGGCAGATCCTGGCATTTTTCCTGCCGGCGCTGCGTCCCAACGAGCGCAAATGGGTCGTGCCCACGGTGCTCGCCTCGACGGTGCTGTTCTTCCTGGGCGCTATCTTCTGCTACTTCATCATTATCCCGGCAGGCTTTGAGTGGCTCATCGGCGAGACCTCGGCCGTTGCTACGGCGCTGCCCGATCTGGAGAACTACGTTAACATGGAGCTGCTCTTTATGATCGGCTTTGGTGTGGCGTTTGAGCTGCCGCTCATCATCTTCTACCTGTCTGTTTTCCATATCGTGTCCTACGCGGCCTTCCGCAGCGCCTGGCGCTACGTGTACGTAGGCCTGCTCGTGGGTTCGGCTGTGATCACGCCCGACGGCTCGCCCGTCACCCTGGGCCTTATGTACGGCGCCCTGCTCTCGCTCTACGAGATCTCGCTCGCTATCGCCCGCGTGGTCATTACCGCGCGCGAGGGCAAGGAGGGCCTGTTCGTGAGCCGTCTGGACCTGTTCTCGGACGACGAGGACGACGAGGAGTAAATCGGTATGCACGAGGTTGGCATTGTCAACGGCATACTCGATACAGTGATTCGCGCGGCGCGTGGGGCGGGGGCCTCGCGCGCCGTTTTGGTAACGCTGCGTATCGGGGATATGACCGAAGTTGTGCGCGAGGCGCTCGACTTTGCGTGGGAGACATTTCGCGATGAGGACCCGCTCACGCGAGGCTGCGAGCTTGCCGTGGAGGAAGTCCATCCACAAAGCGAGTGTCTGGACTGCGGGGAGGTCTTTGAGCACGATCGCTTCCATTGCCGCTGTCCCCAATGTGGCGGCGCCAACGTGCGTCTGCTGCACGGCCGCGAGCTCGACATCGCAAGTATCGAAATCGAAACCCCCGACGATTAGCCCGCTAGCCATCTGGTGATGGGGTATAAAGGGGCCAAAGTAAGGAGTGCCGAGTATGGCTGAGAAAACGATTGATATCGCGTCGCCGATTCTGTCGCGCAACGAGCGCCTGGCAGATCAGCTGCGACAGCGATTTAAAGAGACAAACACCTATGTGATCAATGTGCTGTCGAGCCCCGGTTCGGGCAAGACCACCACGATCCTGGGCACCAACGAGCGCCTGCGCGACAAGGCTGGCCTGCGCTGTGCCGTCATCGAGGGCGATATTGCCTCGGATGTCGACGCCATCACCATGAAGGAAGCCGGCATGCCCGCCATCCAGATCAACACGGGTGGCCTGTGCCACCTCGAGGGCAACATGATCATGGAGGCCGTTGACGCGTTCGACCAGGCGGTGGGTCTTCAAAATATCGACGTCATCTTTATCGAAAACGTGGGCAACCTGGTCTGCCCGGTCGACTTTGACCTGGGCGAGAACCTGTCCATCATGATTCTCTCGGTGCCCGAGGGCGACGACAAGCCCATCAAGTACCCGGGCATCTTCCAGCACGCCGGCGCGCAGCTGCTCAACAAGGTTGACGTGGCCCCGGCTTTCGATTTTGACATGGATAGGTATACTAAGACACTCGATGACCTCAATCCGCAGGCGCCGCGGTTTGCCGTGAGCGCGCGCAAGGGCGAGGGCATGGATGCCTGGTGCGATTGGCTCATCGGGCAGATTGAGCAAGCAAGGGCGTAAGTCGGCCGCCATACGGGCGGGCGTAGCCGCAGAGATACGAGATAGGAGCCTCTTTTGAAGCTCATCATCGCCGAGAAAAACGACGCCGCGCGTCAGATCGCCGAGCGTCTGTCCACGGGCAAGCCCAAAAAGGACAAGGTGTACAACACCGCCATCTACCGTTTTGAGTGGAAGGGCGAGGAGTGCGTGACGATCGGCCTTGCCGGTCACATCCTTGCGCCCGATTTTTGCGACAGTGTGCTGTTCGATAAAAAGCTGGGCTGGTATTCGGTCACCGAGGACGGCGAGATGCTGCCGGCCGACATACCCGATGGCCTGGCGCGTCCGCCCTACGATACCAAGCGCAAGCCGTTTCTTGCCGATGGCATCTCCATCAAGGGCTGGAAGCTCGAGAGCCTGCCCTATCTCACCTGGGCGCCCGTCATTAAGTTGCCGGCCGAGAAAGAGCTCATTCGCTCGCTCAAGAACCTTGCCAAGAAGTCCGACAGCGTCATCATCGCCACGGACTTCGATCGCGAGGGCGAGCTAATCGGTTCGGACGCCCTTAACAAGGTGCGCGAGGTGGCGCCGGACTTGCCGGTTGCCCGCGCCCAGTACTCTTCGTTTACCAAGGCCGAGATCACGCAGGCCTTCGATAATCTCGTCTCGCTCGACCAGAATCTGGCCGACGCCGGCGAGAGCCGCCAGCACATCGACCTCATTTGGGGTGCGGTGCTCACGCGCTACCTGACGCTCGCCAAGTTTGGCGGCTTTGGTAACGTGCGCTCTGCCGGCCGTGTGCAGACGCCGACGCTTGCCCTGGTGGTCGAGCGCGAGCGCGAGCGCATGGCGTTTGTGCCCGAGGACTATTGGCAGATCCGCGGCATGGGCGCCGCACAGGGTGCTGCCGAGGACGACCGCTTTAAGATTGCGCACAAGACGGCGCGCTTTACCGACAAGGATGCTGCTGAGGCGGCGTACGGCCATGTCGACGGCGTTGCGACGGCAACCGTCGCCGCGGTGACCAAGCGTTCGCGCAAGCAGCAGCCGCCCACGCCGTTTGCGACCACCTCGCTGCAGGCTGCCGCCGCGGCCGAGGGCATCTCACCTGCGCGTACCATGCGCATCGCCGAGTCTCTCTACATGGCGGGCCTCATCAGCTACCCGCGTGTCGACAACACCGTGTATCCCGCGACGCTCGATTTGGGCGCCGTGGTGAGTGACCTGGCAAAGATCAACCCGGCGCTGGCGCCCGTATGCAAAAAGGTGCTCGCCGGTCCCATGAAGCCCACGCGCGGCAAGGTCGAGACCACCGACCACCCGCCTATCTATCCTACGGGCGAGGGCGATCCGTCCACGCTCGACGGTGGCCAGCGCAAGCTCTACGACCTCATCGCCCGTCGCTTCCTGGCAACGCTCATGGGTCCCGCGACCATCGAGAACACCAAGCTCGAGCTCGACGTGAACGGCGAGCCGTTCGTGGCCTCGGGCGACGTGCTCGTGACCCCCGGCTTCCGTGAGGCGTACCCGTATGGACTCAAGCGCGACGAGCAGATGCCGCCGCTTGAGCAGGGCGATACGGTCGACGTGTTCGACATTAAGCTCGAGGCCAAGCAGACCGAGCCGCCCGCGCGCTACAGCCAGGGCAAGCTCGTGCAGGAGATGGAAAAGCGCGGCCTGGGTACCAAGTCAACGCGCGCGAGCATCATCGAGCGCCTGTATGTCGTGCGCTATCTCAAAAACGATCCCGTGGAGCCGAGCCAGCTGGGTATCGCCATCATCGATGCGCTGTCGCGGTTTGCCCCGCGCATCACGAGCCCCGATATGACCAGCGAGCTCGACGGCGACATGACCCGCGTGGAGCGCGGCGAGGACACCGAAGAGCATGTCGTGACGCACTCGCGCGCGCTGCTGGCCGGCGTGCTCGACGAGCTGCTCAAGCATACGCAGGAGCTGGGCGACGCCATCAGCGACGCCGTCACGGCCGATGCGCGCGTGGGCGCCTGCCCCAAGTGCGGCAAGGACTTGGTTATGAAGACGAGCGCCAAGACCCGCGGCAGCTTTATCGGCTGCATGGGCTGGCCCGACTGCGACGTGACCTATCCGGTGCCGAGCGGCGTCAAGGTGAGCCCGCTCGAGGGCGAGGCGGCCGTGTGCCCCGAATGCGGTGCACCGCGCATTAAGTGCCAGCCGTTCCGCCAGAAGGCCTTCGAGATCTGCGTGAACCCGACGTGCCCCACCAACTACGAGCCCGACCTTAAGGTGGGCGAGTGCAAGGTGTGCGCCGAGGCCGGACGCCATGGCGATCTGATTGCACACAAGAGCGAGAAGAGCGGCAAGCGCTTTATCCGCTGCACCAACTACGATGACTGCGGCGTGAGCTATCCGCTGCCGGCGCGCGGCAAGCTCGAGGCGACGGGCGAGACCTGCCCCGAGTGCGGCGCCCCCATCGTGGTGGTCAACACGGCGCGCGGTCCGTGGCGTATCTGCGTCAACATGGACTGCCCGACCAAGGAGAAGAAGCCCGCCCGCGGTCGCAAGACCACAACCAAGGCGAGCACGGCAAAGAAGACGACGGCTAAGAAAGCCACTGCCGCCAAGAAGACGACCGCGAAGAAGTCGACCACCAAAAAGACCGCTGCCGACAAGTAGCCGCACGGTCGAAACATCGCCTAAAACAAAAACGAGCGAGGGTCCCATGATCCTCGCTCGTTTTTTGCGTAGTCATTGGGGACGTTCTTTAATGACTAGCTGTTTAAGAACGTCGCATGCGACTAGTTCACCTCGACGGGCTTGGCGCCGGGATAACGGTCCTCAAAGTCTAGGCGGTACTTATTGTCATTGGTGCCCGCCACGTTGTCGCGTGACAGCGGCGCCACGATCTCATTCTTGTGGTCCGCAGGCTTGGCGTATTTCAGGCTGATCTCCCAGGCATCACAGATTGCGTCAATGCGGTGATTCAGGTCGTCGTACAGGGCAACGATGTCTTTCCAGGAGCTGTAGTTCTTGGAGCTCGTCGGGACGTCTAGGTCCTCGACGATGTCGTAATACTGCTCGATGGTGTCCTCCGTGCGCTCGGCGACGTCGGCGAGATTTTGACGGGTGGTTCGATCCTCTTCCAGATAGCTGCCGTTGAAGTTCTGTGCGCAGCCACGGACGTAGTTGTCGAGGTCTTCGAGCAAGTCGTAGTATTCGCTCAGTCGGCGGTAGAGGTTCTGCTCGGAGAGCGTTGCTTCGCCGCCATCCTCGTCGTCATCGTCATCATCGTCGTACAGGCTGTTGGGATCGCCGAGAGGCTTTAGGTCATCGTCATCGACGTCATGGTGCAGCTTAGCTACCTCGGCAGTCGTCTGCGTGGCGGCGTTGTCGAAAGGCTTGATCACAAAGAAAACGACCAGGGCGATGATGATCGCCACCAGCACAACGATAACGGCGATAAGCGGCCCGGTGCCGCTCTTTTTGGGAGCGGGGGTCTGTGGCGAAGCGGGCGCGTATGCGGGAGCCGGCTGCTGTTGGGGCGAGCCGCTCGCGACGGGTATGCGCTGCGTGGTCTCGACGGCCGCGGGGCCTGCGGCGGGGCCGGGGCGATAGGCGAGGGGGTCGTCCGCCTTGGCTTGCGGCGTATCGAGGGAACCGGTCTGCTCGAAAGCGGGCTGGCTATCGCTCGCGGCTGTTTGCTCAACGGGTGCACCGCACGAGGTGCAGAACTTGGCATTATCTGCAAGAAGCTTGCCGCACGAGGCGCAATACCGAGACATTGCCACTCCTTTCGCCACATTTCAATGCAATACGACGATTATACCCAGCGTCCAAAATTCTCCATCATAAGTTGCGGTGAAATAGGGACTGTTTGGCGGTCTCAGAGCTTCAATCAGTCCCTATTTCACCGCAACTTCGGGGATGCCTCGATGGCTAGGTTGGATTTGGGACGCGCCGAGCACTGGGGTATCATGGCTTGGTTGATATATCTGCATTTACGCGCCTTGTAGGAAGGGGCTGCGCCCATGGCTTTTGAGCCCGCTCAACATAGCTTTATCACGCTCGAGGGCGTCGATGGCGCCGGCAAGTCCACGCAGGCGCGCCTGCTTGCCCGCGCGCTCGAACTCGCTGGCTACCAGGTTGTGAGCCTGCGCGAGCCGGGCGGTACCGCCATCAGCGAAAAGATCCGTGCTCTGCTGCTCGACCCCGCCAATACGACGATGGGAGACACCTGCGAGTTGTTGCTCTACGAGGCCGCGCGCGCCCAGCTGGTGCACGAGGTCATCGCGCCTGCCCTTACTGACGGCAAGGTGGTCCTGTGCGACCGCTTCTACGATTCCACAACTTGCTATCAGGCGTTTGCCGATGGCCTCGATCGCCAGATAGTACGCGATGCCAACAACCTGGCCGTCGCGGGGACGCACCCGGCGCTCACGCTCGTCTATCACATCACGCCCGAGCAGGCGGCGCTGCGCATGGCAGCCCGTGGCGCGGCAGATCGCATGGAGGCTAAGGGCATGGCCTTCCAAGAGCGTGTCTACCAGGGATTTTGCGCCATCGCCGCCGAGGAACCAAACCGCGTAAAGCTCATCGACGCGACCGCGTCCATCGAGGACGTCTTCGCGCGGACGGTCGAGCAGGTTCGCGTCTACGGCCTCGACATTTCCCAGGACGCCGTCACCGCCGCGCTTGCCCAGGAGGCCGAGTAACATGGCCCCCGCTCAGACAAGCCTGCTGGCCAAGCTTGACACCCAAGAGCGCGTGCGCGACTTTTTGACCAATGCCGTCGCCAGCGGTCGCGCATCGCACGCCTACCTGTTTTTGGGCGCGCCCGGCGCGGGCAAGCTCGACGCCGCGTGGGCGCTCGCCCAAGCCTTCCTGTGCGAGCAGGATGGCTGCGGCTCATGCGATAGCTGCGTGCGCGTCGCCCGCCATACGCACCCCGACGTGCACTATTACACGCCCGAGAGCGCCACGGGCTACCTCATCGCCCAGACGCGCGAGCTACTCGACGACGTACCCCTGGCGCCCATCCGCGCCAAGGCCAAGGTCTACATCATTGACCGTGCCGAGCAGCTGCGCGCCAACACCGCCAACGCACTGCTCAAAACACTCGAGGAGCCGCCCGAGGGCGTTATGTTTATCTTGCTGGGCACCTCGGCAGACGTGATGTTGCCCACCATCGTGAGCCGCTGCCAGTGCGTGCCGTTTCGGCTGGTGTCACCCGCCGTCGCCGCGCACGCCGTGAGCCGTGCCACTGGTCAGGATATCGCGCGTTGTCGCATGGCCGTCGCCGTGGCGGGCAGCCCCACGCGCGGCATCGAGTTCCTTAAGAGTGCCGAGCGCCAGGACGCCCGCCGTCAGATGGTCCGTGCCATCGACTCACTCATTGCCGCCGACGAGGCCGACGTGCTCAGCCGCGCCAAGTCGCTCATCGTCGCCGTTAAGGCGCCGCTCGCCGAGGTCAAGTCCACGCAGGAAAAGGTGCTCGAGCAAAACGCCGACTACCTGTCGCGTGGAGCATTGAAGCAGCTTGAGGACCGCAATAAGCGCGAGCTCAATGCGCGCGAGCGTTCGGGTATCATGGAAGCGCTAGCGAGCGCGCGGACGCTCATGCGCGATGTGCTGCTGACACTTCAGGACGAGGCGGCCGACGTGGTGAACGAAGACGTGCGCGACACGATCGGTCGGCTTGCCGCTGCGACCAATGTTGCGGGTGCCACGCGGGCGCTCGAGGCAGTCGCGACCGCCGAGCGCAACATCGCCAGAAACGTTACTCCCCAGCTGGCCATCGAGGTCATGCTGTTCGATATCAGGAAGGCACTGAAATGCCGTTAGTCGTACCCGTTAAGTTTACCTACGCCTCGCGCGACCTGTGGTTCGACCCGCAGGATCTGGATATCCTCGAGGCAGATTACGCTATCTGCTCCACCGAGCGCGGAACCGAGATTGGCCTGGTCACGGCCGATCCCTTCGAGGTGCCGCAAGACGAGATCGGTCAGCCGCTCAAGCCCGTGCTGCGCGTGGCGAGCGACATCGACCTGCAGCTTGCCGACGACCTGGCCATCCAGGGCGACGAGGCCATGGTCGACTTCCGCCGTCTGGTCAAGGAGCTCGACCTCGAGATGAAGCCGGTGGGCGTCGAGTACCTGTTTGGCGGCGAGAAGGCCGTGTTCTACTTTGCGGCCGAGGAGCGCGTCGATTTTCGCCAGCTCGTCAAGGATCTGTCCTCGACGCTGCATATTCGCGTCGACATGCGCCAGATCGGCGTGCGCGACGAGACCCGCCTGGTGGGCGGCTATGCCCAGTGCGGCCAAGAGCTCTGTTGCACGCGCTTTGGCGGACAGTTTGAGCCCGTCTCGATTCGCATGGCAAAAGAGCAGGACCTGCCGCTCAACTCGTCCAAGATCAGCGGCGTTTGCGGCCGCCTGATGTGCTGTCTGCGTTATGAGTTCGAGGCGTACAAGGACTTTAAGAGCCGTGCGCCCAAAAAGAAGACGCTCATCGATACGCCGCTTGGCAAGGCGCGTATTCAGGAATATGACACGCCGCGTGAGCAGCTGGTGCTGCGCCTGGAGAACGGCAAGGTCTTTAAGGTCAACTTGGCCGATATGACGTGCTCGGAGGGCTGCAAAAAGAAGGCCGCCGAGCAGGGCTGCAACTGCCGCCCCGACTGCGTGACGCGCGACGTGCTCGAGCGCATCGAGTCGCCCGAGATGCGCCTGGCGCTCATGGAGCTCGATCGCGAGAACGGCGTCGACGTGGGCGATGGCCTGTCGAGTGCCGACCGTCTTGCCGGCACGTCGATGCCCAAGCGCCGTCGTCGCGATGCCGAATCCGATGCTCGCGCCGGTCAGGGTCAGGGCGAGGGTCGCGGCCGCGGTAAGGGTCGCGGCAAGGCCGAGGCACCCGAGGCTGAGGAGGCTGCCGGTGGACGTCGCCGCCGCAAGCGCGCGGGTTCGGGCGATGCCGGCGAGGCCGCTCCCGCGGGCAAGAACGCTTCTCGCGAGCGCGAGGTTCAGCAGCCCCAGCAGCAGAATCGCGGCGGTGGCATGAACCCCACACGTCGCCGCCGTCGTCATCTGTCGAGCGAGGAGCGCGAGGACGCCTTTCGCGCCGCAGCTGCTCGCGAGGCCGGTGCCGCTTCCAAGGGCGCCTCGGCCTCCGATGCGCCTGTCGACAAGGGCGGCAAGTCACGTGGCGAGGAGGAGCGCGCGCCGCGTCCGCGCCGTCGCCATTCCTCGGGCGCGCAGCAGAAGCCCTCAGTGCCCTCCGTGGCCGATCAGGTCTCGGATGGCGAGGTCAAGGTCACGCGCCGTCGTCCCGGAGATGGCGGGGGAGCGGCTGCCAAGGCTTCGCGTGGCGCGGCTCGCGACGAGCGCGAGCCGCGCGAGGATCGCGGTGGCGAGGGCTCGGCCGACCAGGGTCAAAAGCGCCGTCGCCGTCGCCGTTCCCGCAAGCCGCGCCAGGATGGTGGCGAGGGCTCGACCCCGTCTTCGTCCGCACCACAACCGCCCGCCGGCGAATAACGCCCGCGAGCGGATTTAGCCCGCCTTGCCCCGAGCGCATCGGGGTATCATAGCGCCGAATCAACAACCCTCCCTGCGACCGAACGTAGGGAGGGTTGTGTCTTGAAGAGCCATCTGAACATATTGAGCCGTCTGCAGGGCGCCGGCGCCCTACCGTTTGCGGACGAATTGCTACCGTTTGCCGAGTGGGTGGCACGCGAGGCGCTCGAGGCATTGTCGCCAACACGATGTGCCGGCTGCGAGCGCGCCGGTGCGCTTATTTGCCAAGACTGCCTGACCGCGCTCACGCTCATCGACCCGTGTCATAGCTGCACCCGATGCGGCGCCCCGTTTGGGGATTTGCTGTGCACTGAGTGTTCGGTCGAGGGCACGTCCTCGGCAATGGCGGAGGCGCTCGACCGCTGCCTGGCGTGCGCCGTCTATGCGCATCCGCTGCCGCGCATCATTAAAGCGTACAAGGATGCGGGTGAGCAACGTCTGGCTCCGTATCTGGCGGAGCTGCTCTACGACACCGCCCTGCATGCCCAGGTCGTAGCGCCCGATCGCTACGGAGGTGTGCTGTCCGGTGCGGATGCGGTGGTGTTTGTGCCTGCGACGGCGGCAGCGTTTCGGCGGCGTGGTTTTGATCATATGGAGGCTATTGCGCGCCCATTTTGCGAGCTGTCGGGTGTTCCCCTGCTCGATGCTCTCGTCAAGTACGGGCATGGCGACCAGCGCGAACTCGGTCGTGAGGAGCGCCGCGAGCGTGCCCAAGGCATGTACGAGACGGTTGAGGACGTGCACGGCCGCCGCCTGCTGCTTATCGATGACGTTATCACCACGGGCGCGACGATGGCCGCGGCTTCGGCGGAACTCAAGCGCGCCGGTGCCGCGGCCGTTGATGGCCTCGCTATCGCACGCGTTTGGTAGGGGTGGTTTTGTGGCAGTGAAGATTGAGCGGTGCGACGACCCGACAGGCGAACAGCTAGCGGCCTCCATAATTCTGACCGGCGCCTCGGCGCTACGCATGATGCGCGCCGAGCGCCGACAAATGGGTTACATCAGCTGGAGGGACCTCGATCCCGATGAAGAGCGCCGTGTGCTGCGCAC
The DNA here is from genome assembly GCA_019414685.1 of Collinsella sp. Classification (GTDB taxonomy): domain Bacteria; phylum Actinomycetota; class Coriobacteriia; order Coriobacteriales; family Coriobacteriaceae; genus Collinsella. The sequence goes on along the minus strand of DXLQ01000024.1, from coordinate 9,013 downwards.
GTCGTCGCCCTCGACTGAGGACATCTATCTTCCCGACTTGGTGCGGATTGGGGCCGCAAGCGGCGAGGTGCAAGAAGATCTTTGCTTGCTGGTGGGATCTGCGGCGCAGCGCCGCCGCATGCCTGGCGTGGGCTGGTCCGTATGCTCCGGGTTGCCCGCCGGCTCGATTCTAGAGGTAGAACCGGGGGTGTACAGCCTATCTCCTGAGGCCCTTTGTGTTGCCGTTGCCCGCGAGGTCGGCTGTATCCAGGCGTTTGCTCTGGCCCAGGAACTGTGTTCCAAGATTTCACTGAGCGATCGCGGGCAGTATCTACCTCCCTACACATCGCCCGTCGTAAACAAATTGGCAAAGGACAAAGACCAGCCGCCAGATGTCGGTTACTTTGAGGTCGAGCCCGTGCTGACACCCGATCGCCTGGCAGATTACCTCGCGGCGTGCAAAGGAAGCACGGCCAAACAGCTGCGGCGGCTGTGTCCCTATCTGTCAGAAAACCTGCGCTCGCCCATGGAATGCATCATGCTCGCCATGTTTTCGCTTCGGTTTTCCTGTGGCGGATTTGCCTGCGGTCCCTTTAAGACCGACTACAAGATTGAGTTCGATGACCGCGCGCAGGCAATCTCGGGGATGCCGCATGCAGTTTGCGATGCGTATCAGGAAGCAGCCCGGTTTGACCTGGAATACAACGGTGAGCTGGGTCATTCCTCCCGGAGGGGACGTATCCATGATGAAAAACGCAACACGGGCTTGATTACTATGGGAATCGAGGTCGCGACGGTCAATAACGAGATGCTCTGCGACATGGAGGCAATGGAGGCGCTCGCATGGCGCATCCACCAGCGCATGCGAAAGCGGTACCGGAATCGTGTCGATGCCCGCAGGAAAAAGCAAGAGGCGCTGCTTAACACGCTGCGGGCGTGTTTTGGGCTTAAACCCGCCTAACAATGCTCTGAAACAGAGGGTTGGATATATGCTCTGGCCAAAATATAGCAAATATGAGTACTGCTACAAATTCAGTAACAGCAAAATCAGGGATTTTGGGACTGGAAGATGGGGTATATTAGAAAGCTATTAAACAAATGTGGAATATCCTGGCATCAATCTGACGTTATAGAGCGTGAAAACAGCTTGCAGAGCCAAAAACTCCTGCTACTAAATTGGTAACAGTACTCATATTTGCTATTTTTTGGCCACGGCGCCCTAAGACGGGTGTGTTGGGGCTTTCCATAGGGGAGCGACGGGCTCAATCAGAGCACGTGCGGCCCGTCCTGACCTGCGAAATCTGTACTCGCGATGCGAATAACGCCCCTAACCTTAAACTTTAGCTTGAACTTAGCTATAATGCGCTTCGTTCCTACCAGGCTGTGGTTGCGGACGGACGAAATGCCCGTCCTAGTCCAAGACAGACGCGGTCAAAGGGATCCACGTAAGCGACCGCGTGCGCGCGGCGCGATCATGGCGCGTCCTAGATGTAAGCCGCACCGTCCGTTCGACTTTCTTTGGGGCAATACCGCCTCGCGGGCGAGCGGGCCAGTCGTGAAGGTGGCTGCGGCCTCCCGAGCAAACACCCCGGTGCGCAAGTGTGGGGTCAAATACCAGGTCAGCTGGTGGGAACAACCTGATATTCCGCGCAACGCACGGATCGTATACGACACAGAAGGCAGGGTAGTGGACATGGTGAGGGGCAGCTTGATGCACGCGGCTCGGTTAGGTGCTGGGACCGCAGCGGTCATCGCCGTTTTGGGCCTGAGCGGATGCGCGTTCAACCCGCTGTCTACGTTCACGACTCCCACGATCGACCAGATCGAGTACGAGACCGTCACGCCGGCGGTGTCGGACGATGCCCTGGTCACTCCCGGAACCCTGACGGTCGCCCTCGATACTTCCGATGCGCCGCAGGCAATGCAGGGCGCCGACGGCGAGCTCACGGGATATGCGGTCGACGCCGCCCGCGCCCTCGCAAGCCGCATGGGCCTTAAGGTCGCCTTTGTCGATGCGTCCTCGGCAGGTTCCGCGCTCGGCGACAAAAAGGCTGATATCTTTATCGGCGAGATCAACTCCACAGACGGGGACGTTAGCTCGCTCGGCACCTGCCTGTACGATGCCGCTTCTGTGTTCGGTAAAACCAGCGATGGTGGGTCGCTAAGCGTTTCCACCGATACCCTTAACACGTCTACCCTGGGTGTCCAGATGTCCTCGGCCTCGCAGGAGGCGCTTGCCAAGCAGAGCATTACCGCCAACCAAAAGACCTACTCCAACATCAACGAGTGCTTTGAGGCGCTCGAGTCCGGCGAGGTCGACTATGTGATCTGCGACTCCACGGCTGGCGGCTACCTTGCACGCCTGATGAGCGAGGTCTCCTATGTCGGTGCGCTTGAGGCGCCCTCGACGCTTGGTGTTGCGGGCCTCTCGTCCAATGACGAACTGTGCCGTGCCGTGAGCGATGCCCTCGACGACATCACGGTCGACGGCACGCTCGAGGCAGTTCACTGCGTCTGGTATGGCAGGATGCCCTACGACCTCACCACTAAGACGGTTTCGGGCGCTAACGTGCAGCCGGGCGACTCTGAGTCCAGTGAGACCACGTCCTCCGGCAGCGAGTCCTCCGATTCCAACAATGAGACCGCATCCTCCGAGGACAAATCGTCCAGCCAGGAAGGCGCCATCACCGACGACGACATTAACAAACTCAATAGCTAGTTATTGCTAGGGGTGGTGTCTCCTATACGTTGGAAAGGACACCTCTTCACGGTTTCAACACGCACTGCCGGGCTTCCCCGATGGGGGAGCCCGGCTTTTTCATCCCAATAAAACAAGCAGGTCAAAGCCAATTTTCGGGACCAAATACAAAGCTGTTGGCTCCCTCCTATAGCGCACTTTGCCACAGAAAAGTGCGAGACTTCGGTATGCGGTATCAAGCAATCGTTATTCGGGTCTTTAGGAATCCGCGTGATTAAATGCACGGCAATGGGTACATAGCCAGTACAGTAAGTCCCCGAGGCAGATTGGAGCCACGTATGGATATCAAGGTTTCTGGACGCAAGACGACGGTAACCGATGCTCTGCGTGCGCATGTGGATGAGAAGATCGGCGAGGCGCTCAAGGTTTTCGACATCGAGCCCATGACAGTCGACGTCGTGCTTCGTTATGAGAAGAACCCCTCGAACCCCAACCCGGCAATCGTCGAGGTCACGGTTCGTGCCCGCGGCTCTGTGATTCGCGTTGCCGAGCACGGCGCAGATATGTATGCCGCCATCGATCTCTCCGCCGATAAGGTTACTCGTCAGCTGCGCAAGTTCAAGACCAAGGTCGTGGACAACCGCCAGGGCGGTGCCAGCGCCGCGGATGTCGCGCCGGTCGAGCGCGTCGAGGATCTGGCCGACCTGCTGCTGCCCGAGGAAGAGGACGACCTGCTCGTCCGCGAGAAAGTTATCGACGTCACCCCGATGACTGAGGAGCAGGCGCTGGTGCAGACCGATCTGCTGGGCCACGACTTCTACGTGTTCGAGAACGCGACGACCGGTCTCATCAATGTGGTGTATCACCGTAAGAATGGTGGATATGGCATCATCAAGCCCCGCATCGAAACACTTGACGAGTAAAATACGTTAACTTGCATGAGTTAACGGTTGGCGGCCATCCCATGCGGGTGGCCGCCTTTTTACGTAAGGAGTCGCTTTGATGGACAAGGCCGCATCTACCGGTCATTCGGACCGTTGCCGCATCGTCGTCGATACCTGCTGCGACTTTAGCCCCGAGGTCGCCGCGAACCTCGATGTCGATATCCTGGGTTTCCCCTTCATTATCGATGGCGAGGAGCGCACAGACGACATCTGGTCGAGCATCACGCCCAAGGAGTTTTACGACCGCATGCGCGCCGGTGCCCGCGTGTCCACCTCGGCTGTGTCGCTCGGTCGCTATATCGAGTTCTTTACCGAGTGCGCCAAAGAGGGCACGCCCACGGTCTACCTGTGCTTTACCTCGGCGCTGTCGTCGAGCTACAACTCCGCGTGCCAGGCGGCGGACGCCGTGCGTGCCGAGTATCCCGATTTTGAGCTCTACGTGGTCGACAACGCTCTGCCCTGCGCGACTGGCGCGCTCTTGGCGCTCGAGGCCGTGCGCCAGCGTTCGGCGGGACTGACCGCCAAGCAGCTGGTCGATTGGGCAAACGAGGCAAAGACCTACGTCCACGGCTACTTTACGCTCGAGAGCTTCGACGCACTGGCTGCCGGCGGCCGCATTCCGCCCGCGGCGGCGCAGCTCACGGCAAAGCTCGATGTCAAGCCCGAGCTCTCCTACGACCTGGCCGGCTCGCTGTCGCTGATCGGCGTCAACCGCGGCCGCAAGAAGGCGCTCAAGTCCATTCTCAAGTCGTTCCGCGAGAACTACGTGCCCGACCGCACCATGCCCATCGCAATCATGACGGCCGATGCCGAGAAGGACGGCGACTGGCTCGAAGCTGCCATCCGCAAGGAGGAGGGTTGCGCCGACGTCACGATCATTCGCGGCTCCGTGGGTCCCACCATCGGCTCGCACGTGGGCCCCGGCATGGTGGGCTGCGCGTTTTGGGGTAAGAACCGCGCCGACAAGGCGTCGCTTTCCGACCGTATCGCCCGCCGCGTGCGCGGTCAGTAGGCAAGCGCTGCGTCCGTAATCGCCCTCGACTCACAGCCCAAACGCTGGCACCGAGTATTCAACCTGGTAACAACACCCAACCCAAAAGGAAAGGTTTCATGGCAAACAAGCTCTCCGTCGCATTCATCGGCACCGGAATTATGGGTGCCCCCATCGCCGGCCACATTCTGGACGCTGGCTATCCCGTCACGGTCAACAACCGCACCAAGTCCAAGGCTGCAGCGCTCGTTGAGCGCGGTGCCGTCTGGGCCGATACGCCGGCAGATGCCGCGGCGAACGCCGACGTCGTCTTTACCATGGTGGGCTATCCCTCCGAGGTCGAGGAGCTCTACCTGGCGGGCGACGGCCTGCTCGCGTGCACTAAGCCCGGCGCGGTCCTGATCGACCTCACCACGAGCTCGCCCGAGCTGGCGCGCGACATTGCCGAGGCCGCCCAGGTTTCCGGCCGCATGGCGTTTGACTGCCCCGTCACCGGCGGCGAGTCGGGTGCTATCGCCGGCACGCTTACGGCTATCGTGGGCGCTACCGAGAACGACATTGCCCCGGTCCGCGATATCCTTTCCACCTTTGCGGCAACCATCTGCTGCTTCGACGGCGCCGGCAAGGGCCAGGCTGCCAAGCTCGCCAACCAGGTGTCGCTGGGCGCCTGCATGGTCGGCATGGCCGATGCGCTGGCGTTTGCCGAGCTGAGCGGCCTCGATCTGGAGAAGACCCGTCAGATGATTCTGGGCGGTACCGGCAAGTCCGGCGCCATGGAGAGTCTGGCGCCCAAGGCGCTCGACGGCGATTACAAGCCCGGCTTTATGGTCGAGCACTTCATCAAGGACCTGCGCTTGGCGCTCGCCTATGCCGACGACCGCGAGCTTGCGCTGCCCGGCGCCGACGTGGCCTTTACGCTCTACGACATGCTCGATGCCATCGGTGGCGCCAAGCTGGGCACCCAGGCCATCACGGTGCTCTACAAGGAGGAGGCCGACGCCATCGCCGCCGGTCTTGACTGGTCGCAGTATCGTCCCGAGGAGCATGGTGCTCACGAGGAAGGCTGCGGTTGCGGCGAACATGGCGACGACCACGAGTGCGGTTGTGGCCACCACCATGGCGAGGACCACGAGTGCTGCGGCGGCCACGGCCATGACGACGGCCACGAGTGCTGCTGCGGCCACCATCACGGGGAGTAGCGCCCATGAGCTGGACGTTCGTGGTGCTTGCGCTGGTGCTCTTTCTCTTCGCGATCTACATTGGCTTTTTGTGCGGCCAGTGGGCGTGCGAAAAGCGCGTCATCACCAAGCGCGACTACTGGATTGCCAACTTTGCGGGAGCGGCGGCAGTCATCCTGCTGACCTGGGTGTTCTCGCTGTTCCCGCTGGTGCAGTTTGCGCCGATCGGCTGGCTCGGCGGCTTTATCGCCGGCCTTAAGATGAGCTTTGGCGAGTCCGTCGGTCCGTGGCGCAAACACGACGAGGTCTTTAACGTCAACAAGGCTCACCGCGCCGCCGCCGACGCGGGCGATGCCGAGGAGCGCCGCCGTGCGCGTCGCAATGGCGCGGCCGACCGACAGCTCATCTCGGTCACCGATGACAGCAAGGGTGCTGACAAGCACGCTAAGAAATAGTAAAAAGAGGTAACTATGGCAGAAAACAAAGACGAACAGCTCACCGACGAGGAGCTGGCACAGCTCCAGCTGGCAGAGGAGAACGAGAACGCCGTCGACCGCCTGGTCCAGGAGCTCGGCTGCCCCACGCGCCGCATCCGCCAGTTTGCCGCCCGCGTGCTGCACCTGCTTGCCGAGCGCGATCCGCAGCGCGTCGTGCCCTGCGTGCCCGCGCTGATCGAGGCGCTCGACCGCCCCGAGGCTCAGACCCGCTGGGAGGCCCTCGATGCCCTGGCGGCGCTCGCCACCACCTGCCCCGAGCAGCTGGGCGATGCCTTTGAGGGCGCCGAGACCGCGCTGTTCGATGAGATTTCGTCCACGCTGCGCTATGCCGCCTTCCGCCTGCTGTGCGTGTGGGGCGCCACGAGCGTCGAGCGTTCGCGCGAGGCTTGGCCCATTCTGGACGAGGCCATCCAGTGCTACCACGGCGACCTCGAGTATCGCGACATGCTCGGTTGCCTGTACGAGTTTGGCCAGGGCGAGATTGACGCCGAGGTCGCCGAGAAGCTCGCGCTGCGCCTTAAGTTCGATGCCGAGAACGGCAAGGGTAGCTATCTCAAGGCCCGTTCGAGCGAGATTTGCGAAATGCTTGTTAAACGTTTTGGCCTGGATCTCTCCAAAAAGAAGAAGCGTGCTAGCGTAAAAAAATCTGACGACGCCGAAGACGAGGAGTAACAGATTATGGCGCACGATGTAGTCCTGATTCCTGGTGACGGTATCGGTCCCGAGATTACGCAGGCTATGCGCCGCGTGGTCGAGGCCACCGGTGTCCAGATCAACTGGAACGTCCAGGAGGCCGGTGCCGGCGTCATGGACGAGTTTGGCACGCCACTGCCCCAGCACGTGCTCGATGCGGTCGCCGAGACCAAGGTTGCCATCAAGGGCCCCATCACCACGCCGGTCGGTACGGGTTTCCGCAGCGTCAACGTGGCCCTGCGCAAGCACTTCGACCTGTATGCCTGCGTGCGCCCCTGCCTGTCGCAGCCGGGCGACGGCTCGCGCTTCCGCGACGTCGACCTGGTCATCGTGCGCGAGAACACCGAGGACCTCTATGCCGGCATCGAGTTCGATGAGGGGGCTGCCGAGGTCGAGGAGCTCTCGCAGCTTGTCGAGCGCTCGGGTCAGAAGGCCTTCGCCGCCGATTCCGCTATCTCGATCAAGCCCATCTCCATCGCCAAGAGCCGCCGCATTGTGGAGTACGCCTTTGAGTACGCCCGCCGCTGCGGCCGCAAAAAGGTGACGGCCGTGCATAAGGCCAACATCATGAAGGCGACCGATGGCCTGTTCCTGCGCGTTGCGCGCGAGGTGGCCGCCAACTATCCCGATATCGAGTTCAACGACAAGATCGTCGACGCCACCTGCATGGGCCTGGTCCAGAACCCCAACGACTTCGATGTCCTGGTGCTGCCCAACCTGTACGGTGACATTGTGAGCGACCTGTGCGCCGGTCTGGTAGGTGGACTGGGTATGGCTCCGGGTTCCAACATCGGTGCCGACTGCGCCATCTTCGAGGCGACGCACGGCTCCGCGCCCGATATCGCTGGCCAGGATATCGCTAACCCCACGGCCGAGATTCTGTCCGCGGCTATGATGCTCGATCACCTGGGCGAGAACGACGCGGCCAATCGCATTCGCGCCGCCGTTTCTGCCACGCTCGACGAGGGTGAGCAGGTTACCGGCGACGTTCGTCGTGCCCAGACCGGCTCCGTTGAGGGCGCTGTGGGCACGCAGGCCTTTGCCGATGCCGTTATCGCGCACCTGGCCTAAGGCATGCAGACTGCAAACGCCTAAATAGTACTTAAGTGTTTGCGTATAACCTGAGAATCAATACGCCCGGCGCTTTGTCGGGCGTATTCTATTGCGGACTATGTTTCCTAACAAGGAGTAACTGATATGGGTCTGATTCAAAAGAAGGACGAGAAGGACGAGATCGACGGCATCCAGATCATCGAGCGCGGCGAAGGCCCCGATGGTGATGAGGAGGAGAAGATCGATCTGGTCGCCGGTACGTCTGCCGAACATATTGCCGCCGGTACGACGGCCGAGGAGGAGGACGCTCGCCTGGAGGCAAAGATCGCCGCGGACGCCGCCGACGAGAACCTCATGCCCGAGGAGCAGGACGAGGACGACGATATCCTGGGTTCCGACGAAGACGACCGCGCATCCAAGCACAAGAAGACGATGATTGCCGCCTTTGTGGTTGCAGTCGTGATTGCTGCCGTGATTGGCTTCTTTATTGGCAATGGTGGTTTTGGCGGCAAGGGTGTCGGCTCGGCGACCCTCACCGAGGACCAGCTCGATTCGACCGTGGCAAGCTACAGCTACAACGGCAAGAAGAGCGACATCACCGCGCGCGAGGCCATTGAGAGCCAGTACAGTCTCGATACTGTCAAGGATAGCGATGGCAACTACACCGCTCCTTCTGCCGATGTCATCCTGTCCTACGTACGCAACAAGATCCTGCTCGACGCTGCCGAGGACGAGGGCATCACCGTCTCTTCTAAGGAGATGAAGCAGTACGCCGAGGATTCCATCGGCACTTCGGACTACAAGACCATGGCCACACAGTATGGCGTGTCCAAGGACCAGGCCAAGCAGATCGTCCGCCAGTCCGCGACGCTGCAGAAGCTCTACAAGAAGAAGGTGGGCGATAGCTCCGCAAGCATGCCGACCGCCCCGACCGAGCCTGCTGACGGCAACGAGGAGACCGCGAGCAAGGACTACGCCGA
>DXLQ01000023.1:11133-20001 GCA_019414685.1 Collinsella sp. | reverse complement strand
AGGTCAGCGCCCTTTCATTTCACGTCACCTTGGCGCAAATGCGGCTCGCTCGCTGGCATTAGTGCTACATCAGCGTTAACGTTGCCGCACTAAATTAGCTTTGTCGATTCCAGCTTTTCGATGATCCAGTCGTTGGCTTTGATGACCGGACGGCGGAAGACGACGCCCAGGGCCAGCGACGGAATCAGATAGCTCGCCAGAATGCCCAGCTCAACCCAGTACTCCATATGGTAGGCGCCAGCCATGGCGGCATGCATGGCGTTAATGCCATGGGTAAACGGCAGGAACGGATAGATCGCCTGGAACACAGGGCCGGTCATCTCGATGGGGAACGTACCGCCCGAACCGCCGACCTGCATGACCAGCAGCACAACGGCGAGGGCCTTGCCGATATCTCCAAACGATACCGTAAGCGTGTAGACGATATTGGAGAACACGAGACTCGCGACCCAGCCCGCCAGCACAAACTGCAGCGGGTTGTCGCACTGGATGCCAAAGAACAGGATGTCGCCCGCGCACACGAGCGTTGCCTGCAGCAGAGCCAAACCGCCAAAGAACAAGTAACGACCCAGGTAGATCTCGTGTAGGCGTACGGGGATGAGCTCGTTGATAAGCTCATCGTCAACCGACACCTTCATCATGGCCGCCAGCACGATCGAGCCGACCCAGAGCGACAGAATCGTGTAGAACGGCGCCATGGCCGAGCCGTAGTTGCGGATCGGATAGACCGGTTTGCGATCGAGCGCGACGGGACCGGAAAGCGACACGGCCAAACCCTCGGGATCGTTGCCAATCATCGTCTTGATTGTGGCCAGGTCACCCGAGATCAGAGCGCTATCAAGCTCGTCCTTAAAGGCACTGATCTTGTCCGACGCCTCGCCCAGCTGATTGGAAGCCTTGTTGACCAGCTTTGCAGCCTTGGAGAGACCCTTCGCGAGCGAACCAGAGGCGTCGGTCAGACCGCTCACGGCGCTATCCAAGTCACCCGAGATACCGTTCAGGGAATCCAGAACGCCCGAAATGGTCTTCTTGAGCTCCTTGGCCTTAACCGAGAACGTAGAATCGTAGTCGGACTTGGCACCCGAGATACCCGCCTTGGCATCGGCGATGGCCTGGTCGACCTCGGCACGCGAATTGTTGACCTCCGCCATGCTGCCCGAAAGGGACTTTGCGGTCGCCGTCAGGTCCTTCGCATTGTTACGGTACTCCGCGGCAATTCTGCCCAGCGACGTCGCAGCGGACTTGAGGCCGTCTTTGAGCTTGTCATCACTCACCTGGTCGGCAAGGTTGCGGAGCCGATCGGCCATCGCATCGATATCGTCAGCACGCGTATTGAGCGCCGCTGCGGCTTCGTTGAGCTGAGACACCGTAAGGTCAACATGCTGATTCGCGGCATCGAATGCCTTCGCAAGCTCGGCGGACACGTTGTCGAACGAGCCCGCGCTTCCGTCAATCGCCGCGTCAACGGCATCGCTGGCGGCCTTGAGCGCTTCCTTGGAATCATTGATTCCGTTCTTGGCGTGCTCCATCAGCTGCTTCGTCGACTCATCAACGGTGCCCGTCTGCTTGAGCATGCCACCCGCCGATGTCAACGAATCGGACGTAGAGCTCAAAATGCCCGCGAGTGACGTCGCGCTCGCCTGAACGTCCTGCAGGTCCTCGACCGAATCGCCCAGTGTAGAGGACAGATTGGCGATAAAGTTGCTCACCTGGTCGGTGCTCATATAGTCGAGCAGGCTGGACACGGTCTTAAGGCCGATAGTCGCAATGGTCTTGGTAAAGGTCTCGTTGACCTGGCTCTGGACGGCGCTCGAGCCCTTCTCGGTCACGATCTGTGCGATGGCGTTGGCCTTCTGGTTCTCATAGAACTCGATATCGGCGTGCTTCACGTCGGTCGAGAAGAGCGTCATCATGTCTGCGCTAAAACTTTTAGGGATAACAACGGCCGCATAGTATGCGCCCGACTTAACGCCCTCAATCGCCTTATCGCGGTCGTTGAGGACGACCCAGTCGAAGTTCTCGTTGCCGCGCAGGGTGGCGGTTACGTTTTCGCCCACGTTGACCTCGACGGGAATCAGATCGCTCTCGTAGCCCTCGTCAGTGTTGACCACTGCAATTTTAAGGTTGCCGGTATTGCCGTAGGGATCCCAGCTTCCGGCGATGTTAAACCACGCGTACAGGCACGGCACGATGATCAGGCCCATCACAACAACCAAGCCGATCACGGAGCGGGACACGTTTTGGACATCGCGCTTAAACAGGTGCAGGATGTTTTTCATTTATGCCTCACCTCCTTTAGAGTGCTTGCCAAGCGGGGTGGTGTCCCCGTCGTTTCCGCTTACGTTGTCAACGTCGTCGACATCTTGAGCCTTACGATGCGCACCGATATGCGGCAGACGGCTCGTGGGCTGTTCGCTGTCCTTGGTGCCCCGCTCGCTGGCGTTGAGACCAAACATGCGACGGGCAGCAGGGATGGCAGCCGTGTGCTCGCGCATCTCGCGGCGAAGGTCCTCGTCCGAAAGCGCCGAGATACGCATCTGGGTATTGAGGCTCGCACGGATGTACTCGATGTTGATGAGCCAGCCACAGATGGCGATAACCGAAATGATCCAGATAACGAGCAGGATAATCTTGCCGTTATTGTCGATATCGAGCACCGTCGAGAGCACAAAGAGCAGGACCTGCACGCCTACCACGGCAGCAAAACCGCCCTTGATGTAGTACGGGTAGCGATGCTCAAACGCCACGGCATGATCGAGCAGCTCGCGACGGTACGAATCGGAATCGAGCATGACGCGCATGGCCGTGCGCAGCGAATAGCGCTGGCGCGGCAGGTCGTTGGACTCGCAGATCATGAGGCCCGTCGTGGAAAGCTGCTTATCAAAGAGCAGGTTAAGGTTGAGCAGCAGCGGACGCAGCTGCAGGCCGATAAAGAGCGCCACGATCAAGAACACGCCCAGAATGCACAGGTTGAACAGGTAGTTGAACGAATACATGCCGCCGACCGTCTCGCGCAGCAGATTGATGCCGTAGGTAAAGGGCAGCAGCGGGTGCAGCCACTGGAAGAAGCCGGGCATCATCTCGATGGGGTACATGCCCGACGAACCCGGGATCTGCACGATGACGAGAATGACGCCGATAGCCTTGCCGATATGCTTAAACGTGGTGGACAGCGCATAGATGATATTGACGTAGGTGAACGAAATGGCGATGCCGCCCAGCACGAACAGCAGCGGGCTGACGCACTGCACGCCAATCACCAGATCGCCTACCGTAACGATGATGGCCTGCAACGCGCCCAGGATCACCAGGAGCAACCAGCGGCCAAAGTAGCCCTGACGCGCGGTAAAGCTGCCGATGCCTTCGCGATCGACCTCGAGCTTGTAGATGGCGATAAGCACGTAGCCGCCCACCCAAAGCGCCAGGTTGGTATAGAACGGGGCAATGCCCGAGCCGAAGCTCTTAACCGGATAGATCGACTTGGACGCGAGCTCAACCGGAGATGCCATGAAATCTGCCACGTCATTGACATCGACGCCCATCAGATCGGCCAGCTCGCCCATGGACTCGGAGGTCTGCAGCGCCGCGATGTCATTGGCGGCGGTTGCAAGCTTGTCCTGGACCTTGGCAAGCGAGGAATCGGTCTGGGACAGCGTGGTCTTGGCCTGGCCGAGCGTAGCGCTAAGCTGCGCCAACGTGCCGCGCGCATTTGCAAGTGTAGGTGTCATACCCGAGACGATACCGGTCAGGTCGCCCGAAACGGCAGCAAAAGAGTCGAGCGCGCTCGAGGCCTTCGGCAGCGCGTTTTGGCCCAAGTCCGTCTGGGCTTGGCCAAGGTTGGTCGCACCGGTATGAATTGCGTTATTGATAGCGTCACTGGCACCCGAAACAGCCGCTGCGTCATTCGCCATGGCGCTCGACTGCGCGGACAGACCGTCCTTGATGCTCTGAAGCTTTTCATTCTGCTCTCGAAGCAAATCGATGGTCGATACAATGCGCGCGTCAATTTCCTCGGAACCTGTCGACGTGTCATTGGCGAGAATCTCCAAGTGTCCGATAACGGCCTTATTGTGGTCGATCGTCGCTTGAAGAGACTCGAGCGAGTTGTCGATACGGGTGGTCGTAGATGTGACCGCGCCCGTCAGCTTGCCGATGGCAGCGTTCGCAGAGGCCGACGTCTTGGTGAGCGCAAGGCTGCCTTCCGAGAGCGCCTTGGAGAGCGAGGTGATGGAGTTGCCCGCCGTGGTGCGAGCTTCGCTCAGCAGGTCGTTGCCCTGGGAGATCGCCTGCGTCAGCGACGGTGCCTGGCCTTGCAAGCCGGCAAGTGCCGCATCAGCCGAGGCGATAGCGCCGCTCGTCTTATCGATGGCGGCATTCATATCGCCAATCGAATCGCGCACCTCGCCCAAGGTGTCGGACGCCTCGGACACCGAACTTGCCAGCGAGTCCTGAGTCTGGGTTGCCTTGTCCTTTAAATCGACACCGGCATCCTTGGCGATACCGGCAACAGTCTTGCCTACCGTAGAGACAAATTCCGAGTTGATCTGCTCCTCGATGGTGTTTGCACCGGTATCGGTAACCTTGGGCGCAATGGCGCTCTTCTTCTCATTGACGTAGTACGTGAGCTTGGGCTGATGGTAGTTGCCGTCGAGCATCGAAACCAGGTTATCCGAGAAGTTCTTGGGAATCACGATAGCGGCATAGTACTCGCCGCTCTCGACGCCCTCCTTGGCATCGGCCGTCGAGTCGACGAACGTCCAGCCCAACTGATGATTCTCCTTGAGCTGGTCGACCACTTTGTCGCCAGCGTTGAGCTCACCCACCAAGTCGTTTTGGGTGCCTCGATCGTTGTTGGCGATAGCAATCTTGATGCCTTGGGTGTTTCCATACGGATCCCAGTTTGCCACGATGTTATACCAGGCATACAGCGAGGGAATAACGCACACGCCTAGGGTAACCACCAGGGCGACGGGGTTCACAAGCAGTCGCTTAATGTCGCGCTTAAATATCGCAAAGGACACCTTTGCATTGGATAGTTTGCTGCCGAGACTCACGCTTGGACCATCCATCCTGTCGTTAAATCGAATCGTACTATCGACAACCATTGTAGTAGGCGCTTTAACGTCTCAAAGCACAATGGTGTTGAGTTTTGCGGGTAGCAATATACTACGAAGATGAGTTAACGTACAGATGTACAGTATCCTAAATTTCAGCAGGTCACAAAACCACAACCCGCACAAATAAATGATCCCTTGGGGACGAAGGGATCATTCAAAAGGAAACGAGAGTGGAAAATCTCCCACTTCAAGCCCGCATTCGAGCCAAAAGTGGGAGATTATCCACTCTCGTTCTAATCTAGTTACGGTGCCGTATCCCCGAACTACATCAAGTTGCAAACAGCCGCCGCGAAGGCCACGGGGTCCTCGGGGAGGATGCCCTCGACCAGCAGGGCCTGATCGTAGAGCAAGCCTGAGTACTGCTTGATCTTGTCGGCGTCGCCCGCCTTCTGAGCGGCGACGAGCTTGGAAAAGACCGGGTGCTTGGCGTTGAGCTCGAGCACGCGCTGGCTCTTGGGCATACCGTCGGGCGCGCCCTCGGGACCCTTCTGGAGCACCTTCTCCATCTCGAGCGAAAGCGGGCCCTCGGTGGTGATGCACGCGGGAGCATCGGTCAGGCGCGCAGAGACGGCAACCTTCTCGACCTTGTCGCCGAGTGCCTCCTTCATGGCGTTAAAGAGGTCCTCGTTCTCCTTGGTGGCGTCCTCGGCCTCCTTTTTCTCGTCCTCGGTCGCCAGGTCAAGATCACCGGTTGCGACGTTCTTGAGCTCCAGGTGACGATCCTCAACCTCGGGCTCGGCACCATCGGCCACGGCCTTCTCGGCAGCCTCGCGGGCGGCATCGTCCTCGTAGATCTTGGGCATATCAGCGGCAACGTACTCACGCATAGCCTGGAAGGTGAACTCATCCACGTCCTGCGTCAGCAGCAGCACGTCATAGCCGCGGTCGAGCACGCCCTTTACCACGGGCATCTTGGCCAAGCGCTCACGCGAGTCGCCGGCGGCGTAGTAGATGGCCTTCTGATCCTCGGGCATGCCCTTGGCATACTCGGCCAGGGTAATCATCTTCTGTTCCTTGGCAGACCAGAACAGCAACAGATCGGCGAGCTCATCGGCCTTCATGCCATAGCTCGAGTAGATGCCGTACTTAAGACCGCGGCCAAAGTTCTCAAAGAACTTCTCGTAGGCCTCGCGGTCGTTGTCACGCATATCCTCAAGGTCGGCGGTGATCTTCTTTTCCACACGCTTGGCGATGGCCTTGAGCTGACGGTTCTGCTGCAGCGTCTCACGCGAGATGTTGAGCGACACATCGGCGGAATCCACGACGCCGCGGACAAAGTTGTAGTAGTCGGGCAGCAGGTCGTCGCACTTCTCCATGATCAGGACGTTGGAGCTGTAGAGTGCCAGACCCTTCTCGTAATCCTTGCTGTACAGATCGAACGGCGCGCGGCCCGGCACAAACAGCAGGGCATCGTACTCGAGCGTGCCCTCGGCATGGAAGCTGATGGTGCGCGCAGGATCGTCAAAGTCGTGGAACGTGGACTTGTAGAACTCGTCGTAGTCCTTCTGCTCGACATCGGAGCTGCGCTTCTTCCAGATCGGTGTCATGGAATTGACGGTCTCGAGCTCCTGGTAGTCCTCGTACTCGGGCTTGTAATCGTCGCCGGCGTCCTCGGGCTTGGGTTTCTGGCGGCTCTTGGACACCATCATCTGAATCGGGTAGCGCACATAGTTGCTGTACTGCTGAATCAGGCTCTTGAGACCCCACTCGGTCAGGAAGCGATCGTAGGTCTCGGCCTCGCCGTCGGCATCGAGCTTCTCGTTCTCGCGCAGCGTCAGGATGACATCGGTACCGTGCTCGGCGCGCTCACCGTCCTCGATGGTGTAGCCCTCAAGACCGTCGGATTCCCACACATGGGCGACATCCTCGCCATAGGCGCGGCTGACGACCTTCACATGGCTGGCGACCATAAAAGCCGAGTAGAAGCCCACGCCAAACTGGCCGATGATGTCGACATCCGAACCCTGCTGCTCGGCGTTCTCGGTCTTAAACTCCTCGGAGCCGGAATGGGCGATGGTGCCCAGATTGCGCTCGAGCTCCTCGGCGGTCATGCCAATGCCGTTATCCGAGATGGTAATGGTGCGGGCGTCTTTATCAAAGGAAACGCGAATAGCCAGGTCGCCCTGGTCGATCTTGACGCTCGGATCCTGCAGGCTCTTAAAGTTGAGCTTGTCGACGGCGTCGCTCGCGTTAGAGATAAGCTCGCGCAGGAAGATTTCCTTATTGGTGTAGATGGAGTTGATCATGAGGTCGAGCAGTTTTTTGCTCTCGGTCTTAAATTGACGCATGTGCAGTCCTTTCGCGCTACCCCCGTCCGCAAAAACGGCCCGGTCGCCCGAGCCGAATCGCAGACCTGCTATGTTCAGACTTAGATTTTATAACCCATTAGCGCGCATATATACATACGGAATCGAAAAACTGTATGTCTAAGCGCTCCGATGCGCCAATTGCCAAGGAGCGTCCCCAACTGCCGGCAGAAAAGGAACGTCCCTATCTGCCATCTACGCGCTTGGCCATCCAGACATGGGGTTGGCCCTCGTCTTCGTAATCTACCGGGGCAATTTGCGTGTAGCCCGCCTTTGCATAGAGCGGCAGCACGTATTCCTGCGCATGCAGCTTAATAAGCTTAGCGCCGGCATCGCGTGCACACGAAGCACTGGTCTCGACGATCGCACTCGCCAGTCCGCGACGACGCCTAGCCGGCAGCACGGCGACGCGCCCCATAATGTAGGTCTCCCCCGCCGCAACGTCTTCGTCCATGTCGCATGCCGGCAACACCGGGGCCCCTGCGTCAGCCACGCGTTCAAGCTCTTCGGGAAACACGCGCGAGCAACCGGCAAGCTCGTCGTCTACATAGAGCGTCACATGAATGCAGTTCGGATCCTCGTCGATAGCGTCGAACTCATTCTCGTAGCCCTGCTCGTCCATAAAAACGACGCGGCGCACCAACGCCGCGTCATCAAAGCATCCCGTCTTAAGTTGGATATCCATGGCTGCCCTTTCATTCAATGCGAACGTTAGGGACAGATATTAGCGAAAATGAGCTCCGCGCACGCTAAACTTCGCGCGAGCCTTCGCCAGGCAGTCGTAATGACCCACGTTATGGGCATCGCTCGCGATGAAGCTGTACAGGTTCTGATCGAACAGGCGCTGTGCCGGCTTTTTCTCGCGACCAAAGCGACCGCCGGCAATAAAGTCCGCCGAAGCCTGCAGCTTGCAGCCCATATCGACCAGGCGCTCCGCCACGCTTACATCCTTTTGAACCGCACGATAGCGCTCAGGATGAGCGATGATCACCTGGTAGCCACGGCACTGCAAATCGTAAATCGTGTTCTCGTACTCTCTAAACGCATACGCATCGGCATGCGTCGAAAGCTCGAGCAGAAACTCGTTGGTCCCATCGAAATGCAAGTGCTCCGCAGCATCGATACCAAGCTCAACGAGCTTTCGATGGTTGACCTCGAAGCCCATCTGGAGCGGAAAACCGTCAGCGTTATCACGCAGCAGCTCAAAGGCATCCCACATCTTGTCGTAATCAAAATAGGGATCACGACAGTGAGGAGTGCAAACGATTCTGGTTACACCGGCCCGCTTGGCAGCCTCGAGCATCGCCAAGCTCTCATCGAGATCGGCGGCGCCGTCGTCTACACCCGGCAAGATATGGCAATGAATGTCACGCATAGGTCAGCCTTATCAACTAAACGTTTGCTCGGTTGGTGAAGATGCCCTTTTTGGAAGTCCCCTGATCGTC
>DXLQ01000023.1:0-11033 GCA_019414685.1 Collinsella sp. | reverse complement strand
ATGATGTCGGCAGGATTGGGAATGTGCGGCTCGGCATCGAGGAAGTAGAAGTTCTTCTGACCCGTCTCGACAATTGCCTGGTCAATGGAGATCTGCTCGGAAAGGACCGCATAGAGTCCGCCGCGCGAACGAACGCCGAGCATATCGGAAAGGGACCTGCGGCGCATATCGGCCTCGACCAGGAGCACGGACTTGCCGCTCGTGGCGATAGCCTGGGCAAGGTTGATGGAAACCGTAGACTTGCCCTCGTTGGGAATCGAGGACGTGACGGTAATGGTGCGAATGGGGTCGTCCACGCTCGCAAAGCGGATGTTGGCCAGAAGGGTCTTGGCGGCATTCTGTACAACGAGCTTATCGGTGTTCTTTGCCTTAGCCATGCCTATTTACCACCTTTCATAGCCGGAATTCGGCCAACAACGGGAATGCCCAGGAGCTCTTCTGCCTCTTCGGCACCGCGGATGCGGGTATTGAGCATGTCTGCCAAAACGACATAGGCAACTGCGATAAAGATACCGGCGAGGAACGCGACAGCAACGTACAGCATACGCTTGGGACCGCTGGGGGCTTCGGGGGTCTTAGCCTCGTCGATAACGTTGATGCTCTGGGCAGCGCCGACGTTCTGAGCGACCGTACTCACCGAGCTGGCCATGGCCTTTGCGACCTTAGCCGTCTCCTTGGCATCGGTGCCGGTAACCGAAAGCGTAATGACACGCGTGGTGGTCTCGGAGGAAACAGACACCTTGTAGTCATCCAGATCGGTGAGGCCCAGTTCATTGGCTGCGCCGCTCTTAACGCTATCGCTATCCAGCAGCGTGGCGATATCGTTGGAAAGCATCTGACTCGCCGAGAGATCGTTGTAGCTCATCTGACCGCTATCGTCGGTCTTGGCGAGAATGTACATGCTCGTCGTCGCGGTATAGGTGTTGTCCATCGCAACGAAGGACACGATGCCCATGGCGATCGCGCAGACCACCGGAAGGGTGATGACCAGCTGAAGGTGCTTCTTCAGCAGCTGGAACAGTTCGAGAAGGGTCATGCAGCTTGCCTTTCATTTCCCCAGTTCGGATTGACAAAACTGTCCGTATGTTATCGCATCTTTTTACCGAGACCAAACTCTATACATAAGAAACAGGCTCTCCTGTAAAAATGTCGGAAGCAATCGTAAAATTGCACAACAACGCCGCACCCGAAAGTCAAATGCGGCGTCTGCATCAATATCTATGTTGTATCGCTATGCGAATGGCTCGTCCTGCCGTATGGGAAACGTCACCGTAATGGTGGTTCCCACGCCCAACTCGCTCGACAGATCGAGCGTGGCGTGATGATACAGGGCCGCATGCTTGACAATGGCAAGCCCCAGACCGGTTCCGCCGCGCGCCTTGGACCTACTCTTGTCCACGCGATAGAACCGCTCAAATACCTTGCCCTGTTCTTCAGGCGCGATACCGATTCCCGTGTCGGCGACCGCAAGGAACGGATGGCCTTCGTCGTTGGTGCCGCACTGCAGCGTAACCGCACCGCCGGGTCGATTGTAGCGGATGGCGTTGCTCGCCAGATTATAGATGAGCTCGTCAATCAAGCGCGACACGCCTTCGATGACCACAGGCTTGGTCTCATGACTTATCGTCACATTCGCCTGACGGGCGACCTGTTCAAGACGCTGCTCAACCGCGTAGATGGCACGCGAGAGCTCAATAGGCTCCGTGGAACCAATGGGCACCGCCTCGCCCTCAGTTGCACGCTCGGCCTCGTCCAAGTTAGACAGCGTAAGGATATCGTTGACAAGCGCTGCCAAGCGGCCCGCCTCACGATAGATGCGACCGCCAAAGTTGCGCAGGTCGCCCTCGCCCTCGACCATGCCGTTTGCGATGAGCTCGGCATAGCCCGAAATCGCCGTAAGCGGCGTCTTGAGCTCATGGGTGATATTCGCCGTGAACTCGCGGCGCATACGGTCGTTGTCCGCTAGCACCGCCATTTGGCGCTTGAGTTCCTGGCGCTGCGACTCGATACGCTCAAGCATGGGGACCATCTCGGCATAGGCGTGCTCATAGCTACGGCGTGGGTGGTCCAAATCCACCTCTTGCAACGGCGCGATGATGGCACGGGACTCGCGGCGCGCCATAAAAAACGAGAGTACCGCACCCGCTGCTGCGATAAGCAGCATCGGCGCCACCATCGACAGCAAAATCGCCGTAACGCCAGGCTGGGCCTGCGCCAAGCGGACAACCTGGCCGTTATCAAGGGCGACGGCGCGATACAGCATAATCTCGTCGAGCGTAGAGCTTGCGCGCTCCGCGGAACCCAAACCACTCTCAAAGGCCTCGATGACCTCGGGGCGATCGCCATGGTTGGGCAGTGTGGAAGGCGACGCCTCGTTGTCGTAGGCAACCGATCCATCCTTGTTAATCAGCGTGATTCGCAAGTCCTCGCGATCAAGGCTACGCAAGAACGGGATGGGCTCCTGCTGTTCGTCGAGAGCGGCAGCAATGAGCTCGGTTTCCTGCGCCAGATTGGTACTCGTGGCATCCGCCAAGGTGTTTTGCACAAAGAACGCACCCAGCACCGTAAACGCCACGATAACCGCCATGGCGCAGACAAAGATCGTCACAAAAACGCGGTGCGACAGCGTATGTTTTCCCTGGGGGGCGAAGACCACGGGTTACTCCTCCGATGCGGTGGCCGCGGTGTCGTCACCTTCGGCACCATCACCGGCAGAAGGCTCGGCCAAGCGGTAGCCCACGCCGCGCACGGTCTCGATGGCGCTGGCATGCTCGCCCAGTTTTTGGCGAAGCGTCTGCACGTGCACGTCAACGGTGCGCGAACCGCCGTCGAAGTCCCAGCCCCACACGCTCTGCAGCAACGACTCGCGGGTAAAGACCACGCCGGGCTTGCGCATGAGGTACTCGAGCAGGTCGAACTCGCGCAGGGTGAGCTTAAGCGGCTCGCCGGCAACGGTCACCTCGCGATGGCTGGGCGAGAGCACGATGTCGCCCACGCTGAGCACATCGCTCGCCTGCTTGACCATGCCGCCGCGACGCAGCAGTGCGCGGCAGCGGCTCGCAAGCTCCATGAGCGAAAACGGCTTAGTCAGGTAATCGTCGGCACCGCCATCGAGCGCCATCACCTTGTCGAGCTCGGTATCCTTGGCGGTAAGCATCATGATGGGCACCGTCGCCGTCAGGCGATCGGCACGCAGTCGACGCATAATCGCCAAGCCATCGGTATCGGGCAGCATGATGTCGAGCAGGACGGCATCGGGTACCCGTCGCGCCACGGCAGCCTTAAACTCACCGTCGCACGAAAAGCCTTCGGCCTCAATCCCCTGCTTGCGCAGTGCATAGACCGTCAAATCCCTGATGTTGTCATCGTCCTCGACGTAATAGATCATGTTGAACCCCTTTGCGGCCGGCATGACCGCATCTTAACCCTAAAGGTACCTTTTCTAGATGGTATCAGCCAAAACGTCCCGTCAAATAATCCGCCGTGCGCGGATCGGTCGGATTCTTGAAGAGTTGCGCGGTGGGCGCGTGCTCCACCAGCTCACCCAGCAAAAAGAATGCGACCGAATCGGAGATACGCGCCGCCTGCTGCATATTGTGCGTAACGACCACGAGCGTGCAGGTCTCTTTGAGCTCGCAGGCCAGCTGCTCCACCACCAGCGTCGACACAGGGTCGAGTGCCGAGGTCGGCTCGTCCATCAGCAGAATGTCGGGCTGAACGGCAAGTGCGCGGGCGATGCACAGACGCTGCTGCTGGCCGCCCGAAAGACCCAGACCCGACTCTTTGAGCTTGTCCTTGGCCTCGTCCCACAGGGCGGCGCGTCGCAGGGAGTCTTCGACCAGCTCGTCGAGCACGACGCGATCGCGCACACCCATACCGCGCGGCCCATAGGCGACGTTGTCGTAGATGCTCATGGGAAACGGGTTGGGGCGCTGGAACACCATGCCCACGCGCTGGCGAAGGCGGCAGATGTCGTAGTCGCCCAGGATATCTTGACCATCGAGCGCAATCTTGCCCTCGATTCGGCAGTCCTTGATGCCGTCGTTCATGCGGTTAAAGCAGCGCAGCAACGTGGACTTTCCGCAGCCCGAAGGCCCGATGAACGAGGTAATCTGCTTGTCGCGGATCTTGATATTCACGTCCTTGAGCGCATGGTGGTCGCCATAGAACAGGTCGAGGCCCTCAACATCGATTCGCGTCGGCGAGGCGGCAAGATCCTCTGCCGTGGGGCGAGTCGCATCCCCAACCTCGCGCTCGTGCGCGGCCTCGGCCTGCGCTTTCATGAGTTCTTCAAGCTCCGTGGGCTCCACAGCCGCAGCAGCCGTCATACCGCATACCTCCACATCGATATCAATTCAGCAGTATCGATAGTAGGAATCGCGGCTCATATGCACGTGAGCGCATTGTCAAGTGTTTGTAAGGGCACGCTGGCTATGCGGCGGGCAGCTCGATGGTGAATATCGTGTGTTCGGGCGTCGATTCACATGCAACGGTACCGCCGTGCGCGCATACGATCTCCTTGGCGATGGCAAGCCCCAGTCCAGCGCCGCCGCGATTGGTCGCACGCGCCGCATCCAGGCGATAGAACTTCTCAAAGATCACCTTGAGCTTAGCCGCAGGGATGGGATCGCCCTGATTGATAAAGCGCACGCGCACGCCACCGCCGTCCCGGCGTCTGGCCTCGATCGTGATGGTCGAGCCCTCATAGCTATAGGCAATAGCGTTTTTCATGATGTTGTTGAACACGCGAGCCATTTTGTCGCCATCCACGAGCACCGTCAGGTCCTCGCGAATATCAACTTGGACTTCCTTATGCTGCTCGTTGAGGATGGGATAGAACTCGTCAGTCACCTGAGCCAGCAGCAACCCCAGATCAACATAGCCGCGCGTGAGCACGATATCGTGGAAGTCAAAACGCGTGATATCGAAGAACTCTTCGATGAGCGTATCGAGCCGGTGCGCCTTGTCGAGCGCCACGCCCGTAAAGTGCGCACGTTGCTCAACCGGCAGCTCGGGAGCCTCTTGCAGCAGCGAAAGATAGCCCACCACACTGGCAAGCGGGGTGCGTAGGTCATGTGCCAAGTACGTGACCAAATCGTCCTTGCGATGCGACTCGTCACGCAGAGCTTGCTGCACCTTGCGCTCACGGTCACGCACGCGGTTAAGGGCGCCCTCGACCTCCAAGAAGTCGCCGTCGATGTTATCCCAGGTGTCGGGGTGATCGATCAGGCGATCTTGAATACGAGCGGCCAGCACACAATCGGCATGCTGCTCGCCCTGCTCGTAGCCCTGGTAGTACAGGGCGCGGCCACACAAGAACAGCACGCACGCTGCAAGCGCCAGCACAAAGCCAAGCATGTTGAATACAAAGCCGGCATCGAACAGCACCGGCCCTTCGATGCCGCCGAGCGCCATGGCGCCAATCGCCAACGTCATGGCCCACGCGGCGCCGCCAATCACCACGCAGCGGCACACGATCTCAAATCGATCGATCAGCAAAAAGCCGACAAGCAGCACCGCCAAGATTCCGACGATGTTGTCGATGCCAATCAGCAGCAGGCTCAGCAAAAAGAGCAGCACCGTTGCAAGCGCGCGGTTGTCGACGACCGACCTCACGTATTCAAAGAGCCGATCGGGCACCTCGAACGCTTGCCTATCGTCTTTTGTCATATCAAGATCCTCACAAGCGAAAAGCGTTATTCGATGATGTAGCCGACGCCCCAGACGTTTTTGATAAAGCGTGGCTTTTGTGCGTCGTCGCCGATCTTTTCACGCAAGTGGCGAATATGCACCATCACCGTATTGTTGGAGCCGGGCATAAAGTCCTCGTTCCACACCGCGCGGAACAGGTCCTCCACGGCCACCACGCTGCCGCGATGCTCGACCAGATACAGCAAGATTGAATACTCGGTGGGCGTGAGGCGAACCGGTGAACCGTCCACTGTCACGGAACGAGCATCGCGGTTGATCTCCAAGCCGTCGAGCTGGAGGGTCGGCGACTCGGCCGCCTGTGCGCGGCTACCGTAGCTGGTGTAGCGGCGAAGCTGAGCGTGCACGCGCGCGATGAGCTCCAGAGGACGAAACGGCTTAACCACGTAATCGTCCGCGCCAAGCGAAAGGCCCTCGATCTTGTCTTGCTGGGCATCGCGCGCCGTCAGCATGATCACGGGATAGGTATGGCTGGAACGGATCGTACGCAGCAGCTCAAAGCCATCGATATCGGGCAGCATGACATCCAGCAGCGCCAGATCGAACTCCTGCTCCAAGATTGCCTTGGCAGCATCGGCCCCGCTATAGGCAATCTGGACATCAAAGCCCTCTTTTGTAAGGTAGATACCAACCAAGTCGGCGATGGCCTTTTCGTCATCAACTACCAAAATGCGCTCGTTCATGCGTGCTCCTCTCGCGCTCCATTATGCCCGAGGGGGCGCCCGTCACACACAACAAGCGTGGGTGATTAAGTCGGCCTTAAGCACCCTTGTGCCCGTTCGGGCGCGGATGTGGGCCACGCACGCACGCGATGATCGCCGACGCCGGCAAACGATATACTCTTGTTCCAGAAGAGACCATCCCGTCGAAAGCGAAATCCGTGAAGTCCCTCACCTCTTTTGCAAAGCGCTCAGCCCAGCTTGCCGCCGGCTTTGTCTGCGCTATCGCCCTTGCCGCTGGCGTGCCCACCGTCGCCGGCGCCCAAGTGCTTACGACCGACAATGTTTGCGGCAAAACCGCCGATGCGCGCGGCATCACGGCCGAAAACCTGCCCGATATCGATGCGACCAATGCCCTCGTCATGGGCAAAGACGGCACCGTCTACTATGGGCGCGGCGCCGATGAGCAGGTCAAAATTGCCTCGATCACCAAGGTCATGACCGCAATCCTAACCGTCGAGAATTGCAAGATGGACGAGAAGGTCACGGTGAGCAACGCTGCAGCCACCGTGGGCAATTCGACCGCCGGCTTGCTCGAAGGCGACAAGCTTACCGTGGAGCAGGCGCTGCGCGGCCTGATGATTCCCTCGGGCAACGACGCCGCCATCGTGCTCGCCGAATATGTGGGCAAGAAGATCGACCCTAAGACCAAAGACGCCGAGGCCACCTTTGTGAAGGCCATGAACGAGCGCGCTAAGAAGCTCGGCTGTACCGGTACGCTTTTTGAAAACCCGCATGGTCTGGACTTTGATGAGTGGGCTGGCGATATGCACTCAACCGCACATGACGTGGCGCTGATGATGCAGGAGGCCATGAAAAACGACACGATCCGCGAGGTCGTAGCGAGCGAGGATTCCTGGATCGAGGTCACGGGCGCCGACGGCACCGACCATTCGCATTCCATGGACACGCATAACTATTTGCTGGGCCAAGATGGCAACATCGGCGGCAAGACCGGCACCACCGACGACGCGGGCTATTGCTTTACGAGCGCCTACAACCGCGACGGCGACGAGATCTACACCGTCGTTTTGAACTCCACCACCACCGACCAGCGCTTTACCGATACCGCAACCCTTGCCAATTGGTACTACGGCCACAAGGTCACGGTCGCGATCGCCAACACGCAGGAAAAGACCGCCAACGGCAACCCGCTTATGGCACGCATTAGCCAGACAGATTGGACGGACAAGACGATCGACGCCACGCTCGCCGACCCCACGGCGCAAGCGACCGTGTTTTCCCTTGCCGGCGAGGTGACCGAAAAGGTTAGCTACGACGATCTTTCGGGCACGGTGCATGTGGGCGACAAGGTGGGCAGCGTTACGCTCAAGCAGGACGGCACCAAGATTGCCGTCGTGGATTTGGTTGCCGACGAGGAAGGCTCGGGGCCGAATCCCATTGAGTGGCTCCTTGTGAAGCTCGACCGCCTGGGCCGCCGCATCGACAACCGCCCACTTGCGGCAGAGAGCGAGACCGTAGCCAAGGCACCCGAGGTGTAGGGCGCAAGAATAATAAGTCCACTGAAAGGAGGCGTCCGAAAGGATGCCTCTTTTTTGAGGGTTCGAATCCCCAGCTAACATTCTTCTAATTAAAAAAGGGCCCCAAATGGGACCCTTCTTTAAAGTTAAACTGGCGGAGAGCTGGGGATGTCCGGGCATGCTACGCATGCCCTCCGGCTTCAAAGCCTGACGGCTTTTCGCCCACGGGCTACAAACGCTCTCGCGTTTGCTTAACGCCCGTGCCCTCTCGGGTTCGAATCCCCAGCCTCCTTTCTCCGCACAAAAAAGGGCCCCAAATGGGACCCTTCTTCAAATTCGTACTGGCGGAGAGCTGGGGATTCGAACCCCAGATGCCCTTTTGGGGCATACTCGCTTAGCAGGCGAGCACCTTCGGCCTCTCGGTCAGCTCTCCGTAACAGCCGTTCTATAGTAACCAAACAGCCAAGGATGGGCAAGAGGAAATTTTCTAATTGCCTAGCATCCTTTCCTCCTTGGAAGCTTCGCCTACCCCAGCGAACGGTTAAGGGAGCCGAGCTCGTCGTTGCCCATGGTGCGCCACATTTGGAAGATGCAACCGCGTGCCAGGAAAAAGAAGCCGTTGTCGACCAGTTGCACAGCGGCATCTGCCAGCTGATTCGTCACGGCGGACACTGGCGGCAGCTCGAGTCCAGCCTTGCGGATGGTCTCGACCGCCTCCTCGAACGTCGGAGGCTCGCTGACGCCCATCTCATTCATAAGGCCCTGCATTTCTTCCAGCGCGCTGCTGCCCGACTCCTCGCCGCGCGGCACCAGACGGTAACAAGCCAGCGCCAGGTCGAGCTGATCGCAATTCCAATAGGCAAACGCCAAGCGATAGAACAGGTAGCCAATTGCAGAACGATCGCTGGCAATACGTAGGCCGTGGCGCGCCACCTCGATAATCTCGTCAAAGCGCTCCAGACGCGCAAGCACGTTGATGAGCGCAAAGTGCGATTGCATGGACGAGCGCGCCAGATCGTAAAGATGGCGCACCTCGGGCAGCGCTCGTTCAAAGTCCTCTTGCTCGGCGTAAAAGCTGCAGATCTCGTGCTGGGCAAAGTACAGCGCATCGGGCGCACGAAGGATTCGCACAGAGCGGTCTTCTTCCAACACCGGTAGCACCATGCGTACCAGCTGGTTATCGCAAAACTGCGTTTGAACCGGACCTGTCGCCAAAAGCTCGGCGACAGCGCACTTAGCCTCCAACTCCTCGACAAGACGGGAAAAGCCTTCAAAAGCACCTGTACGGTCGACTTTTGCCTGCTCGCGCAATTCAACAACACGGGCCACGTATGGGTCGTCGTCCTCTTCCATGACCTCCAACTCGTCAGCCGTATCGGCAAGCAGCAGATCGCGCAGCGCCGGCGGCAGCGTGCGATGGTCATCACGCGGACGAGCATGAACCTCCGCAGGCTCAATCGTCTCCGGAGCGGTTGACTCATACGCCTCAAGCACACGCTTGCACGGCATATCGTCCATGTCCATGCTCTCAAGATCCTTGGCGACAGGCACGCAATCGGCCAGATAGGCCGCGCGCTCAAAGAAATACGTTGCGACAACACGCTCGCCCTGCTCACCGTCGGGAGCAGCAATCTGCACGTAGCAGCGCGTGATGCAGGTGCCCGCGGCAAAACACGCTGCCGCAAGCGTGAGTGCCACGCGCGCATCGTGCTCCGCGGCCCAGATCGCGCGCGTGTCCTCGTCCAGCTCGCGCCAGGCGTCATCTTGAGCGTCGTATTCACGTTGCGGCATGGCATCAACGACAGACTGCCCAAACCGAACGAGCATAATCCCCTCGGCAACGTTTGCCCGATAGGTATAGTCGAGCCGCGTGACCACGTTGAGCGCCTCAACGATTCGCGCAAAACGGGTGCGCACGTCCCACTCGCCGCCCGGCTGGCAAGCCACCGTACCCGGTTTGCCCCACGGGTTATCGCTCGAGGCCGTATCGAGCAGTCGGGGAACATCGTTGGTCGTCTTGGCGATATGCCACGCATCAAAGAGCGCGCAGCCCTCAAGGCTCGGCGAGGATGCCGCAGGGGCCAATCCAGCCCCGATGCGCTCAAAGATGCCGGAGAGGCGGTTGAGACGACACTCGATGGCGAGCAGCGTGTCAATCTCGTCCTGGTCTAGCAGACTACGATCAAAATTGAGATAGAACAGCTTTGAGCGATCGATGCGAGCCAGGCTCATCTCGGACTTGGCGGCGATGGTGCGCAGGCGGGGCAAGTCAATTTCGCTCATAAGGGCGGCGGCATAGCGCTCAATGCCACTTGGATTATCCGTATGGTCAATGCGGTAGAGCAACGTTTCGATTGCATCGGGCAGCGGCGTGGAATCAAAACCCAGCAGTACCTCAACCGGCTCGGGGAGTTTTACAAGTTTGATTTTGTCGACGGCATTTTTCATACCCTCGTCGAGGCCGTCGCCGCCTGCCGTGTCTGAGACAGCGTTTTCAGAATCGGCGAATATCACGTAACGCAAGAACATCGAGGCCATGAACTCGCCGTAGCGAAGGCTGCGCGTCGAATTCCACGTCTCGCGATCGGATTGTTCGCGCATGGTGCCTTCGGGAGAGCCGATGACTCGCGCCCGGGAGCGCATCGTCCCATCGGTACCCCTGACTGCAATCTCACCGATGTTGGAATCGGACTCGTCAAGAATCAGCTGCATGTCGGGATCGTCGGGCAGCGATACTTCGTTAACGGGACGGTCCACCTTATAGACCTCACCCGAAACGCTCACGTAGCCCAAAAGCGACACATGGCTTTTGCCGACGAATTCGACGACATAGCATGATTCATGCGGGTCCTCGCCAAAGAGCTTCCAAACCACGCCATACGAGCGTCCCGCAGGCTGCTCGGGCATGGCCGGAAAGCGCTTTTTGGGATCAAGAAACCTGAGCTTGTATGTCGGACGCTCTGCCACGAAATATCACCCTAATCGGTCGTCTAAAGAAAGAGCGCGCCACGGGCTCACCGAGGCGCATACTCGAAATCTTACACGAGTCGATGAGAAATAGTCCCCTTTGACCGAGGCTCGAACCCATGCGGCGTCCGCCTAAAAGAAAAGCCCCCGTTGCCGG
>DXLQ01000022.1:5580-21570 GCA_019414685.1 Collinsella sp. | reverse complement strand
TTTGTGGACCGCAAGAGCCGGTTTATTGCCCAGCTGGTCCATATTGAGTCCGAGGATGAGGCGAATGCCTTTATCGAGATGGTTCGCAAGCGTCATTACGACGCTCGACACAATGTTCCCGCGTGGATTTTGGTCGATGGACGTGAGCGCCAGAGCGATGACGGTGAGCCGAGCCGCACGAGCGGCATGCCGACGCTTGAGGTGCTGCGCGGCGCGGGGCTCAAAAATGTTTGCTGCGTGGTGACGCGCTATTTTGGCGGCACGCTGTTGGGACCCGGTGGCTTGGTGCGCGCCTATACCGCGGCGACGCAGGCGGCGGTGGCAGCTGCTCGGGAGGCTGGGCAGATCGTCGAGATGACGAGCGTCGTGCCAGTTGATGTGCATGTGGCCTATCCACAGTATGAGCAGGTACTTCGCTTGGCCCAGGATTCGGGTGCCAAGGTTTCGGATACCGATTACGCGGATACCGTGACACTTCACTTGGTGTTTAAGGCAGGGGAGCAGGAGTCGTTTTGCGCCAAGATGCGCGAGCTTATGGCGGGGCGCGAGGAGATTGAGGTCGGCGCTCCCGAGTTTGCCGAGTTCTAACGGCGACGGCCGGCGTGCTTTTGGATGGATTCCAAGTGCGCCGGCCGTCGCTTTTCTGTTGCTGCCGTTTACCCGGCGAGCTGCTTTAGCACATCGCAGGCGATCTCGATGGCATCGTCGATGCAGCCGGGGCAGCTGCGGAGCGGACCCTTATCCGATCCGATGCCCTTGAGCGTGCCGCAGTCGGTCGTCGTGTTCTTCTCGCCAAATCGCTTGGCAATCTCGCGCGACAGCTTGTAGGTCTGGCCTTTGGTCTTGGGGTTCTCCATGCCGTCGCTCATTACAAAGCCCATGATGGCAACAGCGCCCGAGATGGCGCCGCAGGTCTCGGTCATGCCACCCATGCCGGCGCCAAAGCCCTCGGTGAGGGTAAAGGCGGTCTGGGGGTCGAGCCCGACGGCAGGTGCGAGCGTGCAGGCAACGGCCTGGGCGCAGTTAAAGCCACGGGCGTGGTATTCGGCAGCTTGAGCCTGACAGGCGGTGATGTCGAGCTGGGCCGTATCGATTTGCTTCATTGTTGTCTCCTTGGTCACGGTGTACCCGCCTATGGTACCCGTGACGGGGCATGTAATCATCGAGAGCTTCATGTATGCCTCATTTTTATCTATCGAGCAAATGCCCAAGGCTTGAGATAAATACCCCTAATCAATTTGTCCCATAACCTACCTTGGGGATGGGTTGAGAGGGGTGCAGGGTAGCGGTATCGTGAACCGAATAAAACGTAACCCAGGCAAGGGAGCTAGATATGAGCGAGCAGACTATCGGTACTACATGTGTTCAGGGCGGCTATCACCCGGGAGATGCGGAGCCGCGCCAGGTGCCCATCTACCAGTCCACCACGTGGAAGTACGACACGTCGGAGCACATGGGCAAGCTGTTTGACCTGGAGGAGTCTGGCTACTTCTACAGCCGTCTACAGAACCCCACGTGCGATTTGGTTGCCGCCAAGATCTGCGAGATGGAGGGCGGCACCGCAGCGATGCTCACGAGTTCGGGCATGGCAGCGAACTTCCTCGCGATCTTTAACGTTGCCGGTGCCGGCGATCACGTGGTCGCAAGCTCTGCCATTTACGGCGGTACGTATAACCTGCTCGCCCACACCATGGGCCGCATGGGCGTGACCTGCACGTTCGTCGCCCCCGACTGCACCGATGAGGAGCTGGAGGCTGCCTTTCAGCCCAACACAAAGCTCGTCTTTGGCGAGACGATCGCAAACCCCGCCCTTGCCGTGCTCGATATTGAGCGCTTTGCCAAGGCCGCACATGACCACGGCGTGCCGCTGATGGTCGACAACACCTTCCCGACTCCCGTGATGTGCCGTCCCTTTGAGTGGGGCGCCGATATCGTTACGCACTCCACCACCAAGTACATGGATGGACATGCTGCCTACCTGGGCGGCGTGATCGTCGACCATGGCCAGTTTGACTGGATGGCCCATGCGGACAAGTTCCCGGGTCTCACCACGCCCGACGAGAGCTATCACGGCGTGACCTATGCCGAGAAGTTCGGTCGTGAGGGCGCCTTCATTACCAAGGCCACCGCGCAGCTCATGCGCGATCTTGGCCCCATGCAGAACCCGCAGGCGGCGTTTTTCTTGAACAGCTCGCTCGAGAGCCTGCATGTGCGCATGCCGCGTCATTGCGAGAACGGCCTGGCCGTTGCCAAGTTCCTGCAGAGCCATCCCAAGGTGCGCTTCGTGAGCTATCCGGGCCTGGAGGGCGACAAGTACTATGACCTGGCTCAGAAGTACATGCCCAACGGTACCTGCGGCGTCGTGAGCTTTGGCTTTAACGGTGGTCGCGCGGCTGCCGAGATCTTTATGAAGAGCCTTAAGCTCGCCCAGATCGCCACGCATGTGGCCGACGCCCGCACTTGCTGCCTGCATCCCGCTAATGCCACGCACCGCCAGATGAACGATGAGGAGCTCATTGCCTGTGGCATCTCCGCCGACATGGTGCGCCTGTCGTGCGGCCTCGAGGACACGGCTGATCTGATTGCCGATCTTGAGCAGGCGCTTGAGCAGTGCTAGGTTAGCGTTCGCATAAGGCGCCGATGCTGGCAGAAAGCTTCGGTGACCTTTCGTTCCGATTCCGTAGGCGGGACCCCAATCGCGGCTGTTTGCAGGCGATCGGGGCCCCGTTTTTTTGCGTTAGGCCACTCGAAAGGATGGATATGGAGAAAACTGCAGAGCAGCTGCGCCGCGAGCACATTGCTCTAGAGGGCGACACCCATGGCAAGAACAAATGGGCGATTCTGTTTACCGTGCTCATCATGACGTTTATGGTGTGTCTGGATTCGACCGTCGTGACCGTGGCGCTGCCCGTGATGCAAAAGGAGCTGGGCGTGGGCCTCGACCGCATTCAACTGGTGAGCTCGGTGTACCTGCTTGCGACATGCGTGGCTATGTTGCCGTTTGGCCGTCTGGGCGACGTGCGCGGCAAGGTGAATGTGTTCCAGTTGGGCGTCATCGTCTTTTCGGTCGGTTCGCTGCTGTGCGGCCTTTCGGCCTCGCTCGAGGTTCTTATCCTGGCACGCATTGTTCAGGGCATAGGTTGCGCGGCGGCCATGGCTAACAACATGGGTATCATCACCGAGTCGTTTCCGGCGCGCGAACGAGGCCGTGCCATGGGTATTCTTGCGACCTTCGTGGCCCTCGGCATGATGTGTGGCCCCGTGCTCGGCGGCATGCTGGTGGCAAGCTTTCCTTGGGAGAGCATCTTCCTCATCAACCTGCCCATTGGCGTCATCTCGTTTATCGTGGGGCTCTACACGCTGCCGCACGTTAAGCCGGAGGCCGGCGAACGCCCCATGTCCCTGATCGAGGCTGCTCGTCGTTGCTTTGCAAATTCGGCCTTCACCATCAACCTTGCCTGCATGCTCATCGTGTTCGTTGGTATTGGCGCATCCGAGTTTATCCTGCCGTTCTATTTTCAGGACGCCCACGGCTTTGGTTCCGACATTTCCGGATTGCTCTTTTTGGCGCTGCCGATGGTGAATGCCTTTATCGGACCGCTTTCGGGTACGGTTTCGGACCGTGTTGGCTGCGAGGGCCCCACGGCGGTCGGCCTGGGCGTGTACGTGTGCGGTCTCTTTGCGGTAAGCACGCTCGACGAGCACTCTTCTATCCCTGTGATCGTGTGCTGCGTTGCGTTTATGTCGTGTGGCACGTCGATTTTCCAAAGCCCCAACAACTCGCTGTACATGGGCTCGGCTCCGCGCGAGGCGCTCGGCTTTGCGGGCAGCTTGGGCAGTTTGGCGCGCTACGCCGGCATGGCAGTGGGCATTACGGCGGCGTCGCATATTTTGTATGGGCAGATGAGCGTGGCGATGGGCGAGGCCGTGACCAGTATTGTTGCAGGTCGTCCGGATGTGTTCCTGTTTGGTTTTCGCTCGGTGTTCTACGTGTTGATGGCTGTGGCCGCTGTGGGCTTTGCGCTTGCCATGGTGCGTTTGGTGAGGATACGCGTCCGCCATTAGCGTGTTGGGTGGCTGTCTGCCACGATTCGCGCCGTCCCAAAAAGACTGGTTTGTGGTGCGATGCGGCTTGTGGAGCGGGCGGGGGTCGGTCCGTGGTAGACTATCGAACAACGTTTATTAATCGCGCGGTATCGTTGCCGCGAGAAGGGGTTGCGCCATGCAGGAGCTTGAGGATCGTATTCGCCATGACGGCATCGTAAAGGCCGGTAACGTCCTTAAGGTTGATGCCTTCCTCAACCACCAGTGCGACGTTGAGCTGTTCGACCACATGGGTGCCGAGTGGGCCCGTCTGTTCGAGGGTGTCGAGATCAACAAGATCCTGACGATTGAGGCTTCGGGCATTGGCATGGCTTGCATCGCGGCTCAGCATTTTGGCGGTGTGCCGGTGGTCTTTGCCAAGAAGGCGCAGTCCATCAACCTCGACGGCGAGCAGTATGCCACGACCATCTACTCCTTTACCAAGCAGAAGGAGTACCCGGTCATCGTCGGCAAGCGCTTCCTGTCCGAGGGCGATAAGGTCCTGATCATCGACGACTTCCTGGCCAACGGCTGCGCGCTCGAGGGTCTTATCAAGATCTGTGAGGCTGCGGGTGCCGAAGTTGCCGGCATTGGCATTGCGGTGGAGAAGGGCTTCCAGGGCGGTGGCGATAAGCTCCGCGAGCGCGGCTTCCGCGTTGAGAGCCTCGCCCGTATCGCCGATATGGACTGCGATACCGGCGAGATCACCTTCGCCTAAGCGCGCAACACAAGCGATTGGTATGCGATGTGACAAAGGGACTGTCCCTTTGTCACATTTTTTGTATGAGGGGAGGTGCTGATATGGATGAGGACAAGATGGGATGGCGTGAGTTTGCGCGCTATGCCGAGATGTCGGTCGAGGAGTTGGCACGCGATTGCGAGGTGCAGGTGTTTCGCGCGACGGGCCCGGGCGGCCAGAGTGTGAACACGACGGACTCGGCGGTGCGTATGAAACATATCCCTTCGGGGATTACCGTGACGGCGCGCGAGAGCCGCAGCCAGTTCCAGAACCGTGCAAGCTGTCTGCGTAAGCTGAGGGCAGAGCTTGAGCGTCGTGGCCGTCCGCCGCGCCGACGCGTAAAGACCAAGGTGCCTCAGCGCTCTCGCCAGCGCAGGCTCAACGACAAACACTTCAACGCCATTAAAAAGGCCAACCGTCGCAAACCGGGCAGCGACGAATAGCCTCCTCATAAGTTGCGGTGAAATAGGGACTGTTTTGCGGCTTTAGCTGTATAAACAGTCCCTATTTCACCGCAACTTAGGTGGGTTTAGCGGGTGGGGTGCCAGACGTGGAGGACGCCGGCGAGGATGTCGACCTCGATGCGCGAGGCGACAACGGGCTCGCCGTCGGCCTGGATGGGATAGTCAGGCTCCTCAAAAGTGAGCTCGACATGGCGGCAGCGGCGCATGCGAACCGGCGGCAACTTGGTATGGTGGCCGTCCTTGGCCGAAAGAAACATAGGCAGGGCAACCGCGCGCGGAACGGGGCCGCAGGCGTAGCAGACGTCGAGTACGCCGTCGCAGGGGTCGGCATCGGGGCAGATGCGATAGCCCGAGCCATAGGTAGGACCCAGCTGAATTGCCATGATGATCGCCCGCACGCGCTCGGTGGGTGCCCCGTCAAAGCTGACCGTCATGGGGTAGTTGCGATAGCGCAGGCCAAACTGCTCAAGTCCTGAGAGGGTGTAGAGCGGAGCGCCCGTCAAGCCGGTCTTTTTGCGCAGCTCAGTGGTGCCCAGACCGATGGCGGCATCGATGCCGACCGAAAGCGTTTGGTCGTAGTACTCAACGGAAGCCTCGCCGCTACCGCTTGCGGGGTTCCACGAGCGAATGCGCCCGATGTCCTGACGCTGCAGCTCACAGGTGAGCAGCGCGCCAAAATCCTTGCCGGAGAAATCGTCGATGCCGAGCGTCTGGGCAAAATCGTTGCCGGAGCCCACGGGCAGGACGGCAAGAGCGGGGCGGGCGTCCTCCTTTTGTGTCATAAGCCCGTTGACGATCTCGTGGATTACGCCGTCGCCGCCGAGTGCGATAACGGTGCGATAGTCCGTTGCTTGGGCGGCCAGCTCCTTGGCGTGTCCCATGCGCTCGGTTAACACCAAGTCAAACTGGGATGCGCGCGCGGTCATATCCAAAAAGCGCTGCAGGCGCTCGGCAACCTCATGCGCGGCGCCCGACTGGGCGGCTGGGTTGGCGATGATGAGCGTGCGACCAAAATCAGTTGCGTGCATGGGGCGACTCCCGGCGTGTGACATGGCAGTGCGGTCGCGCTCAGGTCGGATTGCCCCCGATTGTGGCTGCACGGCGAATACTAACGTCTACTCTATCAGGTCGTTGTGGCGCTCGATAGCATCCGCTACCGTACCGCCCTCATCCACAATAAGCGAACGGCGCTTGGGTGAGATGATGCGCTGGGCGGGGTATACGCCGCGGTGTCCGGCGGTTAGGTAGCTGATAAAGGCCACGATGACAAAGAACCCGGCTGCCGTGCCGTGGAACAGGTCGATGGCCATCATGCAGGTGGTGATGGGCACGTTGAGGCCGGCGCAGAACACGCCGAGCATGCCGAGAGCCGCCAGAAAACTGGGATCGAGCCCGGTAAGGCAACCGATCCAGCCACCGAGTGCCGCACCGATGCCAAACAGGGGCGTGACCTCGCCGCCTTGGAAGCCCGCGCCCAGGGTAAGCGCTGTGACGACCAACTTGATGGCTGCGTCCGCCAGGGTGGTGTTGCCTGCAAAACCGGCGCCGGAAAGCCACGTGGAAAGGCCGGCGTAGTCCCAGGCGTCGAGGAGGGCATAGGCGGCCAAAACCACGAGTGCGCCTATGAGTGCGCGAATAAGGTAATTGGTGATAAAGCGACCGTACAGGCTCTTGACGGTTCGAACCGACCAGGCAAAGAGGCGTGCCGTCAAACCGAAGATAATGGCGCTGATAACAACGATGACAACCGTCCGTGGTGTCATGTTGGGAACGCTGGCTATAACATTCGCTTCGTACTCGGTTCCCAAGGCAAGCGACGTAAAGTAGCCGGTAAACGAGGCGACCAGGCAGTAGATGCCCGCGGTGTAGTCGATTTTGCCGATAAAGCACATCTCCATGCCAAAGAAAGCTCCGGCAAGGGGCGAGCCGAATACGGCGCCAAAGGCCGACGAGATGCCAGCGAGCATGAGGTCGTGGTGATCATGCTTTTTGAGGTGTGCGAGGCTCGAGACGTTGCTGGCGATGGTGCCGCCAATCTGCACCGCAGCTCCCTCGCGACCGGCCGATCCGCCCGTTAGGTGCGTGAGCGTGGAGCAGACGAAGGTGAGGACGGCCATGCGCATATGGATGAGGCGTGTGCCCAGGGCGGAGTCAATGACCAGGTTGTTACCGCGTTTGGCGGCAAGACCGTGGTTTTTGTACACCCATGCGGTGGCAACGCCCACAACGGGAAGCAGTGCGTAAATCCACGCATGGTGTTCGCGATAGTCGGTCGCGATATTCAGCGAGGCCAAAAACGCCCAAGCGGCAACGCCCATGGCGAGCGAGACGATGACGACGAGTGCGAGCAGCTTGGCGCTCGCGAGTAGGTTGCGGGCGTTGCGGCGCGTGTCGGCAGCCAAGAGATGCTCGGAGCGGGTGAGCTGTTGCCTGCCTGCCATGATAACGTCGCTAAGGGAGAAAAGGCCGCCGTCGTCGAGCGGCTGGGAATAATCCTGCGCCTCGTTTGCGCTTTCGGGTTTGTCGGTAAAAGCCATACGTTCCTCTTTTAGGTTACAACACGAGCATTATAGAACGTGCCAAACGTGACAAACCGGCAGGTTGCTTTTCGGTTCTGTTTCGCGGCTTGCGGCCGACAGGTGTATTTGCGGGTAAAGGCCGAGTCGCGGTCGTGCGTCAGGGGATTATACTGAGGCAAGCATAAAGAATCGGCGCCCCTGTTGTGCGCCGTGGCATTAAGAGGTGCATATGGCAGAGAAACTCATTCCGCTGGATGACGCACAGTCGATTGTCCTGTCGCACGTTGCTCCGACCGATCTCGTCGAGATTCCCGTGTGGCAGGCCGCCGGTCTTCCCTTGGCCGAGGACGCGGTGGCCGATATCGACATCTCGCCGTTTGCCAACAGCGCTATGGACGGATATGCCGTGCGCTCGGCGGACTTGGCGCAGGCATCTGGCGAGGCGTCGGTGACGCTCGACGTTATCGGACACGAGGCCGCGGGCCATGTGTTTGAGGGCGCAATCGGCGCGGGCGAGACAGTCCGCATCATGACGGGCGCGCCGGTACCCGAAGGTGCCGATGCCGTGGTGAAATACGAGATCGTCGACGTGCTCGATGGCGACGGCAACGAGGGCTCGCGTGTGAGGTTCTCGGCGCCGGCCAAGGTGGGGGAGAACGTTCGCTCTGCTGCCGAGGAGGCTCATGCCGGCGACGTCGTGATGCACGCCGGCGAGGTCGCGGCTCCGGCGGGCGCGGGTCTGCTGGCGAGCGCCGGATACGCGAACGTGAAGGTGCACGCTGCCCCGCGCGTGGGCATTATCTCGCTGGGCACGGAGCTGGTCGCACCGAGTAAGGTACCGGCGCGCGGTCAGATTCGCGATTCCAACTCCTCGGCGCTGATGGCCGAGGCACTCGATGCCGGCGCCGAGCCTGCGTTCTACGGCATTGCGCCCGATGATGAGCAGGCGATTGCCGAGCTGGTGCATCGTGCCGTGCAGGAGTGCGATTTTGTCATTACGAGCGGTGGCGCCTCGGCGGGCGACTACGATTTCGTGACGGCGCTCGTCCGGCGCGAGGGCGAGGTGCTGTTTGACCGCATCTCGATGCGTCCGGGCAAGGCCATCACGTTTGGCTTACTCGGGGGTAAGCCCTACCTCGGGCTTTCGGGCAATCCCGCTGCTGCGTATGTGGGCTTTGAGATGCTCGCCCGTCCGGCGATCCGCAAGATGCGCGGCTTTGCCGAGGGTGTGCGTCCCGTGCAGCAGGCGATATTGACGCACTGCGTGAAGAAGCGCCAGGACCGACGCTTCTTCGATCGCGCCACGGTTTTGCGCGACCCCGAGACCGGTGAGCTGTTGGTGACCGAGGCCAAGACGCAGAATTCGGCGCTGCTCGGCACGATGCAGCGGGCCAACTGCCTGCTGAGTATTGACGAAGGGCCGTGCGTGCTCGAGGCGGGCGACGTCGTGGATGTCGTGCGTGTCGACCTGCCTGAGGGCACGGTGCTATAGGAGGAATGCTATGGAGTTGAAGATTTCGATCGTGACGTGCTCGGATACGCGCGACCTTGCCCAGGACGAGGCGGGTGCCGCGCTCGAGGAACTCATCGTGGCGCAGGGCTGGACGGTTGCCTCACATGTGGTCGTGCGCGACGACGCCAGCGAGATCGGTGATGCCATTGTGGAAGCCGCCGATGAGTGCCACGCCAATGTCGTGCTCACCTGCGGCGGCACGGGGCTTTCGATGCGCGATGTGACGCCCGAGGCGACGCGTGCCGTTTGCGACCGCGATGTGCCGGGTATTGCAGAGGCAATCCGTGCGTACTCCATGACCAAGACGCGCCGCGCTATGCTCTCGCGCGCCGTGTGCATGCAGCGTGGGTATACACTTGTCATCAACTTTCCGGGATCTACGAAAGCGGCCCGCGAAAGCTGGGAGGCCGTGAGCGACCAGTTGGAGCATGCGGCCCAAATGACGGCGGGCGGTGGGCACGCCAAATAAGCGCACTATCTGCGGCGGAGCGACCTTACGGGTTGCTCCGCCCTTTTTATGCAGCGACAGTGCAGCCGTCTCGGGGTTATCGGTAAAAGAAATTTATTAGACGAGAAATCATTATCACAAACATTATTCGCGCGGAAGTATAATCTAGTTACAGAATAAAGCTCGCGGTGGGGTACCCGGGCAAAACGTCCGAAAGGGTTGAATATGTTCGATATGATTTCTCGCCGCGGATTCGTCTCGCTTTCTGCTGTTGCCGCTGCCGGCCTTGGTCTTGCCGGCTGCTCGGGCAGCAAGACGTCCGAGCCGGCCGGATCCGATGCCGGTTCTGCTAAGACATCTTCCAAGAAAGCTGTCGAGCTGCAGGTCTTTGCTGCCAACTCGCTCGAGAAGGCTCTGCCCGAGGTTCAGGAGCTTTACACCGAGCAGACCGGCACTACGTTTGCCGACACGCAGTTTAAGGCGTCTGGCGACCTTGTCGAGCAGATGCGCGCCGGTGCCGCCGTCGACGTGCTCATCACGGCTTCCAAGGGCACCATGGACGACGCCGAGGCCGCCGAGCTCGTCGACGCCGACACGCGTGAGGACATGTTCGTCAACGACCTCGTGATCATTCGCGCCGAGGGCTCCGACACCAAGGTCGAGGCCATCGCCGACGTCGCGAATCTGGACGGCAAGATCGCCATTGGCGACGCCAAGACCGTTCCCGCCGGCAAGTACGCCAACCAGGCCCTGGCCTCCGTGGGCCTCTACACCGGCACCGAGGGCGACGACGGCGAGTATGCTTCCGAGATCGCCGACAAGGTCGCACTGGCCGACAAGGTCGGCACCGCTGCGTCTTACGTCTCTACGGGCGACTGCGTGGCCGGTTTTGTCTACAGCTCTGACATCTACCGCTACGACGGCATCGAGGAGGCCTTTGTGTGCCCCGAGGACTCGCACAAGCCCATCGTGTATCCCGGTGCTGTCGCCGATAGCTCTGAGCATGCCGACGAGGCCAAGGCGTTCATCGACTTCTGTCTGACCAACAAGAAGGCCCAGAAGATTTGGGCTAAGTACGGCTTTGAGCTTTCCGCGTAGTGCGGCTTGGCGCGATAATTCCATCGTTTTGTGTTTCACTCCGTCCTTGTATTCTCTTGGAGCTTTTCGTGCTTAATAGATTCCGCATGCTTGTCGCCTGTGCTTTGACCTTCGCGCTTTGCTGGGTGCCGGGATTTGCGTTTGCCGGGGACGCTGAGCACGGGGCCCAGGTTGCTGCGACCGCTCATGGGCTTTCCTATGGGATCGAAGGTTTTGAGCGGTTGGCCAAGGGGACCGCTCGTGCCATGGAGGGCCAGCCTGAGGGCTACCGGTTTCCCGTTGACGAGGACGTGGACCTTGTAGTGGCGCCTGCCGCCGATCGCGTTGTGGTGTGGATATCGCCCAAGGCGATCGAGAAGTATGGATTTGATCCGCAGGACAATGAGTGCGTATCGGGTCTCAAGGCCCTCGTCTGTGAGCTCGACAGCGCAAACTGCATGGGAGGTGCGCAGCTAGGGGACGTGGATCTTCCTTGGTATGTCACGGCGGAAACAACGTTTGATGCCGGCGGGTATACCTATGGCTTTGACGAGCGCAGTGCAGATGGGGACCGTTATGTGGTGATCTCATCGGCCTCGGGTGATGCCAAGGGCGGCGCGCGTTGGCTTGATAGCGCTCAAATGGTAGAGGCATCGTCTGTCGTGTTGCGGGATGAGCAGGGCCCCTTGACCTCCTTGGCCTCCTTTTTGGGCGACATCGACTATCGTCCGTTTTGGGTGTCTATCAAAACGAGCGGCCTCGCCCTGCTGATCTCCTTTGCGCTGGGCCTGTTTGCCGCATGGAAGACCATGGGTACTACGAGCCGTATCAAGGGCCTGCTCGACTCGGTCTTTACCATCCCTATGGTGCTGCCGCCCACGGTTTGCGGCTTTCTGCTCCTCATGCTGTTTGGTCGATCGACCGGGGTCGGTCGGTGGCTTATCGCGCATGGCATCTCGATCGTCTTTACGTGGCCCGCGGCGGTGATATCCGCCGTGGTGGTGTCGTTTCCCCTGGTCTACCGCACGGCGCTCGGAGCCTTCGAGAGCCTCGACACGCAGATGCTCGACGCCGCGCGAACCTTGGGATGGTCCGAACGTCGCATCTTTGCCAAGCTCATGATGCCGCTTGGCTGGCCCTCGATTGCCGCCGGCACGGTGCTCGCCTTCGCGCGTGCCATGGGCGAGTTTGGCTGCACCCTGTTCTTTGCGGGCAACTACGCCGGCATTACCCAGACCATCCCCATCGCCATCTACTTTGAGTGGATGGGCGGCAACACGTCGGTGGCGCTCTTTTGGGTCATCGTCGTAATCGTGTTCAGTTTCCTGGTCATCCTGTTCATCAATATGTACACCGCTCATTCGCAAAAGTATCGCGAGCGGGGCCTTTCCCGTGCGGAGCGCAAGCGGATCAAAGATCTTGCCGGACAGGGCGATTCGCTCGACCCGGCGGGCGGCGATGCCTTGCGTATCGATCGCGAGGCGCTGGCCGAGCTCATGCGCGATGATGCCGCTTTGCAGGGAGGTCGATAGGCCATGTCGCTCGTTCTGGATATCAAAAAGCGCTATCCCGGGTTTATGCTCGACATGCAGCTTGAGGCCGGCGAGGATCGTGTGGCGCTGCTCGGTGCCTCGGGTTGCGGCAAGAGCTGTACGCTGCGCTGCATCGCCGGCGTGGAGACGCCCGACGAGGGCAAGATCGTCGTCAACGGCGTGACCTTTTTTGACTCGGCGACGGGCATCAACCTGTCGCCCCAGGAGCGAAAATGCGCCCTGCTGTTCCAAAACTATCAGCTGTTTCCCAACATGACGGTGGCCGATAACGTATGCGCCGGTGTAAAGAATGCGGGCGACGCCGCCGCGCGCAAAAAGCTCGCCGAGCGCTATCTGGGCATTTTCGGTCTGTCCGATTTTGCCGACCGCTATCCCGCGCGACTCTCGGGCGGTCAGCAACAACGTGTGGCGCTTGCCCGCATGGTGGCGGCGCATCCGGGCATTTTTATGTTCGACGAGCCCATGAGCGCACTCGATTCCTATCTTAAGAGCGCCCTCGAACAGAACATGCTCGACCTGTTCGATGTATGCAACCGCACCGTGCTCTACGTGAGCCACGACATCGACGAAGCGTGCCGCCTGTGCGGGCGCATCTGCGTGATGCACGACGGGCATGTTGAGGAGATCGGCTCCGTCGAGGACGTGGTCCGCCGTCCGCAGACGCTGGCGGCACTGCGCCTGACGGGCTGCAAGAACACAAGCCGGGCGCGCAAGATCGGCGACGAAGAAGTTGAGGCCCTCGACTGGGGCATGACCTTTAATGTGGGTCGCGAGGTTCCCGATAATGTGGCGTACCTGGGCATTCGCGCGAGCTACTTCCATGTGGACAACCGTGCCGAGCGGGGTCGCAACAGCTACGACCTGCACGTGGCGCGCGTGAGCGATTCGCGTTTTGAGCGCCTGGTGCTGTTGGATGCGCCGCGGGCCGATGCGCCAACGCGTCTGCAGTGGAAGGTCAACAAATTGAGCGTACCAGCGGATGGGTTACCGCAAGAAGGCGAGACCCTGCGTATGCATTTTGATGCCAGCAGGATCCATCTGGTGTGTCGGTAGCGCCGGGTAATGCCGTCGGGGATATAAGTCTCGGCGGCTTTGTCTTGCCGTTCGCCTAATGGGGAATGACAAACTCTTATCAACACAGATAATTATTTATTAAACGGCGGCACACGACGCTGTCGTACGAATGTCAACGGTGTTCGCATGGTCGACGACCGTTGATATAGTTGACCTTAACTTGTAAAGGAGGACGCGCGCATGCCGCAGACGACATACATTCGCCGCGTTGCCGCGCGCGCCCTGTATATGGCTCGGAGCCGCATATGAGCAGGTATGTTCACGGCTCCGGGAGAGACGACGTACAACTAAATAATCGACCGCAAAGCGGGTTCCCCAAAATTCCGGGTTTGAGCACGGCTGGGTTTTCGCCACCCACCGTGCAGAAATACCGTAGCTATTCATTTTTGGTTCGAGAGGGGAACCGTCATGGCTGAAGAATTCGATTTCCATCCGATGTGGGAGAGCCTCGGCATGAATCTTGCCGACCACGACATGCTGCTGGGCGCCGTGGGCCAGATGTACGGCGATATGTTCCTGACGCAGAACAATCGCCCCAAGTCCACGTCCTACCTGGATTTTGTCGCCACCAACATCCACAGCGGCCGTATTAAAGAGATGCTCGACAAGAAGGAGGCCGGCGAGGCCACCAAGATCGTCGGCTCGTTCTGCGTGTACGTGCCCGAGGAGATCGTGCTTGCCTGTGACGGCATTCCCGTGGGCCTGTGCTCGGGTGCCGACTGGGCAACCGATAAGGTCGAGGAGCACCTGCCACGCAACACCTGCCCGCTTATCAAGAGCTTTGCCGGCTTTAAGCTGGGCGAGGTCTGCCCCTACATTGAGTCGAGTGACCTGGTGGTAGGCGAGAACACCTGCGACGGTAAGAAGAAAGCCTACGAGTTCTTTGCCACGCAAAAGAACATGTACGTCATGGATATCCCCAACGTGCACGACGAGTCGACGCTCGTGACCTGGAAGGCCGAGGTCAAGAAGCTTGCCGCCAAGATCGAGGAAGAGTGCGGCGTCAAGATCACGCCCGAGCGCCTGAAGGCTGCCATCCACGCCGTCAACGAGAAGCGTCGCGCCCTGCAGCGTCTGGCTGCCACGCGCGCTGCCGATCCGGCGCCCATCAGCGGTCTCGACAGCCTGCTGACCGTTCAGGC
The DNA here is from genome assembly GCA_019414685.1 of Collinsella sp. Taxonomy (GTDB): domain Bacteria; phylum Actinomycetota; class Coriobacteriia; order Coriobacteriales; family Coriobacteriaceae; genus Collinsella. The sequence continues at coordinate 6,958 of DXLQ01000022.1, read as the reverse complement.
CGCCTTTATGGACGACACGCCGCGTCTGACCGGAGCCATCAACGAGATGGCCGCCGAGTGCGAGCAGCGCGTTGAGGCCGGCGAGGGCGTGGCGCCCAAGGGGACCAAGCGCATCCTGTACACCGGCACGCCCATGGCCGTGCCCAACTGGAAGCTGTTCAACCTCATCGAGAAGGCCGGCGGCGTTGTGGTAGGCGAGGAGTCCTGCACGGGCTCGCGCTACTACAAGGACCTGGTCGACGAGTCCGGTGAGACGGTCGACGAGATGCTCGACGCCATCGCCGAGCGCTACTTTAAGATTAACTGCGCCGTCTTTACGCCCAACGACCAGCGTATGAAGGACATCGTTCAGATGGCCAAGGACCTGCATGCCGACGGCATCGTCGACGTGGCCCTGCAGTTCTGCACGCTCTATGAGATGGAGTCGTTTGCCGTGGAGAAGGCCGCCGAGGAGGCCGGTATTCCGTTTATGCACATCACGACCGACTACGCCGGCGAGGATGCCGGTCAGCTCCAGACGCGCATTGAGGCTTTCTTGGAAACCATTTAGGACTATCCGTCCCGGCGGCTTCCCTAGGCACCCGATCTTGCCGTTCAAACCGTCGCTTGCGTACAAAAGTACGCGGCGCTCCTCTTTCACGGCAACCTCGGGCACCTGGGAAAGCCGTTTCCTTGGTTGGTTAAAAGTTTTGTTAAGGAGTTATATGTCGGAAAATATTGAACAGCCGTTGCCGTCCACGTTTGAGGAGTTCAACGAGCAGCGCAAGGCGGCGTTTATTCGCGTTAAGGATTACAAACAGGCCGGCAATCGCCTGATTGGTTTTCTGTGCAGCTACACGCCGCTCGAGATTATCGATGCCGCGGGGGCTGCGAGCGTGGCGCTGTGCGGCACGTCCGATGAGGTGATTCCCGAGGCCGAGAAGGTGCTGCCGGCAAACCTCTGCCCGCTCATCAAGTCGACCTACGGCTTTGCCTACTCGCAAAAGTGCCCGTTTACGTACTTTAGCGACATGATCATCGGCGAGACCACCTGCGACGGCAAGAAGAAGATGTACGAGCTACTCAACGAGCTCAAGCGCACGCACATTCTGCACCTGCCGCAGGGTCGCGATCGCGCCTACGAGCGTGAAGGCTGGTACGAGGAGTGCCGCCTGCTCAAGGAGGAGCTCGAGAACTTCTACGGTATTACGATTACTGATGACGACCTGCGCGCCGCCGTCCGTCGTCGCAATCGCCTGCGTGCTGCCCAGCTCGAGATGTTTGCGCTGCAGGCCAACCAGCCGGCGGCCATGAGCGGCGTCGACCTGATGAGCACTATGTTTGCCGGTACGTTCAGCTTTGATATTGAGGCCTATACGCAGCAGCTGGAGCAAAAGGT
>DXLQ01000022.1:0-5480 GCA_019414685.1 Collinsella sp. | reverse complement strand
GGCTACGGCCGTGTCGCCGTGCCCTATGCGCACAAGGTCGTGACAGAGATCACCTGCCACGGCGCCGGTGCCGTGCGCCTGTTTGGCGATCACGGCACCGTGATCGACGTGGGCGGTCAGGACACCAAGGTCATTCAGCTTAAAAGTGGCCGAGTGGCCAAGTTCGCCATGAACGACAAGTGCGCCGCCGGCACGGGGCGCTTTTTGGAGATCATGGCCGACCGCCTAGGTATTTCCCAGCAGCAGATGGCCGATCTGGCACGTTCCGGCGAGCCTACCAAGATTTCCAGCATGTGCACGGTGTTTGCCGAAAGCGAGGTCATCAGCCTGATCGGCCGTGGCGAGCCGCGCGAGAACATTGCGCGTGGCGTGATCGACAGCGTGGTCTCGCGCGTGGCGACCATGGCCGGGCAGGCCGCGGGCGCCCCGTACTACCTGACCGGTGGCCTGTGCGAGAACGCCTTCGTGGTGGAGCGGTTGGGCGAGCTACTGGGGTCGCCGGTGACCACCTCGCCTCAGGCTCGCTTTGCCGGAGCGATTGGCGCGGCGATTCGCGCACAGGCGCTCAATTAATGCATCCGCCGCAGGCTCGCATTCATGCGTATACTGGGAGAAAATGATTGACCGATGAGAGGAGGTATCGATGGCTGACGATCAGATTAGGCTCACGTCCATGACGGCCGCGAGCGGTTGAGCCGCTAAGTTGGCTCCCGGAGCCCTCGCCCAGGTCCTGGGCGATTTGCCCAATGTGCATAACGACAACTTGCTCGTGGGGTTCGATACCTCCGACGATGCGAGCGTCTTCCGCGTAGGGGAGAACCTGGGGCTCGTGCAGTCCATCGACTTCTTCCCACCGATGGTCGACGACCCGTTTCTGTTCGGCCAGATTGCCGCGGCCAACTCGCTGTCGGACATCTACGCCATGGGCGGGCGGCCGAGCCATGCCATGAACTTGCTGTGCATCCCGAGCTGTCTGGGCGTTGAGGTTGCCGGTCAGATTCTGGCGGGCGGCGCCGACAAGTGCGTCGAGGCGGGTTGCTCCATCGCGGGCGGCCACACCATCAACGACGACGAGCCCAAGTACGGCCTGTCCGTGAGCGGGTTTGTCGCGCTCGACCGCATGCTCGCCAACAGCGGCGCGCGCGTGGGCGATGCGTTGCTGCTGACCAAGGCGGTTGGCTCGGGCATCATCACCACGGCCATTAAGGGCGAGCTCATCGAGCAGGACGAGGCCGCAGCCGTGTTTGACTCGATGCGTACCCTCAACGAGGCCCCGATTCGTCTGGCCGAGGGACTCGAGCTTCACGGCTGCACCGACATTACGGGCTTTGGTCTGATCGGGCACGCGTGCGAGATGGCCGAGGGCTCGGGCGTGCAGATTGAGCTTGCGTCGGGGGCGGTGCCGCTCTTTGACCAAGTGCTCGACATGGCACGCCTTGGCATTATCCCTGCCGGCGCCTACCGCAACCAGGACTTCTTTGGACCGCGCGTGGCTGCCGACGATGACCTGGGGCCGGGCATGTTGGATGCGCTGTACGATCCGCAGACCTCGGGCGGTTTGCTCATCGCGGCGCCCGCGGCGGATGTGGATGAGCTTGCGCGTCGCCTGCATGCCGAGGGGCGCATCGCGGCCGTTGTCGGGCGCGTGTGCGAGGCGGAGCCGGGCGGTCTTGCCGTCCGCGTTGTTCGCTAGCCCGCACGTTTATGTAACTGTTTGCCGTTCTCTAGAACGGCTCTTTCGAAAGGAATTTGCTATGTCTACCAAGATTGAAGTCAATGCCATGGGCGATGCCTGCCCACTGCCCGTCGTCAAGACGCTTAAGGCGCTCAAACAGCTCGATGGCGAGGGTGCCGTGGTGACCTCGGTCGATAACGAGACCGCCGTCAAGAATATCTCCAAGATGGCGCAGGAGAAGGGCTGCACGGCCTCGGTCGAGAAGGTTTCTGACGCCGAGTGGCACGTGACCGTGGCGACTTCTGGCGCCGTTGCCGTGGCCGATCCCGAGCAGGATGGCGCTGCCTTCTGTGATGCCAGCGCCGGCAAGGGCAAGCTCGTCATTTCCGTCTACACCGACTGCATGGGCCGCGGCGACGACGCGCTGGGCCACAAGCTCATGAAGGCCTTCATCTTTGCCGTGACGCAGCAGGAGGAGCTGCCCGCGACTATGCTGTTCTACAACGGCGGTGCCAAGCTCACCGTAGAGGGCTCGCCGGTGCTCGACGACCTGAAGGGCCTGGCCGAGCAGGGTGTCGAGATTCTCACCTGCGGTACCTGCCTGGACCACTACGGCATTAAAGACCAGCTTGCCGTGGGCGAGGTCACCAACATGTACGTGATCGTTGAGAAGATGGAGCAGGCCGTGCGCGTCGTGCGCCCGTAGCGTATTGGTTGGAGTTGCCATGAGGGAGAAGCGCCCGGCGCTTGTCATCACGTTTCCCACCACGGCGGCCGCCATGGGCTGTGAGTCCCTGTGCATCGAGCGCGGCCTTCCCGGGCGAACGATTCCCGTGCCCGGGGAGGTCGCTGCCGGTTGCGGTCTGGCGTGGAAGGCGTTGCCTGCCGATGAGGACCTGCTGCGCGGCGAGCTTGCCGCGGCGGGCGTCCCCACCGAGGGCTTTACGGTGATCGACATGTGGGAGGTCGTGCGATGATCTATCTGGATAACGCGGCGACGACCATGCACAAGCCGCAGACGGTCATCGATGCCGTGACGCAGGCGATGTGCTCGCTCGGCAATGCCGGGCGCGGCGCCACGTCGGGTGCCCTCGATGCCGCTCGTACGATTCACGCTTGCCGTGCCAAGCTCGCGCGCCTTTTGGGTTGCCCGAGGGCCGACCATGTGTGCTTTACGCCCAACTCCACGGCGGCGCTCAACACCGTCATCTGTGGCGTGGTGCGCCCCGGCGACCATGTGGTCACAACGGTGCTCGAGCACAACTCCGTGCTGCGTCCGCTCAATCGCCTGGCGACGGAGCAGGGCGTGACGGTTGAGCATGCGGGTTGCGACGCGAACGGCGCGCTCGACTACGACGAGCTCGAGCGGTTGGTCGCGCCCGGTACGCGTGCTGTGGTGGTGACGCACGCCTCCAATGTGACCGGCAACGCGGTCGACATTGCGCGCGTGGCTGCCATCGCGCATGCGGCCGGCGCGCTGGTGATCGTCGATGCCTCGCAGTCTGCCGGTACGGCGAAGATTGACATGGATGCCATGGGACTCGACGTCGTGTGCTTTACCGGTCACAAGGGGCTCATGGGTCCGCAGGGGACCGGCGGCCTGGCCGTGGCGGAGGGCATTGACGTGGCTCCGTGGGCCATGGGCGGCACGGGCGTGCACAGCTTCGATGAGCTGCAGCCGCTTGAGTGGCCCACGCGCCTTGAGGCGGGCACGCTCAACGGTCACGGCATAGCGGGCCTTTCCGCAGGCCTCGACTTTATCGAGGCCCAGGGTGGGGTCGAGGCGATTGCTGCCCACGAGCGTGCACTCGCTGATCGCTTCCTTGCCGGTGTGCGCGAGATTGCGGGGATTAAGCTCTACGGTGCCTTTGACCAGCCGACGCGCTCTGCGATTGTGTCGCTCAACGTGGGCGATATCGACTCTGCCGAGATCTCGGATGCGCTCATGCAAGGGTGGGGGATTGCGACGCGCCCCGGCGCCCATTGCGCCCCGCTCATGCACCGTGCGCTGGGGACCGAGCGCCAGGGCGTCGTCCGCTTCTCGTTTGGGTATTTCAACACTACCGAAGAAGTCGACACGGCTATCGATGCTCTGTGCGATTTAGCCTGCTAAAGCTGCTAGACCGTTTATACTTGCGGGACGGGTGTTTTTGCCCGTCCCGTTTTTGTTTCGACCCGAAAGGTGTGCATATGGCCTCATCCGCTCCGCGCGGTTTGCGCTCCGACCATGTCGTTACCGTCGGCATTGCGCTGTTTTCGATGCTCTTTGGCGCCGGTAACCTCATCATTCCGCCGTTGCTGGCACTTCAGGCCGGCATGGCCACGCCGCTTGCCATGATTGGCTTTTTGATTGCCGCCATCGGCCTACCCGTCATGGGATTTATCGCCGTCGCGCTCGCCGGCACGGCCCGCGAGCTTGCCGGCCGCGTGCATCCTAAGTTTGGCGAATTCTTCGTTGCGGCGGTCTACCTGGCCATCGGCCCGTGCCTGGCCATTCCACGCACGAGCTCCACGGCCTTCGAGATGCTGGTGCCGTTGCTGCCCGGGGGCGTCTCGCTCGGCACGGCTCGCCTGGTGTTTGCCATCGGGTTCTTCGTGGTCGCGTTTGTGCTCACGCTGCGTCCGGGCGTCATCACGCGCGTGCTCGGCCGCATTACGGGCCCCGCGCTCATTGCGCTCATCGTGCTGGTCGTTGGTGCCGCCGTGGTCTCGCCGTTGGGGCCGGCTGCCGCGCCACAGGCCCCCTACAATGCCGGTGCTGCCGTGCAGGGTTTTTTGACTGGCTACCAGACCATGGACCTGCTTGCGTCGCTCGCCTTTGGCATCATCATCGCCGAGACCATCCATGAGCTGGGTGTTACCGATGACAAGCGTGTGGCCTTCGAGATCTCGCGTTCGGGTGTGATCGCCGGCGTGCTCATGGCCATCATCTACTGCGGCCTGGCGCTTGCCGGTATGCAGCTCGGCACGGTTATGCCCGATGCCACCAACGGCGCCGCCATCCTCGCCCGTTCGGCCTCTATGCACTTTGGTCTTGCTGGCACGGTTGTCGTCTTTGCGATTTTCTTCCTCGCCTGCATGAATGTGTGCATCGGCCTCATCAGCTGCTGCTCGCGTTACTTCTGCGAGACGTATGTGGTTGAAGGGGGAGCGGAGGCCTCCGAGGAGGCCATGCGCCGTCCCTTTGCGATTCTCGCCTTTGTGTTCGCAGCGTTTTCGTGCGTGCTCTCCAACGTGGGCCTCGACGTGATCCTTATGTTCTCGGTGCCTATGCTCAATGCCCTGTATCCCGTTGCCATCGTGCTGGTACTGATGGGCCTGGTGCACGGCTTTTGCGACGCGCATCCGCAGGTATGGGTCTGGGTCGGCGGCGTTGTCGCGGTGCAGAGCGTGATCACTTCGATCCGCGATGCGTTCTTTGCTGGCGCGTGGCTGCCGTTCGATGCGTTGCCGCTGGCAGATATCGGTGCTGCGTGGGCACCGGTTGCTGTGGTGGCATTTGTGATCGGTCTGCTCCATAGTCGTTTTGTCGCACATTCGAGGAGCTAAGGCATCAATGCTTGCACAGGCGGGGAGTCTCCCCTATAATTTCCTTCGCTTTGGGACACGCAAGGTTTAGACCTTAGCTGCTCAACACCTTCGGGACGTGGCGCAGTTTGGTAGCGCGCCTGCTTTGGGAGCAGGATGTCGCAGGTTCAAATCCTGTCGTCCCGACCATATCTTGCGGGCGTAGTTCAATGGTAGAACCCCAGCCTTCCAAGCTGATGACGCGGGTTCGATTCCCGTCGCCCGCTCCATAGGATAG
>DXLQ01000021.1:19812-23360 GCA_019414685.1 Collinsella sp. | reverse complement strand
TCAATTTCAAGGGCGCGACCAGAAGGTCAGCGCCCTTTCATTTCACGTCACCTTGCTCGCTTAGGGTCGTTTTCGCTGACGTTGCCAAGACATTGGCGTCAACATAGTTGGCGTTGGCGATGGCGTGCTGGTCAATCCTTACAGCTCGTACAGTGTGGTGAACTTGTCCTGCAGGTAGCTGCAGTAGTAGCGGGCGTCAAAGGCCATGCCGCAGGCGCCCTTGATGAGCTCCGGCGCGTCCTTGGCGCGGCCCCACTGCCAAATGTGCTCGCCCAGCCAGGCGCGGACAGGTGTCAGGTCGTCGCTCGCGCAGGCGCCGTTAAGGTCGACACCGTCGCGGCACATGGCCGGCACAAACATGGCATCGTAGGCACTGCCCAGCGCATACGTGGGGAAGTAGCCAAACGAGCCGCCGCTCCAGTGCGTATCCTGTAGGCAGCCGTGCGTGTCGTCGGGAACGGGAATGCCCAGGTACTCATCCATAAAGCGATTCCAAAGCGCGGGGATGTCCTTGGCCGTGGCCTCGCCGGCAAACAGCATGCGCTCGATCTCGTAGCGCACCATAACGTGCAGCGGATAGGTGAGCTCGTCGGCCTCGGTGCGGATCAGCGAAGGCTGCGCGATGTTCACGGCGTGGTAGAGCGTGTCCTCGTCGACGTCGCCGTAGACCTCGGGTGCGTGGCGGCGCAGCACCTCGAGCAGCGGTCCCATAAAGGCACGGCTGCGGCCCACGGTGTTCTCAAAGAAGCGGCTCTGGCTCTCGTGGATGCCCATGGAGGTGCCGCCCTCCAGGCAGGTGCGCGCATAGGCGGGATTGACGCCCAGCTCGTACATGGTGTGCCCCGCCTCGTGGATGATGCTGTAGACGTTGGAGATGCAATCGTCCTCGTAGATGTGTGTCGCGATGCGCGCGTCACCCACGGCAAAGCCCTCGCTAAACGGGTGCTCGGTAAAGGCGAGCGTGGTGTCGTCCAGGTTCAGGCCGACAAGCTTCATCAGATCGAAGCTCATGGCACGCTGGGCAGCCTCGGGCACGCGGGCATGCAAAAAGTCGGCAGCGGGCTGCTGGCCGCGCTCGCCGATGGCGTGCACGAGCGGCACGACCGTGGCCTTGACCTCCTCGCAAAACGCGTCGAAGCTCTTGGCGGAAAGGCCGCGCTCGTACTGGTCGAGCCAAACGTCGTATGGGTCGCGCTTGGGGTCCATGAGTTCGGCCTGATGCTTAAGTTGGGCGACGATTCTATCCACATAGGGCTCAAAGCTCACCCAGTCGTTGGCCGTCTTGGCCTTGTGCCACACGGCGTCGGCCTCGCAGGTGAGCCTGGTCCAGGCTTCGGCCTCCTCGGTGGGAATAACGCTTGCCTCGCGCTGGTCGCGGCCGAGCACGCGGATCTCGTCGAGCAGCTGCGGGTCGTCTACGTGTCCGCCTGCAACCGTCTCGCGCGCTAACGAGCGTACGAGCTCAACGGACTTCTCGCTGGTCAGTAGCTTGTGATGTTCGCCGGCAAGCGTGCCCATGGCGTCGGCACGGGCGGCAGCGCCGTTGGCAGGAGCAATCGTCGCTCCATCGAACTCGGCAATCTTGAGCAGGTACTCGCGAGTCCACAGCTTGCCCTCGAGTTTGCGGAACTTTTTGACGGCCTTGTCGACTTTAGCGGCCTTGACGCTCTTGGCAGCCTTTGCCATGGCGGCCTTGGCCTTCTTATCGAGTTTCTTTCCCATACCGCATCCTTAATCTCGCAGGCCGAGCGCCGCAGGCGGGTGCGCGGCCAGTTTGCACAGCTACCTGCCTTGTACCCAGCGCGAACAAAACGGAACGCGGCGATGCGCTCGCGAAATGTGTTATCCTATAGCCCAATGCGTTGACGGAGAGGGTTTTGCCCGCCGCGTCGCCGGCAAGAGAGGGAAGGTCATGGGCTGCAAGCCTTCCTGCGGTGGCAAGGGCCAAGCGTTCACTCCCGAGCAGCGACCTCAACGGGCACGCGGCCAGTGGCAGCAAAGTCCCAGTAGGGAAGCCGTGAGCCTCGCGACAAGAGGCACAGAGTGGGCGCGGCGGGCCAGACATCCGCCGGGTCAAACAAGGTGGTACCGCGGAATTCAACCGTCCTTGGGCAATGTACATGCCCGAGGGCGGTTTTTTTGTTACCGAACCGGGCCGCGCATCCGCAACATCGGGCGGCGTCAGCCGTCCCGGAGCGCGGATGTGCGAGAGACGAAAGGGAAGACATGAGTCTGATTGATGATCTGGTCAAACTCGAGGAAGAGGCCAAGGAGCTCGTCACTAGCGCTGACGACGCCGCCAAGCTCGAGGCCGCGCGCGTTGAGCTGCTCGGCCGCAAGGGCCGTATCACCGGCCTGATGCGCATGATGGGCAAGCTCGCTCCCGAGGATCGTCCCATGATGGGCAAACGCGCCAACGAGATGCGCCAGCTGATCGAGGGCATGCTCGACGAGCGCACCACCGAGATGAAGGCCGCCGCCCTCAAGCACGCACTCGAGCACGAGGCCGTCGACATCACGCTGCCGGGCATCCGTCCGCAGATCGGTCATCAGCACCTGATCAAGCAGATCATCGAGGAGGCCGAGGACATCTTCTGCGGCATCGGCTACACCGTCGAGTCCGGCCCCATGGTCGATACCTCCTACTACAACTTCACCGCGCTCAACGCGCCCATGGATCACCCGAGCCGCTCGGCTCGCGACACGTTCTATGTGGTCGACAACAACCCCGGCAGCGTTGCGCATCCCGAGGCTCACGCTCACGGCGAGTCCGACGTGCTGCTGCGCACCCAGACCTCGGGCGTGCAGATCCACACCATGGAGTCGCAAAAGCCGCCCATCTACATGATCTGCCCGGGCACCGTCTATCGTCCCGACACGGCCGACGCCTGCCACCTGCCGCAGTTCAACCAGATCGAAGGCCTGGTCGTCGACGAGGGTATCACCTTTGGCGATCTTAAGGGCACGCTCGACTACTTTGTTAAGTGCATGTTTGGCGAGGATCGCAAGACGCGCTATCGCCCGCACTTCTTCCCCTTCACCGAGCCTTCCTGCGAGGTGGACGTGAGCTGCCACGTGTGCGGCGGCAAGGGCTGCAACTTCTGCAAGCACAGCGGCTGGATCGAGATCTTGGGCTGCGGCATGGTCGACCCCAACGTCCTGATCAACTGCGGCATCGATCCCGAGAAGTACACCGGCTTCGCCTTTGGCATTGGCGCCGAGCGCGTCGCGGCACTGCGCTACGACCTGCCCGACCTCAGAACTCTCATGACGGGTGATATGCGCTTCTTGAATCAGTTCTAGGCTGCGGCTTGCCCAAGCACGACACCTCGGCGCTCATTCGTCGCTTGCGTACCAAAGTACGCGGCGCTCCTCTTTCGGGCCGATCTGCCGCACTTGGACAACCCTCGCTTTGTAAGGAATGTTCACAAAGTTGAAGTTTCCACCTGCATCTCTTCGCAGGCTTTCAGTATGAAAGGAGAGCTAGATGCGTGTTTCTTACGACTGGCTCAAGACCATGATCGATATTCCGGAGGATCCTAAGACCC
>DXLQ01000021.1:4912-19712 GCA_019414685.1 Collinsella sp. | reverse complement strand
GTTTCTTACGACTGGCTCAAGACCATGATCGATATTCCGGAGGATCCTAAGACCCTTTCGGACGAATACATCCGTACCGGCACTGAGGTCGAGGCGATCGACACCGTGGGCGAGTCCTTCGACCATGTGGTGACCGCCAAGGTGCTCACCAAGACCCCGCACCCCGATAGCGACCACATGTATGTGTGCTCGGTCGACGTGGGCGACAAGAATCTCGACGCCGACGGCAACCCCGCCCCGCTGCAGATCGTTTGCGGCGCGCAGAACTTTGAGGCTGGCGACCACATCGTCACGGCAATGATCGGCGCTGTGCTTCCCGGCGACGTCAAGATCAAGAAGAGCAAGCTTCGCGGCGTCGTGTCCATGGGCATGAACTGCTCTGCGCGCGAGCTCGGCCTGGGCGGCGACCACTCCGGCATCATGATCCTGCCCGAGGATACGCCCTGCGGCATGCCGTTTGCCGAGTACGTGGGCTCGAGCGACACCGTGCTCGACTGCGAGATCACGCCCAACCGTCCCGATTGCCTGTCCATGATCGGCATGGCCCGCGAGACCGGCGCCATCTTCGACCGCGATTTCCACGTTGAGCTGCCCGCCATCAAGGCCGAGACCGGCCGCGCGACCGACGACGAGCTTTCGGTCGAGATTGCCGACGAGGGCCTGTGCGACCGCTACGTCGCCCGCATCGTGCGCAACGTGAAGGTCGGCCCCTCGCCCGACTGGATGGTCAAGCGCCTCAACGCCCTGGGCGTGCGCCCACACAACAACATCGTCGACATCACCAACTACGTGATGATGCTCACCGGTCAGCCGCTGCACGCCTTTGACCTGGACACCTTTGCCGAGCGCGATGGCCATCGCCGCGTGGTGGTTCGCGCCGCCCAGCAGGATGAGAAGTTCACGACCCTCGACGGCGAGGAGCGCACGCTCGACGCCGGCATGGGCCTCATCACCGACGGCAAGCGTCCCGTGGCGCTGGCCGGTGTCATGGGCGGCATGGATTCCGAGATCGAGGACGATACCGTCGATGTGATGGTCGAGAGCGCCTGCTTCAACGCCGGTCGCACCTCGCACACCAGCCGCGATCTGTCGCTGATCTCCGACGCCTCCATTCGCTTTGAGCGCCAGGTTGACGAGACCGGCTGCGTGGATGTTGCCAACATTGCCTGCGCGCTGATTGAGGAGATCGCCGGCGGCGAGGTCGCCCCCGGCTATGTGGACGTGTTCCCCGCGCCCAAGACCATCGACAGCATCAAGCTGCGCCTGGCCCGCGTGCACGCCATCTGCGGTGCCGACATCGAGCCCGACTTTATCGAGCGCTCGCTCACCCGCCTGGGCTGCACCGTCGAGCGCGACGGCGAGGACTTTATGGTCACGCCGCCGAGCTTCCGTCCCGACCTGCCGCGTGAGATCGACCTGATCGAGGAGGTCCTGCGCCTATGGGGCATGGGCCGTGTGACGGCGACCATTCCGGCTGCCAAGAACCACATCGGCGGTCTGACGCGCGAGCAGAAGCTTACCCGCAAGGTCGGCGAGATCCTGCGCGCCTGTGGCCTCAACGAGACCACGACCTTTGGCTTTGCTGCCCCGGGCGACCTGGAGAAGATTGGCATGTCCACCGAGGGCCGCGGCTGCCCCGTGGTTCTCATGAACCCGCTGGTGGCCGAGCAGACCGAGATGCGCCGCTCGCTGCTGCCGGGTCTGCTGCAGTCTGTGGCCTACAACGAGGCCCACGGCACGCCCAACGTGCATCTGTACGAGGTCGGCAGTCTGTTCCACGGTCGCGAGAACGCCAGCCTGCCCAAGGAGACCAAGTCCGTGGCGGGCGTGCTCTCGGGCCAGTGGAGCGAGCAGTCTTGGAACATGAAGTACCGCAAGCTGCGTTTCTTCTTTGGCAAGGGCATCGTTGAGGAGCTGCTTGCCCAGCTGCGCATCGAGAAGGTTCGCTTCCGTCCCGTCGAGGGCGAGAGCTATGCCTTCCTGCAGCCGGGTCGTGCTGCCGAGGTGCTCTCGGGCGGTACCGTGCTGGGCTGGGTTGGCGAGATCCACCCCGAGGCGCGCGAGGCGATGGGCATCGACGAGGTCGTCGTTGCCTTTGAGCTCGACCTGGACAAGCTGATCAAGGGCGCCCGCAACCAGGAGAACTACCGTGAGTTCTCGCAGTACCCGGCCGTTGAGCACGACCTTGCTATCGTGGTCGACAACACTGTGACCTGCGAGGATCTTGAGCGTCGTATTACGAGTGCCGGCGGCAAACTGCTCGAGGGCGTGCGCCTGTTCGATGTCTACCGCGATCCGGTCCGCATCGGCAAGGGCAAGAAATCCATGGCCTTTGCGCTTACGTATCGCTCCGACGACCACACGCTCACCAGCGAAGAGGTCGAAAAGGCGCACCAGAAGATCGTCACCAAGGTGTGCAAGGGCGTAAACGGCGAGGTCCGCGGCTAGGTCCTGCGCTGGGAGCGTAGGGCCTGATGGCGGTTGCTGCGGGCCCTGCGTGACCGCGGTGTTCGGAATAAGGCACCGACGAGCCTTCAGATGTTACATATGTATTGCAAAACGGCGTACTGCTTTGTTGGCGGTGCGCCGTTTTGCTATGATAGCCCGCGGCGTGTTACGAATCTGACAATACGTAACACTGACAAGGTGATTTAAGCGGCGTTGCAATTCCGTGCGCCGATAACCGGGAGGCGTATATGCACATTCCAGACAACTACCTGTCCCCGCAGACCGATGCCGTCATGGCGGTGGCGATGGTGCCCGTTTGGGTCCATTGCATCAAAAAGGTACGCGCCACGCTCGATCGCGAGCACATGGCTTTCCTGGGCATCTGCGCTGCGTTCTCCTTCTTGCTCATGATGTTTAACGTGCCGCTGCCCGGCGGCACCACGGGTCACGCCGTCGGCGGCGCACTCATCGCGCTGCTGCTGGGCCCCGAGGCCGCGGCCATTGCGGTTTCGGTCGCACTGGCACTGCAGGCGCTGCTGTTTGGCGACGGCGGCATCCTGTCCTTTGGAGCCAACTGCTTTAACATGGCATTTGTGCTGCCGTTTGTGGCAGCCATCGTGTTCCGTGCGCTCAACGGCCGCCTGCACGACAAGAGCTGGGGCACTTCGGTTTCTGCCATCGTGAGCGGCTGGATCGGCTTGTGCGTGGCTGCCCTGTGCGCTGCCATCGAGTTCGGCATTCAGCCGATGCTCTTCACCAACGCCTCGGGTGCCCCGCTATACTGCCCCTTCCCGCTGTCTGTTTCCATTCCGGCCATGTTGATTCCGCACATGCTGGTAGCCGGTGTGGTCGAGGGCGTGGCGACTGCCGCGATCTACGGCTTTATCAAGAAGACGGCGCCGGGCGTTATCGTCGGCCCCGAAGCCGCCGATGGACAGCTTACTGCCGAGGGCGCAGCCGCCAAGAAGACCTCGCTGATCCCCACGCTTATCCTGGTTGCCGTACTTGTCGTTGCCACGCCGCTGGGCTTGCTCGCTACTGGTGACGCATGGGGCGAGTGGGACGCCGAGGGCGCCGCGACCGCCGTTCAGGAGGCTGGTGACGACAGTCTGCAGACTTCGGTTGGCCTCGATACTCCGACCTTTGCCGATGCCCTGCCCACGGGCGATTATCTGCAGGCCTATTCTGAGGAGCAGGGCCTTGGCTTTGCCGGTCAGGCTGCCATGTATATCCTGTCCGGCGTGATTGGCGTGGCGGTGCTCACCATCGCATTCCGCCTGATCTCGCTGACGGTTAAGGAAAGCGGTGCTCATGGCAATAGCCGAGCTGCCTAGCTGGCTTGCGGCCGAGGAGCGATATGAGCCCGTGGGGGCTCGGCATCGTGTGATGCAAAAGAATGTCCTGCACCTGGCGAACCTGCTTGAGCGGGTTTGCCTGGGTGGAGGCGCGCACGAGGGCGGGTCGATGGTCGACCGCGCCCTTTCTTGCGTTTCGGCTCCGGTGCGCCTGGTGGGGATGTTCGTTTGCGTCCTGTGCGTGTGTCTGACGCAGAGCCCGCTGTACCTGATGCTGATGGCGGCTATCGCGCTGGTGCTGGTCGCGGTGCGCCCCGCACGCGGGTTGCGCGCGACTTTTGTACCGGCGCTTGGCGCCACGGGGCTTGCGGTGGTTCTGGCGCTGCCTGCCCTGTTGCTGAGCGCGTCTGCCATGGGCGCCATGCTCAAGATCGCGCTCAAGACGTTTATTAATGTGTCGCTGGTGCTGGGTGTTTCGTGGACGCTCACCTGGAGCCGCATGTCGGCGGCGCTCAAGATGCTGCATCTACCCGACGAAGTTATCTTTACGTTTGATATGGCGCTCAAGCACATCGAGGTGCTGGGTCGTACGGCGCACAATCTGTGCGAATCGGTCATGCTGCGCAGCGTTGGCCGTGCGCCTGAGGGATTTTCGCGTACGGATTCGATCGCGGGTATCATGGGCATGACCTTTATCAAGGCGATGGAATGCAGCCGCGCGATGGACGAGGCTATGCTTTGCCGCGGCTTTGCCGGCGCGTATCCGGCGCCCGCACGCGCCGGGTTTGGCTGGCGCGATACGGTTTACGCGGCCGGCGTGGCGCTGCTGGCAGTGTTATGCGCGGTGCTGTAGGCGCTGCTGGTTCCGGCTGGGGATGCAAATAGGGAAGGGCGACGTTTTGACGATCGATATGAATAGTGCGGCGGGCACGAACGGTGTGGGCGGCGCCGAGGTCGTTCCGCTCATCGAGCTGCGCGACGTGGTGTTCTCCTATGCGGGGCATACGGTTGTCGATGGCGTGTCGCTGCAGGTCGATCGTGGTGAACTCGTTGCCCTGCTCGGTCCCAACGGCTGCGGCAAGACGACGATTATGCGTCTTATTAACGGCCTTGAACTCGCGGACGCAGGGGCATACCTGTTTGACGGGCACGTGGTCGATGCGGCGTATCTGAAGGATTCTGCTGCTGCTCAGAAGTTCCACCAGCGCGTGGGCTTCGTGTTCCAAAACGCCGATGCCCAGCTGTTCTGCGCCACGGTGGACGAGGAAGTTGCTTTTGGTCCCGCGCAGATGGGGCTGCCGGCAGACGAGCTCGAGCGCCGCGTGCGCGATGCCATGGGGCTGTTCCAGGTTGCCGACCTTGCCGACGCCTCTCCCTATCAGCTCTCGGGCGGGCAAAAGAAGCGTGTGGCGCTGGCGGCAGTTGTATCGATGAACCCCGATATCCTAGTGCTCGATGAGCCCACCAATGGGCTCGACGAGGATTCATGCGACATCGTGGTCAACTTCTTGCTGGCCTACGTCGCGGCGGGTAAGACGGTCTTGATGAGCACGCATCACCAGGATTTGGTGCGACGCCTGGGTGCCCGTGCAATCTATATCGATCGATATCACCATGTGGTCGAGGCGCCTTCGCCGTCGTATGGAACCGAAAGCGGTACTACGGACTAGTTGCTGCGTAGAGCGTGCGTAGCCGCCCGCGCGGCTTTGCCGTGATGGTATAGTTATCCAGGTTTTTTATGGGGGTGGCTATGCCAAGTTGGAACATTCATATCGCTCAGACGGAGCGTTTGCTGGAGCGCACCGGTGCACTTGCCAATAGCGTGCGCGACCGCAATGCCTTTTTGTTTGGCTGCGTGGTTCCGGATATCTTCGTGGGCTATATGGTCCCTGGCATCGCCGATCCCATCCCGTACCGCATTACGCACTTTGCAAAGCCCGAGCCTATCCCTAAGCCTCGTGAGCATGAGTTCTGGGATACCTATGTGGCACCGTTGCTTAAAAGTTCGCCCACCGGTGCGCCAGCCGCGGCTACCTCGATTGTCGAGGAGCGCGAGCGACTGAATCGCGTGCATTATCCCCAACGTTACAAGGACGCCGAGCCGGTCGCCGGTCCCGGTGCTAGCGAGCTTTCGCTCGCGCCCGATGACGTGGCGCAGTCGCTGCTCGATCTGACGCTGGGCGTTTGGTCGCATCTGGTGGCCGATACCGTATGGAATACGCGTGTGAATCAGTACCTGGAGGCGCACGGCGGCAAGCCGTGCGAGGAATTCCGCATTAAAAAGCAAGGCGACTTTGACTGGTTTGGCAAGACACTCGGCATCGTTTCGATACCGCGCGCGACCGATCGCCTGTATACTGCGGCGACCCGTTTTGGTCAGTATCCCATCCATAAGGAGTATGTGCTCAAGACCATCGGCGTTATGCACGAGATTGTACGCGAAAACCCCGGCGAGTCCGATCATCCGCCGTATCGCCTGCTAACCGAGGAGTTTTTCGATACAACGTTTACCGAGGTCATCGAGCTAACCGAGGCGGGATTTGCGGCTCGCGTCGAATCGCCCGATATGCCTGCGCTTCCCCTGATTGCTAGCTGCTAGCTGGCCGGCTTGGCGGTGAATAGCTCAACCCAATTGACAAGTAGCTCTTGCCGCAGGGTGACTTCGGCGGCGCGCTCCTGTTTGGTCTTTGGGGTGTAGGAAAGTCCAGCCTTTTTATGGATGAGCTCGGCTATGTGGTCGAAGCTCTTCTTATCCTTAATCTGGCCAAAGGTAATTTGGATGACGTCGTAGCCCATGCTTGTGAGCGCGGTGGCGCGCTCGGCATCGGAGAGGCTCGCGGCTTCGCTGTCGTGGGCGGAGCGGCCTTGGCATTCAAGGATGACACCCATGCTGTCGGTGGCGCTTTCGATGAGGATATCGGCGTAGCAGCAGGTTTTGTCATACAGCGAGCGCGCGGCGTCGCTGAGTGGGATGCGCACGTTGTTTGCGATGTTGATGCCCATGCCGCCCTCGTCGCGGGGGAGCGAGATAAGCATGGAGGTCTGTACTTCGAAGGGCGAGGCGGTCTGTCCTGTCATGCGTTCGGCGGCCCAGCGGAGCTGCTTAACACCGCGCAGGCCTGCGGCCTGCTTGGCGAACGCGGCGATATCCGCTGCGGAAAGAAGCGGCGTGCGCTTCCACAGGTTGGTATCCTTGCCGTTGACGTCGATAACCCGCTCCCAGCCGCAGTTGGGTGGAATGAGCTTAAGCGAAATAGCTTCATCAAGTTGCCGTTGCGCTCGTTTGCAGGGTGTATACACAGCAAACGAGCTGCACATCTCATAACACGCCATAAGCAGCTGGTTGCGTGAGACCTGCGTAGCAAGGTTGAGCAGTGTGAACTCGGGCGATGTGACATCAAACCCATGCTCGGTTTGCCTAAACGACCCGGGAGGCGGCTCTTGGGTCAGGAGGTGCGATTTAAACAGGCTTCGCGACCCGGATTGTGCCCGAGTGAATACAATCCTGTGAAGCGGTGCGTGAAGCAGGTCTTTTACAACTGCATGACTTCCGAGGCCGCAACATCTGCGATCCATATTGCCAAGGCTAATGGCAGGGTAAAGGCCTAATATCTGTGGCGGGATACGGTGATAGTAAAAAGCGGATTGACCGCATAGCGTCAGGTCCATGACGTCCTCCTGGTCGAAATATGCTTTTGGACCGTGCGATGCCAGTGTCAATTCGGAAGTATGCGGCAAAATCTAAACCTTGTGAGCAGACCTGGCTTTTGAGGCTAGTTTATCAGGCATTTTGTTGCGAAAAAACGGGGTGTGCTCGGAGGTATCAGAATTTGCCGCATACTTCCGAAAAGCAGGTCAATCCGGCTCTTGCTAAAACGATTTAGCAGCGTCGGTTAAGGTGTGGGTTTGCCACCGGGCGAACACTTTTAGCGCTTGGGACTTTATTCATTGGGTCTCGAAGGGTGGATTTCGCGCTTTTGGTAAAGAAATGAGTGTGTGTTTTGCCGTGCGCCGGCATTGGCACAGAAAAAGGGCCCGGAAGGCGAAGCCTTCCGGGCCCTTTGCAATGCAAGTATGCTTGCAAGTGCGTTTTAGCGCACCTGAGCGACGTAAGCGACGTTGGTCGAGGAGACCTTATCCTCGAGCTGGACGCTCATGCGGGGATCGCCAGCGGTAGCGACGGTCAGATCGCCGGCCTTGACGTAGCCGAGCTCCTTAGCGGTCTCGATCGCCTTGACAATCGTGCCGTTGACGGTGCCCTGGGTAATCTCGGCCTGATGCGGGATAACGCCCCAGTACATGATCATCTGCTGGACGGCCCACTCGTGGCGGGAGAACGCGCAGATCGGCATGTTGGGACGGAAGTGCGAAATCAGGCGAGCGGTACGACCGGTGGTCGTCGGCACGGTGATGCACTTGGCGCCAACGGTGGTGGCCATGTTCACAGCGGACATACCCACAACGTTGTTAACAACGCGGGTGCCATGAGCGTCGGCCGGAACCTCGAGCGGAGCGTGGGCCGGGAGGTACTTCTCGGTCTCGAGAGCAATGCTGGCCTGCATCTTGACGGCCTCGACCGGGTACTTACCGGCAGCGGACTCGCCAGAGAGCATAACGGCGTCGGTGCCGTCGTAAATGGCGTTAGCAACGTCGGCAACCTCGGCGCGCGTCGGGCGCGGGTTCTGCTGCATGGAGTCGAGCATCTGCGTGGCGGTGATAACGGGCTTGTAGGCCGCGTTGCACTTAGCGATGATCTCCTTCTGGATGTGGGGAACGAGCTCGGGCTTGATCTCGATGCCCAGATCGCCACGGGCGACCATGATGCCGTCGGAAGCCTCGAGGATCTCGTCGAAGTTCTCGACGCCCAGGGCGCACTCGATCTTCGGGAAGATCGTCACGTGCTCGCCGCCGTTCTCGCGGCAAAGCTCGCGGATGCCGCGGACGGACTCGCCGTCACGGATGAAGGAAGCGGCGATGTAGTCGATGTTTTCGGTCAGGCCAAAGAGGATGTCCTGACGATCGCGCTCGGTGATAGCGGGCAGCGAGATGTTGACGTTGGGCATGTTGACGCCCTTGCGCTCGCCGATCAGGCCGTCGTTCTTAACGACGCAGGTCATGTCCTGGCCGTCGACGGACTCGACCTCGAGGGCAACCAGACCGTCATCGATCAGGATGAGGGAGCCCTTCTCGACCTCGGAGGGCAGAGCCAGGTAGTCGAGGGAGATGTGCTCAGCGGTGCCGTGGAAATCCTCGGACGTGGGCTGAGCGGTGACGACGATCTTGTCGCCGGTCTTGACGGCAACCTTCTTGCCGTCGACCAAAAGGCCGGTGCGGACCTCGGGGCCCTTGGTGTCGAGCAGGATGCCGACGGGCATGCCGAGCTCCTTGGAAATACGACGGACGCGCTCGATGCGACCGTGGTGCTCGTCGTAGGATCCGTGCGAGAAGTTAAAACGGGCGACGTTCATGCCCGCCTTGATCATCTCGCGGATGGTCTCGTCGCTATCGCAGGCGGGACCCATGGTGCATACAATCTTGGTGCGCTTGTACATTCAGACCTCCATCTGACATCGTCTTGCGCTGATAGATAAACCATAAGAAATAAAACTGAGATGATTATAACGAAATGCCGACCGAATACCCCAAAAAATCGACCGTATGCCGAATTAGAAGTTCATTTTTTGCGGAAAAACGGTATATGCAAAAACTTTACCAACCGTTCTAACCGCTGCTATCTGGGCGATATTTTAGTTCGATGATGCGCCGAAGAAAAAACGTTTTATCAATCTTGAGCATCACACTGTCTGCACCGTTGCGCCTGTGCCGTGTTTCCAGATGGAATGTTTTGGCTAGACGCGTCGCTTTGGGGTACCATAGCTCCACTATCAACTGCCGCTCAGCACGGCAGCCTTGATGAGCCCTTGCCCTTCTCCTGGGAATTATGATCGGGCATCAATCTGCTGAGTGGCCCGAATCCCAGGAGGGGACTCTATATGCAAAAGGAATACCTGTCCGCCGCGGCGGAGGTACTCAGCGACCAGGGTGTCGATGAGAACCTCGGCCTGAGCAACGACGAGGCGTCGTCGCGCCTCGCCAAGACAGGCCCTAACAAGCTTGAGGAAGCCGAGAAGACGCCGCTGTGGAAGCGCTTCTTTGAGCAGATGGCAGACCCCATGGTCATCATGCTGATCGTTGCCGCCGTTATCAGCGCACTTACGGGCATGGTCAAGGGCGAGCCCGATTTTGCCGACGTCGCCATCATCATGTTCGTCGTTATCGTCAACTCGGTGCTGGGCGTGGTCCAGGAAGCCAAGAGCGAGGAGGCCCTCGAGGCCCTGCAGGAAATGAGCGCGGCGCAGTCCAAGGTGCTGCGCGACGGCAAGCTCGTGCACCTGCCGAGCGCCGAGCTCGTGCCCGGTGACGTGATTATGCTCGAGGCGGGCGACTCGGTCCCGGCCGACTGCCGCGTCCTCGAGAGCGCCACGATGAAGATCGAAGAGGCCGCACTCACCGGCGAGTCCGTGCCGGTCGAGAAGCACACCAACGTGATTGAGCTTGCCGCGGGCACCGACGACGTGCCGCTCGGCGACCGCAAGAACATGTGCTACATGGGCTCCACCGTGGTGTACGGTCGCGGTCGTGCCGTCGTGGTCGGCACCGGTATGAACACCGAGATGGGCAAGATTGCCGGCGCTCTTGCCGAGGCCAAGGAAGAGCTCACACCGTTGCAGGTGAAGCTCGCCGAGCTCAGCCGCATCCTTACCATTATGGTTATCGTCATCTGCGTCGTCATCTTTGGCGTTGACATCCTCCGCCACGGCGTGGGCAACGTCCTCACCGACCCGACTGCCCTGCTCGACACCTTTATGGTTGCCGTCTCGCTCGCCGTCGCCGCCATCCCCGAGGGCCTGGTCGCCGTCGTGACCATCGTCCTTTCGCTCGGCGTGACCAAGATGGCCAAGCGTCAGGCAATCATCCGCAAGCTTTCTGCTGTCGAGACCCTTGGCTGCACGCAGACCATCTGCTCGGACAAGACTGGCACGCTTACTCAGAACAAGATGACCGTCGTCAAGCACGAGCTCGCCGCGCCCAAGGAAAAGTTCCTGGCCGGCATGGCGCTGTGCTCCGATGCCCAGTGGGACGAGGAGCTGGGCGAGGCCGTGGGCGAGCCGACCGAGTGTGCGCTCGTCAACGACGCCGGCAAGGCTGGTCTTACTGGCCTGACTGCCGAGCACCCGCGCGTGGGCGAGGCCCCGTTCGACTCGGGTCGTAAGATGATGTCCGTGGTCGTCGAGACCCTGGACGGCGAGTACGAGCAGTACACCAAGGGCGCGCCCGACGTGGTGATCGGCCTGTGCACCCATATCTACGAGGGCGATAAGGTCGTCCCCCTGACCGAGGAGCGTCGCGCCGAGCTCGTGGCAGCCAACAAGGCTATGGCCGACGAGGCCCTGCGCGTGCTGGCGCTGGCGAGCCGCACCTACACCGAGGTTCCCGCCGACTGCAGCCCCGCTGCGCTCGAGCATGACCTGGTCTTCTGCGGTCTGTCCGGCATGATCGACCCGGTCCGTCCCGAGGTGGCCGATGCTATCCGCGAGGCGCACGATGCCGGTATCCGCACCGTCATGATCACGGGCGACCACATCGACACCGCCGTGGCCATCGCCAAGCAGCTGGGCATCGTCACCGATCGCAGCCAGGCCATCACCGGTGCCGACCTCGACCGCATGAGCGACGAGGAGCTCGACGCGCACATCGAGGACTACGGCGTGTACGCCCGCGTCCAGCCCGAGCACAAGACCCGCATCGTCGAGGCTTGGAAGTCACGTGACCAGATCGTTGCCATGACGGGCGACGGCGTCAACGATGCCCCGTCCATCAAGCGCGCCGACATCGGCGTGGGCATGGGCATCACCGGCACCGACGTCACCAAGAACGTTGCCGACATGGTGCTTGCCGACGATAACTTCGCCACCATCATCGGTGCCTGCGAAGAGGGCCGTCGTATCTACGACAACATCCGCAAGGTCATCCAGTTCTTGCTTTCGGCCAACCTTGCCGAGGTCTTCTCGGTGTTTATCGCCACGCTCATCGGCTTTACCATCTTCCAGCCGGTGCAGCTGCTGTGGGTGAACCTGGTCACCGACTGTTTCCCCGCGCTCGCGCTGGGCATGGAGGACGCCGAGGGCGACATCATGAAGCGCAAGCCGCGCAACGCCAAGGACGGCGTCTTTGCCGGCAATATGGGCCTGGACTGCGTGGTCCAGGGCCTGATCATCACCGTGCTGGTGCTGGCGAGCTTCTTTGTGGGCGTGTACTTTGACATGGGCTACATCCACATCGCCGATATGATCGCCGGCAATGCCGACGAGGAAGGCGTGATGATGGCGTTCATCACGCTCAACATGGTCGAGATTTTCCACTGCTTCAATATGCGCAGCCGTCGTGCGTCGCTGTTTAGCATGAAGAAGCAGAACAAGTGGCTGTGGGCTTCGGCCGCGCTGGCGCTGGTGCTGACGGTTATCGTGACCGTGCAGCCGACGCTTGCCGAGATGTTCTTTGGCCCTGTGACGCTTGAGCTTAAGGGCGTTATCGCCGCGCTGGGCCTGGCCTTCCTGATCATTCCGCTGATGGAGATCTACAAGGCGATCATGCGCGCAGTGGAGAAAGAGTAACGTACCTGTCCGGCCCCGACCGCCTGCGGGGTTTCCACGGGCACGTCCTCGCCGCTTTGCGGCTGCGGGATGTGCCCTTAGGAAACCCCTCCCGGCGGGCGGGCCCTGCGGTGTCCTTGCTGGCTTTTCTCCCGCGCGGATGATAAAGGGCTGAGGGAAAGTGTGTGAGTCGGTCGAGCAGTTGCTCGACCGACTCTTTTTTATGGGTAAAATACCTGCTCAGTTGTGTGGTTTTTTGCTGGGAGGCGCTTGTGGGCAAGGCTAAGGCTAAGGCGAAGAAAAAGACGACGGGGGCGCGGGCTAAGCGCGATCGTCGTCGGAAGCTCGCGACCGAAGCCCCTGCATCTGCTGAGGAGTTGCTGGCGAGTGTACCGGGGCTTGACGCACTGCAGGATGTTCCGGCGTTCGATGACCTGCCGGTCGATGCGGCTCAGCAGGCTGCATTTGACGACTTTTGCGCACAGGCCGAGGAGCCCGAGCAGATGCAGCTCGGTGCCGTGGTGCGCCTGGACCGCGGGTTTCCGTTGGTGGCGACTGCCGATGACACGTTTCGTGCCGAGCATGCCGTAGGGTTTGCCAAGTCGCGTGGCGAGGACGAGGTCTTGCTGCCCGCCGTGGGCGACCGCGTGGCGGTTCGTCGTGCTCCCGGGCACGACATGGGCGTCATCGAGTGCGTACTACCGCGCCGTACGAGCTTTGAGCGTTGGCGTGGCCGTGTTCGCGGTGAGCGCCAGGTGCTCTG
This sequence comes from Collinsella sp., assembly GCA_019414685.1. Lineage (GTDB taxonomy): Bacteria > Actinomycetota > Coriobacteriia > Coriobacteriales > Coriobacteriaceae > Collinsella. The sequence goes on along the minus strand of DXLQ01000021.1, from coordinate 6,552 downwards.
CTCCAACGTTGACAGCGTGCTGATCGTGCAGGCGCTCGGCGCCGGCGAGGTGCTGCTCGATCGCGTGGCGCGCTCACTGGTGCTGGCGCTCGATTGCGATGCCGAGCCGGTGGTGGTGCTCACCAAGGCCGACCGCTGCGAGGCCGATGAGCTCGAGCGCGATCTGGACCGCGTGCGCCGTCTGGTGGGTCCGGACGTGCGCGTGATTGTGACATCTTCTGCCGAGGGCATCGGCTTAGACGAAGTGCGCGCCTGCGTACCGGCTGGGAGCTGTGCCATGATCTTGGGCGAGTCGGGCGCCGGCAAGTCGACGCTGCTCAATGCGCTGCTGGGCCACGATGCGCTAGCCACTGGCGGCGTGCGCGAGCGTGATGACCAGGGTCGCCACACCACGGTTGCGCGCGTGATGGTGGCACTGCCGGGCGACGCCGGCGTGATCGCCGATGCCCCGGGCCTGCGCAGTCTGCCGCTCGTGGGACATGAGCGGGGTCTGGCGCGTGCCTTCCCCGAGATCGTCGAGGCGTCGCGTGCGTGCCGGTTTGGCGATTGCACGCACACTCACGAGCCGGGTTGCGCCGTTCGCGAGGCCGAGGACGCGGGGCAGATCGACAGCCTGCGTCTGGAGACGTTCCAAAACCTGGCGTCATCCATGCGCGTGAGTGCCCAAATGCTCGATCCCGATGTTCATCTGTAATTGATTTTTCCTATGACAGCCGCCTCCCAACTGCTTGGGAGGCGGCTTTTTTGCTGCCAAAGCGTCTCGAAATATGCGTTTTGCCGACGTTCTGACCAAAACCATGCCACGAGCTTGACGCGCTGGTCAGCTTTTGGTCAGCAATTGGTTTGACACGTAAAACCAAGATCGCGATTGCGCCGCTTTGCGCCCTGGTCGCCCAGACAATGGTGGTACGGGCATTTGCCCGGCACTGCCATGAGAGGAGCGGCCGTGAACAAGAGCAAGCGCATCGCCATCAGTCTGGTCGCGGGCGTGCTTGCCGCGGCGCTCTGCATGGTCTACGGCTCGTCGATCCGCTCGCAAGCCGAGCAGGTCCAGGCCGAGACTTTGGCAAAATACGGCGGCGACCGCGTTGAGGTGTGCGTCGCGGCGCGCGATATCGATGCAGGCGAGACTCTCGACGAGACTAATGTCATAACTCAGGAATGGCTGGCCAGTCTGTTGCCGCGTGATGCGGCGACCGAGCTGCGTCAGGTGCGCGGTGACGTGACGACCTCGCGCATTCCTAAAAACGCCGTGATTTGCAATGTCTACACCAAGGCCGAGAGCCACAAGCTCGAGGTGCCTAAAGGCAAGGTTGCCGTTTCGGTGGCGGTCGATGCCGAGCACTCGGTCGGTGGTGCCACGGGCGTGGGCAGTTATGTGGACGTGTACGTGCAAAAAGATGGCGTGACCGATCGTTTGTGCGGCGCGTACGTGATCGATACCAGCGAAGATGCCGGCACCACGCGTGAAGGCAAGATCGAGTGGGTGACGCTGGCGGCAGACCCCGAAGACGTCAAGGAATTGCTGGGAGCCTCGGGCAAGGGAACGGTCAGCTTGACGATTCCCGCCACGGCGCGCGGCAAAAAGAGCGGAGGCGACGAGTGATGAAGGCGATCTGGCTTGCGTGCTGCGCGTGCGG
>DXLQ01000021.1:0-4812 GCA_019414685.1 Collinsella sp. | reverse complement strand
CGGTTGATTCCGATCGGCGCATGACGATTGAGCCCGATGCTTTTGTTGATAGGGAACCCGGGGCGCCTCGCGCTACAAGAGGCCCGCGTGTTGATGAATATGGAAAAGCGGAAGCCGAGCATGGTCGGCGCCCCCGGGACCCCCTTGCATACGATGACGCTGGAAGGCCGGTACCGTATGGCGATGACGTTCTGGCTGAAGATATGGGATACGTGCACGGCGTAAATCTGGCCGATGAACTCGACGAGATCGAGGGTTTTGCCGGGGCTGGCGAGCCGTGTGCCGCTGCGTCTTTGGCTTCGGAGCCGCAGCCCGGGCAGCCTGCCATGCCGGCTTGGGCTCAGCGCGTGACCGCGGCGGGGGAGACGGGGATGTTATCGCCCGCGTTCGTGTCGCCGGTTCCTGCACCGTCAGCCCCCGCGCCGTCGGCGGACGCTTCGATTCCGTCGCGTCGGGCGCCGGTCGTCTGCGCCGTCTCGGGTTCGGGCGGTTGCGGCAAGTCGACGATCGTTGCCACCATGGCGCATGCGGCATCGCTGTTGGGTTTGCGTGCCGCTGTGCTCGACTTGGACCTCATGTTTGGAAACCTATACGATTTGCTGGGTGTCGATGCCCCGCACGATATGGCGACGCTTGTCGAGCCGTCGGCGGCGGGCGCACTTGCCGAGCCGGATATCGTGGCCGCATCGATGCGCGTCGCCCCGGGCGTCACGCTCTGGGGACCTGTCGCGGCCCCCGAGAAGGCCGAGCTCATGGCACGTCCGGTGGAGCTATTGCTCGATGTTTTGCGTCGCGAATCCGACGTGGTCTTTGTCGACACCTCGGTCTTTTGGGGTGATGCCGTGGCCGCCGCGGTGGCGGCGAGCGACCGTTGCCTGGTCGTAGGCGATGCGGCGGTATCGTCCGCGACATCCACTTCGCGCGTCATTGAGCTGGCGAGCCGTGTTGGCGTGCCACGCACGCGCATGAGCGCCGTGTTCAACCGGTTTGGTGCGCGCGGTGCCGACGAGGACGTCGCCATGCGCTTCGAGATCGCCTGCGCACTGAGCTCCAAGATCCGCATTGCCGATGGCGGTCAGGACTTGGTCGCGCTCATGGCATTCGGTCGCGCCGACGAGGCAGTGGGTCAGACGAGTGCTTTTGCGACCAGCGTGCGCGAGGCCACGCGCGAGATGCTCGTGGAGCTGGGCTGCGCCGTCGGTCCCTGGAGCGATATGGTCGCCGACCGCGCGACCCGCACCGAGCGCCCGCGCATCCGTCTTCCCTGGTCTCGTGAGGGTGATTCGCGATGAGTCTGCAGACGAGGATTAAAGCCGCCGGCGCGGCCGCCGCGGCTGCCCCCGTTGATGCGGGACGCCGCCGTGCCGTTAAACGCCGCACCAAGCGTGCGGTGATGGACCGCATGGGCTACGACGAGGTGGCGCGCATCAGTGCCTACGTCGACCCGGCCCTTGCCCGCTCTGAGCTACGTCCGGCGGTGGAAGCGGCGCTCAACGTGGAAGAGTCGACCGACTTGGCGACGCCTGAGCGTGAGACCATCATTGACGAGATTCTAGATGACGTGGTGGGCCTGGGACCGCTGCAGCCGCTCATCGAGGACGACACCGTTACCGAAATCATGATCAACGGCTGTCGCTCTGCCTTTTTTGAGCGCAGTGGCGTTTTGTATCCCATCGAGCACGCGTTTGAGGACGACGAGCAGATCCGTGTGCTCATCGACCGCATCATCTCGCCGCTCGGCCGTCGTATTGACGAGCGTAGCCCCATCGTCAACGCCCGCCTCAAGACGGGTTATCGCGTCAACGCGGTGATTCCACCCGTGGCGATTGACGGGCCAATCCTCACCATTCGTAAGTTCTCGGACCGTATCTGTTCGTTGGACGAGCTTGTGGGGTTGGGGTCACTGCCGCTTTGGTATGCGCAGCTGCTGTCGTGCGCGGTGTCGTTGCGGCAGGACTTGGCGGTTGCGGGAGGCACGGGGTCGGGCAAGACCACGCTGCTCAACGCGCTGTCGTGCGAGATTTCCACCGGCGAGCGCATCGTGACGATCGAGGATTCCGCCGAGCTCAAGTTTGCACATCACCCACACGTTGTCCGTCTGGAGGCGCGTGAGGCGTCAATCGAGGGCGAGGGTGCGGTGACGATTCGCGACCTGGTGACCAATGCTCTGCGTATGCGCCCCGATCGCATCGTCGTGGGCGAGGTGCGCGGTGCCGAGTGCTGCGACATGCTGCAGGCCATGAACACGGGCCACGACGGCTCGCTCACCACGCTCCATGCGGGCACCGAGCAGGAGACCGTGGTTCGCCTGACGCTGCTTGCGCGCTACGGCATCGATTTGCCGAGTGAGCTTATCGAAGAGCAGATCGCCATGGCGCTCGACGGCATCGTGATGTCCGAGCGTCATGCAGATGGCAGGCGCTTTGTGGCCTCATATTCGGGGGTTCACCGCGGCGCGTCGGGCGGTGTTGAGCTCGAACGCTACGTGACGTTCGATGCCGCCGAACGCACCTGGACGCTCGACCGCGAGCCGCCGTTTATTGCGGAGGGCTTGCGGTCGGGAACGCTCACGCAAGAGGAGGTGGACGAATGGAGATCGCTATGCCCCTCGTCGTAGGGGGTTTGGCGGGGCTTTCTGTCGCGACGGCGTGTGGGGTAGAGCCTCGTGTGCCGCGGATGCCGCCGGCGGAGCTGGCGCGCCAGACGCTCGAATCGATGGCGGAGAAACTGCCCCGTGAGTTGGCGGAAAACGACCTGCTGACAAAGATTGCCCGTTCGTGGGCGTCGCTGATCCCCGCAGATCGCCTTGGGCTTGCTATTGAGGATAACGCGGCTCGTCTGGCATTTCTGCTGCTGTCGAGCGGTATCTGCAGCGTTTTGCTGGCCGTTACGTCGTTGTCGCCCATCGGCTTTGTCTTGGGGCTGGTGGCGCCGTTTGGCGTGGGCGCCGCGCGTGACACCTTCGATCGCCGACGCGAACAGCATGATGTAGAAGAGGCCATGCCCGAGGCATTCACAGCGTTATCCATGTCGCTTGCCTCGGGGCATTCGCTGGCACAGGGTATGCGCTTTGTGGGCGCCCATGCGCAAGAGCCGGTGCATACCGAGTTTTTGCGGGTGGCGGCGGCAATCGATTGCGGTATCTCGGCGACCGACGCACTCGATGACCTACTCGTTCGCATCGATGCTCCCGGCCTTTCGCTTGTCACCTTGGCGCTCAAAGTATCGCAGCGTACCGGGGCTCCGCTTGCCGGCTTGCTGTCCGAGGCGTCGAGCATGGTGGGTGAGCGCATTGAGCTCAAACGCCGTCTGGACGTTAAGACGTCACAGGCGCGTATGTCGGCACACATGGTCGCGGCGATGCCGGCGGGCATGTGCGCGGTGCTGGCTTTGCTTTCGGCAGACTTTCGTCGCGGTCTTGCGACGCCGGCTGGTGCGGGCGCCGTGGTACTGGGACTTGCCCTCAACGTCGTTGCCCTGGTAGTTATCCGGCGCATTATGCGGGTGGAGCTATGAGCGCCCTGGTCGGGGCCGCGGCTTGTCTGTGTGCCCTGAGTGTATTTGCCGCGACAGGTTTGGAGCGTGCGGATGCTTGCAAGATTGCAGAGACGTGCAAGCGTGAAGCGGTACTGGTCATTGCTGCGGGCTACTCGGTGATTGATACCCTGACTGCGCGAATGAAGGGCGCGATTGGGGCGGGCGGCCCGGCGCGGGTGTCGCTCGGTGAGGTGTCCGAGATGATCGACGTGGTGCGCCTGGGTCTTTCTGCCGGCCTTTCGTTTGACGCGGCGCTCGAGATTTTCTGTGCCAATCGTCGGTCGGTGCTGGCCGTTCGTCTTGAACGAGCTTGCATGGCGTGGCAGGTGGGCGTGGGGACGCGCGAGGCCGAGCTGTTGGCTGCCGCGCGTGATTTGGACGTGAGGGCGCTCGAGACCTTTGCCATCACGGTGGGGCAGGCGCTTGCGCTGGGCGCCCCGCTGGCCGAGACGCTGGCTGCTCAAAGTCGCGAGATCCGTGCGGCCCATCGCGCCGCAGTCGAGCGCGAGATCGAGCGCGCGCCGGTCAAGTTGCTGATTCCCACCGGCACGCTCATCTTGCCGGCGTTGCTTCTGTCCATATTGGGCCCGCTGCTGGGAGCAGGCGGGATGATGTAGGGAGGAATACATGAACACGATGACCGACATTGCGGGCAAGGCTTGGAGCTGGGCATTTTGCCGGGCAATCCGCGCTCGCCAGCGTGCCAAGGCGCTGTTGCGGGAGGAGAACGCGCAGGGCACTACCGAATACGCCATCTTGGTCGGTGTGCTCGTAGTGATCGCGATTATCGCCATCGTCGCGTTTAAGAGCAAAGTCGAAGAACTATGGAACGCGATCAAAGACGGCATCAACAGCCTGTAGGAGGCAGGCGGCCTGTTGGTTCGCCGCTGGTGCTCGTCTGTTTGCTCGTGGCAATAGCGGTGACGCTTTGGGGGCTGGGTGTTGCGCGACAGCAGCGTCCAGGCGCTACTGCCGATTTGGGATCGGGTTCGGCGGCGGTGTCACAAGCAGAAGGCGCGGGAGATATGGGCGGTCAGAATGCCGCCGTCACGGCTCGTACCTTTTTGCAGGCGCTCGACGAGCGGGCCGCCAGCGCGACGGAGCCGTCTGCAGACAACGCGATCGCGGTTCGACTCGCATGGTCCGAGGACCGGCCGATGACCGAGGCGGCGGCAGACCTGTTGCGCGCCTACCGTGAGGTGCCCACGGCCCAGCTCGCCCTGAGCGGCTATCTCGATATTAAGGGCAACGTATGGGGCGCCATCGTGCGCGATG
>DXLQ01000020.1:2312-23927 GCA_019414685.1 Collinsella sp. | reverse complement strand
CCTTTACCGACCAGCTCACCGGACTTGGCAACCGCGGCGGCTTTGCCCGTTCCCTAGAGGAAATCTGGGAGCAGGAACTGCCCGTGACCATGGCGTTTATCGACATCGATAACCTTAAGCACTGCAACGACGTCTTTGGGCATGACGAGGGCAACCGCTATATCTTGCAGGTAAGTCTCTATCTCAAGCTGTATATGAAAGTGGACGAGGCGGCGTTTCGCATAGGCGGCGACGAGTTTGCCATCCTGTCTACGATTGCGACCGAGGACGACCTCGCCGAGCGCCTGGAACACTGCCGAACGGTCCTACTCAAAAACAACGATTCCGAGATGCCTCACTCGTTTAGCTACGGAGTGTCGCACGCCGACCCCGCCCTGGGTGAAGTCTCCAATCGCATGACACTCGATGCCGACCATCGCATGTACGACTACAAGCTACGTCATGCCATGCACCTCGATCGGCGCAATATTACGCAAGTCCACGCCGACGACTTCGAAATAAGCGATCGTATTTTCGACGCTTTTTCGATGCTCAACGAGGGCCGTTATTTCTTTATCGAGAACTTGGACAAGGACCGCACCCTTTGGTCGCAAGGTGCCTTGCGCGATCTCGGTCTTCCTTCGGAGCACATAGACAGCTGCCGCGATTTCTGGAAGACGCGCGTCCATCCCGATGACCTCGAGGCCTACGCCAACGACATCAACCAGATCTTTAACGGCACCAAGCACCGTCGCGTCATGCAGTATCGTGTGCGCAACGCCGTCGGCGACTACGTCCTTTGCCGTGCTCGCGGGTTTCGTATCGACGGCGACGGAAATGTCCCCTCGCTCTATGTCGGCGAGCTCGTCAACCACTCACTTGCCGAAACCGTCGATGCCGCCACAGGTCTCGGAACGCAGCGCATGCTGGCCAACGCCATCGACGCCTGCCGCCGCGATCGTTGCGAGACAGGGCTTATAGCGGTGCGCGTTCGTGGCACGACAAAGCTCAACGAGCTCTACGGGGCCGAGGCTGTCGACAACATGCTTGCCGAATACGCAGGCCGCATGCTGTCGATCACCCGCGGCAGGAGCCGGGTCTACCGTTCACGAAGCGTCCAGTTCGTCGTGCTCAGCAACGACCTGGACCACGAGGCATTCGAGCAACTGACCCGCCACCTTAAAGAGGCCGTTTTCGCTCCTGTTCGAATCGCAGGCGACACCATTACTCCCGTCTGTCTTGTCGTCCCGGCCTTTTACGAGCACTTAACCCATCAAGCGACCGCCGTTTTAGGCGAACTCGACCGTCGCCTTCGCACGGCCGGCGGGCTTGTTCCCAACGACAGCCTCCCCATACCCGAGGCGGAGCGCAAAAGCGCCATAGCCGAACGTATCGACTCGCTCACGGGCCTCTATCGACCCAGCGAGTTTATGCGGCGCGCCAACGCATTTCTCGAGGCAAGGCGCAACGGCACCTGGTGCATCGCCACGGTCGACATGGGCCACATGCGCCTGTTTAATGAATGGCACGGCCAGGCCGAGGGCGACCGCGTACTCGCCGATGTGGGCACGGTCCTCAAGGACATCGAGAATGCCGATATGGACGTCGCAGGGTACTGGGGCCAAGATGACTTTTGTGCACTCATCCCCTTTAGGCACATCACCGTCCATCAAATCTACAACCGCGTTCGTGAGGCAGTAGCCAGGCATGATGACGGCGTAGGTTTCTGGCCGTCCATGGGCGTTTACCCCATCGACTCCAATGAGGAAATCACCATCGATGCGCAGGCAAAGGCCATGTTTACCAATCGACGCGCAAAAAACGACTTTAAGGAGCGCATTGCCATTTTCCACCCCGCGGAGTACGAGCGCGAAGTCGCGTTCCACCGCACGCTGACCGAATTCCAGTACGCGCTGTCAAATGGTCGCATCACGTACTATCTTCAGCCCCAGGTCGATATGGAAACCGGCGAGATTATTGGCGCCGAAGCACTCACCCGCTGGATTGACAAGGACGGCTCTCTCATTTCGCCCGCAACGTTTATCCCCGCACTCGAGGAAAGCGGCTTTGTAGTGACGCTCGACAAGTACATTTGGCAGGGTGTCGCCATATGGCTTCGCGAGCGTCTCGATCGCCGTCTTCGCGTGGTTCCGGTCTCGCTTAATGTGTCGCGCGTGGATATCCTTGCCTGCGACGTTGCCGAACATATGGGGGCGCTCGCCGCCCAATACAACCTACCGCCCGAGCTCATGCGTATCGAGATCACCGAGACGGCTTATACGGGAGAATCCGAGGCCGTGGATAAGCTGACCGCAGATCTGCACACCCGCGGCTTCTCGACCTATATGGACGATTTTGGCACCGGTCAGTCCACGCTCGCGATGCTCAAGAAAGTCAACGTCGACGTCATCAAGCTCGACCGCACCTTTGTGCCCACCGACCGCGATCAAGGCCGCAGCACGCAAATCATTTCATCGATGCTCGAAATGGCGCAGTCGCTCCATCTGCCCGTCGTGGTCGAAGGCGTCGAGACAAATGAGCAGGCGAACATGCTACGACAAATGGGCGCCCGCTACGCTCAGGGCTTCCTCTACTACCGCCCATGCCGGCGAAGGATTTTGAGGCATTGCTCGATGGTGGCAATAACAACTGATACGCTCGCGCGCAAAACGCCACCGTCGAAGGGGATATTTGTCTCCATTAGCTAACTTATATCCCCAATTCAAACCGAATTGGGGATATGATACAAACCGTTGTTCCGCCCAAGGAGGTTATCCATCATGAACGAGTCATATCGCCTGGGCGAGCAATCGATTATTGCCTATCTTCAGCGACTTGCGAACGGCGTCTCGACCGCTGAACTCGATGTTGCCGCGCTGCCTGCTGAGCTACGCGCCGTTGGTGAGCAACTGCAAAAGACGCATGCCATCCTGCAACAAGAGCGCCAGCTGCTTGAGCGCAACGCCTATATCGATCCGCTCACCAACTTGGGCAACCGCAACGGATTCGACCGTCACGTCGAGCAACTCTGGCGCAAAGGCGACCCCTTCACCTGCGCCTATATTGACATCGACCATCTCAAGCATTGCAATGATAGGTTTGGCCACGCCGAAGGCAATCGCTATATTCTGGGCATCTGCCGCACGCTCTCCGAAACCATGGAGCACGATGAGATGCTGTTCCGTATCGGTGGAGACGAGTTTGTGCTTATCTCACTCTCCGCAAACGAGACCGAACTCGAGCAGCGCTTGGAGCAGGTACGTGCCGGGCTGATCGAGGCGAGCTCAGGTGGCAAGGCGCCCATGATCGGCAGCTTTAGCTTTGGCTGCTCGCGCGTCGATCCACTTGCTGGCGACACGCGTCGCCAGATGACGATGGATGCCGATCGCAAAATGTATCGCTATAAGCTTATGCATCGTGTGCAGCAACCGAAAGACGATGACGCGCCGCAACGCCCAATCGTCGATCAGCTTCCCTGCAACGACCGGGTGTTCCAAGCGATCTCCATGAGCTCCGAGACGCGCTATCCGTTTATCCTCAATCTCGATACGGGAGAATCGCAATGGTCGGTTAACGCCGTGCGCGATTTTGACCTGCCCTCCCAGCACCCTTTTAACTCACTCGACATGTGGCTCGCCCGCGTTCATCCCGAGGACCGCGACAACGTACGTGCCGAGCTCGACATGGTGATAAACGGCACGTGGCACTTCCACTACATGCAGTATCGCGTAATGGATGCCACCGGAAAATACGTGCTTTGCGACTGCACGGGCTACCGCTTGGACGGCACCGATACCGAGCCCGGCATGTATGTGGGCATTATCATCAACCGAAGCTTGGCAGATACGACCGATTCCGTGACCGGCTTGGGCGATATTCACGCCCTGGTCAACGCCATTGGCGAAATGCGTCGCGTGGCGCGCAAGGCTGGTTTGATCGCCATCAAAATCGACGATATCGCTCAGGTCAATGCCCGCTTTGGCTTTGATGCGGGCGACCGCGTTTTGGCAGAATGTGCCGCCTGTCTGGTGGAATGCTCGCGCGGTAAGGGTCGTATGTTCCGCTCGACGGGGCCGATGTTCGTGGCTCTTTTCGACGACTTTGATCCCGAAGAAACCGATACGATTGCAGAGGAAATCGAGCGGTTCCTGGGTTCTCCCGTGCTCATCGGCTCGCTTGAATATCAGCCACCCATTCGTGTGGCGACACTTCATCTGGACGCTGTCGATCGACAGCCCGTTTCCATTTTGAACGAGCTCAAAGCGCGGCTTATAGAGGCACCGCAAGTACCGGGCACCAAGCTGGACTAGCGTTGTGGGGCGCGATGTGAAACACAAGCCGTTTCACATCGCGCCCCACGCCATCTGCCCTCTCGTGCGATAATCCTCCGCAGAAGTCACCGACAGCAGAGGGAGTTTGTGATGAAGGTTCTTTTGGTCAATGGCAGTCCCAAGGCAAACGGCAACACCGCCCGCGCACTCGCCGAGGTCGCCGAGCAGCTCAATACCGAAGGCATTGATACCGAGGTGTTTCAGCTGGGCGCCAAGCCCATTCGCGACTGCATCGGCTGCGGTCAGTGCGGCAAACTTGGCGGTCGTTGTACCTTTGACGACGACGTGGTGAACGAGCTCATCGCTGCCGCCGAGCAGGCCGACGGTTTTGTCTTTGGCTCACCCGTCTACTATGCGCACCCCAGCGGACGCATCCTTTCGGCCCTCGATCGCGCCTTCTATGCGGGCGGGCATGCCTTTGAGCACAAACCCGGCGCCGCAGTCGCCGTCGCCCGCCGCGGCGGCACGTCGACCACCTTCGATGTGCTCAACAAGTACTTCACCATTAAGCAAATGCCCGTAGTTGCCTCCACCTACTGGAACAACGTGTTTGGCCGCGTGCCCGGCGACGCCGATGGGGATGCCGAGGGCCTTGCCACTATGCGAAACATCGGCAAAAACATGGCCTGGCTCCTGCGCTGCATCGAGGCGGGACAAGCCGCCGGTATCAACGCGCCCGAAGCCGATCGCGCAACGACCAACTTCATTCGTTAGAACGGCGGAACATACTATGAACGTGCAAATCTTCGGCACCAAGAAGTCGTTCGACACCAAGAAAGCACAGCGCTTCTTCAAAGAGCGCCGCATTAAGGTGCAGTTTATCGACCTTAAGGAAAAGGAGATGAGCAAGGGCGAGCTCACGAGCGTGATGCAGGCGGTCGGCGGCATCGACAAGCTGCTCAACCCCAAGGCTAAGGACGAGGAGACGCTCGCGCTCATCCAGCACCTCACCCCTAGCCAGCGCTTCGATAAACTGCTCGAGAATCAGCAGGTTCTAGCCGAGCCCATCGTGCGCAACGGCAAAAAGGCCACCGTCGGTTATTGCCCCGATGTGTGGGGAGCCTGGGAGTAGCCTGTGTTATTTGCCAGCGCGTGGGTATAAGGGCAGGCGTTTGGCATAAGATTTAACTGTAAGCCATGTCTAACAAAGGAGGGCACATGCCCAACAAACCCGTGAAGATCATCATGCTTACCGGATACCTCGGTGCCGGCAAGACCACGCTGCTCAACCACATCCTCGCTAACGACGGCGGCATCCGCGCCGCCGTGATCGTCAACGACATCGGCGAGATCAATGTCGACGCCAGCCTTATCGCCGACGGCGGTCTTTCCGAAACCGACGACCTCATCCCGCTCACCAACGGCTGCATCTGCTGCACGCTTTCGGACGACCTTGCCAACCAGCTGCAGGGCATCGCCGATTCGGGCAACTTCGACTACATCATCATCGAGGCCTCGGGCATTTGCGAGCCCATCCCCATCGCCTACACCATCTCGAGCTTCTGCGACGAGGCCAAGGTGGGCGGCGAGCCCAAGCTCGCGCTCGACAACATCGTGGCCGTGGTCGACTGCGCCCGCATGTACGACGAGTTCAACGGCGGTCGCGACCTGCTGGCCGAGGACATCGACGAGGACGACATCGAAAGCCTGCTTATCCAGCAGATCGAGTTCTGCTCCACGCTGATCCTCAACAAGACCGATACTGTGAGCCCTGAGCAGATTGCCGAGCTTAAGGCCATCGTGCGCAGCCTGCAGAAAGACGCCGTGATCGTCGAGGCCCAAAACGGCGAGGTCCCCATGGAGGAGCTGCTCGACACCGACCGCTTCGACTTTATGCGCGCCTACAACTCCGCAGCTTGGATCGAGGCCATGGAGCATCCCGAGGAGCACGACGACCCCGAGGTGCTCGAGTACGACATCGAGACCTTTGTGTACTCGCGCCGCAAGCCGTTTGACCTGAAAAAGTTCACCGATTTTGTTGAGCAGGAGTGGCCAGACGAGGTCATCCGCGTCAAGGGTCCGCTGTGGCAGACCGGCGATCCGGACATGTGCTACATGTTTGAGCAGGCCGGCCACCAGATGCGCCTGATGGAAAACGGCCTGTTCGTTGACTCCGCGCCCGAGGGCGAGAAGCAGAAGATCATCGACGAGAACCCCGAGATCATGCAGATTTGGGACGACGAGACGGGCGACCGCATGACGAGCCTGTGCATCATCGGCCGTCACATGGACAAGGATGCGCTCATCGCTTCCCTCGATGCCTGCCTGACCGACTGGCACCGCGCCTAGGTTTATCCAAGCGGGCATTTTTCCGCCTACACAACCGCCAAACCACCACGAAGGTGCCCTTCGTGGTGGTTTTTCGTTCTGAGCCAAGGAGATTCATGTTCAATATCGTGCTGTATGCACCCGAAATTCCGGCCAATACAGGCAATATCGGCCGTACCTGCGTGGTCACCGGCGCCCGTCTGCATCTGGTGGAGCAGCTGGGCTTTTCGCTCGATGACAACACGGTACGTCGCGCCGGCCTGGGCTACTGGCAAAACTTGGACGTGACCACCTATACGGGCTGGAAGGATTTCCTTGCGTGCAACGGCCTCTCCTCCGCCGACGAGCGCCTGCATCTGCTGACCAAAAAGGCGCGCCGAACCTATGCGCAAAGTACCTACCGCGACGGTGATTATTTGGTCTTTGGCAGCGAGAGCTCGGGCATTCCCGAGCCACTGCTTGCCGCGGCGCCCGAGCGCTGCGAGCGCATCCCGATGCTGCGCGATTGCGACTCGCTCGATAACGCCGAGGCATGGGAAGCTCACGAGGAATCGCTGGGGCATACCGAGGACAGCCACGAGGCCATCCTTCGGCAGGATATCTGCGGCAACTTCGTCAATCCCGACGACTACCGCATCAGCGCCCTCAACCTTTCCAACAGCGCCGCCATCGTCCTCTACGAGGCCCTGCGCCAGGCAGGCTTTCCGGGAATGTGACAAAGGGGCTGTCCCTTTGTCACATTCAAGCGCCACGCCGATGGCACACACGCCTAATTGATGCTCTAGATAAAGAGCCCTCACTTTTAATCAGAATTAACTAAAGTAAAATGAAGTTAAACGGCGGTGTGAAAGGAGAGCCTTGTGAAATATCTCGAGAACCCGTTTACCCCCAGTTTTGGTGAGGTTCCTGCCCATCTCGCTGGCAGACAACAGATTATTCGGGATTTGGACCGTGCCTTCTTGAGCCAGCGTAGGCGCCCAGAATTGACCTCGATCTTCTCAGGCGCGCGTGGAACCGGTAAAACCGCTCTCATGTCGTCGCTCGCGACAAGGGCGGAATCCCACGGCTGGATAGCCGTAAAGACGACCGCGCTCCCGGGAATGCTTGAGGAAATCGAGTTCGGGACGAAACGCGCCGCAGCCCATCTCATCGACTCGTCCAGCCGCTTCGAAGTCACCGGTCTCGGAATTGCACCGCTCGGCAGCATCGAGGTCAATCGCGTTCACGATGCCTCAACCTGGCGTTATCGCATGAGCGACATCATCGACCAGCTCAACGAGGCGGACACCGGTCTGCTCGTCACGGTTGACGAGGTAGACCCGACACTCGACGAAATGATTCAGCTCGCAGCGACGTATCAGCACTTTGTGACCGATGGGAAACGCGTCGCGCTGCTCATGGCGGGACTTCCCAACAACGTCTCGACGTTGCTGAACCACAAGACGGTCTCGTTCCTTCGCCGCGCCCAACAATATCATCTGGGTCGCATTGCCGACTATGACGTGCGCGAGGCCTTGATTCGCACAATCCAGGAAAACGATCGCCTGGCAGATGCTGAGGGAATCGATAGAGCCGTTCGCTCGATCTCCGGTTTTCCCTTCCTATTGCAACTCGTAGGCTATCGTGCCTGGGATCTCACAAGCGATTCGAAGGAAATCTCGTCACGCGACTTTGACCTGGGAATCAAAATCGCGCGCGACGAGATGGACGACCGAATCCTCGCGGCAACCTATCGGGAACTCACTGCAGAGGACAAGCGATTCCTCATCGCCATGCTCGATGACGAGGAAGAGTCCACCACCGCTGATCTTGTCGAGCGCCTCAAGCGTTCGCCACAGCAGGTCTCCCGCTACCGACGCCGCATGATAGACGCCGGCATCATCGGAGAACGCGGACGCGGAATCGTCGCTTTTGAATTGCCGTTTTTCCGTGACTATCTCGCCGCTCAGTGCGTGAAATAGGCATCAATGCGACAAAGGGACAATCCCTTTGTCGCATCGTCTATAGATAGCGGCCCGTAACGCTCTTGGAGCAGGCTGCGATATCGCCCGGCGTGCCGGCGCAGACGATTTGCCCGCCGGCATCGCCGCCGCCCGGGCCCATATCGATCACGTAGTCGGCGTTACGGATAAGGTCGAGGTCATGCTCAATCACGATAACCGTGGCGCCCTTGGCAACAAGGCCATCAAACACACTCAGCAGTACCTGAACATCGAGCGGATGCAGGCCGATGGTGGGCTCGTCGAACACGAATACGGCATCGTCCTGCACGCGGCCCATCTCGCTCGCAAGCTTAAGTCGCTGCGCCTCGCCGCCCGAGAGCGCCGGCGTGGGCTCGCCGAGCGTCAGGTAGCCCAGCCCCAGGTCGTGCAAGGTCTGCAGGCGCGCCTGGACTTTCTTGAGTCCCACCGTGGCGTCGAGGGCCTCGTCCACACTCATGTCCATGAGCTGCGGCAACGTGAGCGAGCTGCCGTCCTTGCCCTCGCGATGGATATGCAAGGCGGCATCCGCATAACGCGAGCCGCGACATGCAGGACAGACGATCTCGACATCGGGCAAAAACTGCACGTCAAGCGATATCGAGCCCGTACCATCGCACGTGGGGCAACGCAAGGCACCGGTGTTGTAGCTAAAGGCACCCGCCTTATACCCTGCCGCCTTGGCCTCGGGCGTACGGGCGAAGGCGCGGCGCAGCTCATCGTGGATGTCGGCATAGGTCGCCACCGTCGAGCGTACGTTGGCGCCAATGGGCGTGGCGTCAATCAGGTTGGCACGCGCGATACCCTCGGCATCGACCCAACGCACGTGCCTGGGCAGGCGCTCGCCGGCTGCCTGCGCTTTGAGTGCCGGGATGAGCGTCTCGAGCACCAATGTCGTCTTACCCGAGCCTGAAACGCCCGTTACCGCGACAAGGCGGCCACGCGGGATATCGACTTCGAGCGGCTTGACGGTATGGATGGCATCGGTCGCCATGCGGATATGGCCTAGGTCGAACATTTCGTCGTCAGCCACCTGCGGGCGCAAGCGCTTGGGGTCCGAGCGCAAGAACGGCGCGATGCGGCTACCCTGCGATTGTTCGACCTCGTCCACCGTACCAGCGGCGATTACATGACCGCCGCCTGCTCCGGCAACGGGGCCCATCTCGACCAGATAGTCGGCTTCTGCCAGCACGCGCGTGTCGTGGTCGACAACAACCACGGTGTTGCCGTCGTCCACCAGATCGCGCATCACGCCCACCAGGCCATCGACATTGGCAGGATGCAAGCCAATCGAAGGCTCGTCCAGCACATACAGCACGCCCGTCGATCGGTTGCGCACCACGCGGGCAAGCTGCACGCGCTGGCGCTCACCCGTCGACAGCGTGGCACCGGCGCGGTCGAGCGAAAGGTAATCGAGGCCCAGGTCGACCAGGCGGCGGGCCGTGCTCAAAAACGAATCGCAGATGTCCCCGGCCATGGGCCGCATCTCGATCGGCAAGGATGCAGGCACCCCGCGCACCCACTCAATCGCCTCGCCCAGCGTCATGCCCGCCGCCTGCGCCAGATTGATACCGCGCACCTGGGGCTGGCGCGCGGCGTCGGAAAGACGCGTGCCGCCGCAGTCACGGCACGGCCCCTCGCGCAAAAAGCGCGCCACGCGCTTAAGTCCCTTGTCGTCCTTAACCTTGGCGAGCGCATTCTCGACAGTATAGACGGCGTTGTAATAGGTAAAGTCGAGCGGCGTGGCGCCCTCGCCGTTTTTGGGAACGTAGAGGATGTGCTTCTTGACCGCCGGGCCATGGAACACGATATCGCGCTCGGCGGGCGTGAGCTGGCTAAACGGCACGTCAGTGCGCACGCCCATCTCGCCGGCCACCTGCTTCATCAGATCCCACATGAGCGTGCCCCAGGGAAGCACCGCACCCTCGTTGATGCTCTTTGATTCGTCGGGCACCAGGCTCGCTTCGTCCACCTCGCGCATAACGCCGGTACCGCCGCAGGTAGGACACGCGCCGCCGCTGTTAAAGGCAAGGTCCTCGGCACCCGGCGCGTAGAACCCGTGGCCGCATGCGGGGCACGTGAGCGACAGACCCGCGGCCACGTTAAGGCTCGGTTCCACACGCGTCCCGCAATGCGGGCACACGTGATGGGCGCAACGGCTAAAGAGCAGGCGCAGGCTGTTGTTGAGCTCGGTCATGGTGCCAAACGTGGAGCGCACACCTGGCACGCTGGGGCGCTGATGCAGCGCGAGTGCCGCCGGCACGTGCAGCACCTCGTCCACCTGAGCGTGTTCGGCCTGCGTCAGGCGACGGCGGGTATAGGTGCTGAGCGCCTCCAGATAACGGCGCGAGCCCTCGGCATACAGAACCCCCAGCGCCAGCGAGCTCTTGCCCGAACCCGACACGCCGGCAATACCCACGAGCCTTCCCAGCGGAATATCGATATCGATGTCCTTGAGGTTGTGAACACGCGCGCCGCGCACCTCAATAGCACTTGGTTGTTGCGACACCGTCATCGCTCCCCTTCCTGTTAGCCGAACGTAGCAAAGGGACTGTCCCTTTGTCACGTTACTCACACTGTGCCTGCCTGCGCCAGTCTTCGCGGGTCAAATACGTAAAGTACTCGGTACGCACATCGTCCATGAGCTCGCAGGGCACGTCGCGTTCAACGTGATGAGGCACGAAGCCACATTTTTGCTGAACGCGTAGCGACTTGTTATTGCCCTCGTAGTATCCGCACCAAAGTGCCTTGCAGCCAAGTGTTTCGAACGCATAGCGCTGCACGGCTCGCACCGCTTCGGGAGCAAAGCCTCGACCCCGGAACGGCTTGGCGATCCAATACCCCACCTCGAACTCGAGTCCGCCTCTTTGGCTGTTCGACTCGCAGCGAGGCGGCATGAGCCCGATGCTGCCCACGGGCTCGTCTGCCTCAGCCAGGCAAATGGCAAAGGTATGGGGCGCCGCAAAGACCGTCCGAATGATCTCCCTGCTCTCCTCAATGCTTCGATGGGGCGGCCAACCCGCAGCCGGCCCCACGTCCGGATCGCTCGCATATGCAAACAGGCTCGCCGCATCCGTCTCGCGCCACGGACGAAGCGTCAAACGCTCGGTATGAATCACCATGTTTTGACCTCTCTCAGACATCGATGTGACAAAGGGACAGTCCCTTTGTCACATTACTCGTGCCATAAAACACGATCGTGAATGTATTTGCCCAGCATAGGCACGCTAAACCGGACGAGGCCGTATCCGGCAGCCTCGATGACGCGCTCGCGAATCAGGCTTGCGCGATATTTACTCGCCCAGCTCTGGGTACGGTCGCAGCGCTCAATGATATCCGCCATGCGCGTCGGCTTGTCCTCGTCAACCGCCATAGCCTCGATAAAAAGGCGCTGTGGACTGCGCAGCCCGTAATACAGAGGCGCGTCAACCGCTTCGTAGAACTCAGAGACGGCATCCGCATGGCCATCCTCGACATCGCGCCTTTCGATGACTTGCGAGCCACGCCGGACAGCAGACCGCCACATGTAATATCCCACCAGCTGAACCATATAGGGATGCCCCATGCTCTTGTGCGCTGCAAGGTCCGCCGTCTCCGCATCAACGCAAAGACCGGCACACTCGACCGTCTGGATATACGAATCGCGCACCTTGGGCAAAGAAATCGCCCCCAACGTACGCTGCTGGGCACGTCGCAAAAACGTCACGCTCGGCTCTTCGAGCAGATCGTCAACCATGCTGGGCAAGCCGGCAAAGACCAGCGCAAGACCGCGCTGGTCGCTATCGGGCAAGCCCGTGGCATCCTGGTCTCCGAGCACCTGCTGATAGAGAACGGCAAGAGCCGCCAGTTCCTCGATAGACGCAGATTGAGCCTCGTCAATCGCAAACAGAATACCCTTGCTTGGGCCGAGTTTCTTGAGGCGTTCGTTGACCAGCCCTCGCAACGTCTCGCCTTTTGCCCGCGCCGCCTCAACCGACATCCGTCCAAACGATGGGCCAAACTCCATTGACGTCACAACGAGCTTATTCGAGCGGAGTGCGTCGGCCAAGCGGTCGCATAAACCAAGCGAAGCGGAATCGGAGACAACCGCCCATCCGTGCTCGCTGGCCAGACGTTGCAGCTCCCTCAGGAGAACCGTCTTGCCGCAGCCGCGGTTTCCCGTAATGAGCATGAGCCTGCCCGGCGCTCCCGCGCCGTTATCGAGCCCTTCCTCAAAATCTTCGATGACCGACTCGCGACCGATGAGTATCGGAGGTCGCTTACCAGCCGTGGGCTTAAAGGGATTTGGATTCATGTCGGCCTCCTCGGATTGGCAAACGCCGCCTATAGTTATACCAACTTATACCGAGTTATACCAACAGCAGGTGACAAAGAGGCCGCCCTTCTATCACCTATGGCCGAAAAACTCGGCGTCTGCTGCTCGCCAGGGGCGGAAGGTGGTGGGATCGATCTTTACGTGCGCCGCGGCGGGTACGTCGTACCATTTGACCGTGTAACCGGCGCCGTGAGAGCAAAAGACCGAATCGGGCGTGTTGGGCAGATCGGCCTCGGGCTCGTAGGCGGCCGTCTCGATGACGCGCTCGGCATCATGGCAAGCCGCATAACCGGCGAACTCCAGGTACAGATGACCGCGCCCGCTCGTGTAGGCAGCCACCTCCAGCGCGTAATCCTGCACCTCGGATGCCGGCACGCGACCCACAAGCTTCGCCCGGTCGCCCGCCATCGTCGGCGGCTCGTACTCGGCACCCATGCGCGTGGCGTCTGACAACGCCCGGCCCACGCACTCCCCTGGCACCTCGAGCTCAAAGTGGTACCACGGCTCCAACAGTACCGCCGCACCCGCCTCGCGCGCCTGCATCAAACCCTGGCGAATCGCGCGGTATGTTGCCTGACGAAAGTCACCGCCCTCGGTGTGTTTGGCATGCGCGCGGCCGCCCGTGAGCGTAATGCGCACATCGGTGATGGGCGAGCCGGTCAACACGCCCAGGTGATCGCGCTCCATGGCGTTGGTGAGCGCCAGGCGCTGCCAGTTCAGATCGAGCTCGTCAGTCGAGGTAGCGGTACCAAATTGCACGCCTGAGCCCGCCGGCAGCGGCTCAAGGCGCAGGTGCACCTCGGCGTAATGGCGCAGTGGCTCAAAGTGGCCCACACCCTCGACCGGCTGCGAGATCGTCTCCTTATAGAGAATGCCGCCGGACTCAAACTCAATCGTAAGGCCAAAGCGATCGGCCAACACCCGCTGCACGACCTCGAGCTGCACGGCTCCCATCAACTGCAAGTGAATCTGCTCAAGATGCGTATTCCAGCTTACGCCGAGCATGGGGTCTTCGTCCGCCAACTCGGTCAGCGCTTTAAACACCGCATGGACATCGTGTTCGCCCGGCAGCACCGTATAGGTGAGGACCGGCGCAATGACAGGTGCATCGCCCGCGGGCTCCGCGCCCAGGGCATCACCCGGGCGAACGTGTGCGAGGCCCGTCACGGCGCAGATGCCGCCAGCGGCAACTTCCTGGGCAAGCTCATACTTCTCGCCGTTATAGATGCGTACCTGATCGACCTTCTGCTCCCATGCCTCGGCACCGGAACGTCCGTCAATCATCTGTTTGGCATGCAGCGTGCCGCCGGTCACTTTAACCCAAGCCAAGCGCTCGCCACGATCCCCGCGGCTGACACGATAGACGCGCGCAGCAAACTCCGGGAGCCACGCCTGTTCACGCATCAGCGCGCATATGCCATCCAGCAGCTCGTCAACGCCTTGGTCCTTGAGCGCCGAGCCGGCAAAGCAGGGAAAGAGCTTGCGCTCGGCAACCATGCGCGACAGCGTTGCAACAGAAAGCTCGCCCGTCTCAAGAAACTCCTCGAGCGCCGCCTCGTCCAACGCAGCAGCGTCCTCCCGAACGGCACCACCCGCCAGCAGTTCGCTGGCATCCAGGCAGCCCTCGGAAAGACGTTGCCCAAGTTGTGCCAGCAAAACCTCGCGGCCGGGATGCTCCAAATCGATTTTGTTGATATAGATGAACGTCGGAATGTCATAGCGCGCAAGCAGGCGCCACAGGGTTTCGGTGTGCCCTTGTACGCCGTCGTTGGCGCCCACCACCAGAATCGCGTAGTCCAGGGCGCGCAATGTGCGCTCCGCCTCGGCAGAAAAATCGACATGCCCCGGCGCATCAACGAGCATGACGTGGGTATCGCCTTGGTCGAGCACGGCCTGCGACGAGAAAATCGTAATGCCGCGCTCGCGCTCGATCGCGTTAGTGTCCAGATGCGAATCGCCATCGTCCACGCGGCCACGCTTGCGAATGCGGCCCGCGTTGAACAGCATGGCCTCGGCCAACGTGGTCTTGCCGGCATCGACATGCGCCAAGATTCCAACGACCGCTTGCTTCGACATGGCTCTCCTCTTATTGCAAGCCCATCGCACGCGGCAACGGGCGTTCACGCTCCACACTGGATGATACAATTTACGGGCCGGTGGGCGAAGCGGGCCCTATCCCCCGACCGAGCTCATCGCCCCGCGTTGCCGCGCGGCGATTTTCGTAGGTTCGCGCCTTGCGAAAGCCGGCACCTCCCCTTTTTGTCTGCCCGGGTTCATCTGGGGCGGTAACAATGCGAGTCCCACAACGACGCGTTTTACCAAAAATGGCCCCACTCGGGGCCATTTTTTATTTGAGCTGGGTGATGATACGTGCCTTGGCTCCTACGCCTCGCGCAGCCAATCAAACGCGACACGCGCCGTGCCGTCGGACACATAGACGATACCGACACGCTCGAACCCCGCCTTGGCGATGGCGCCCTGCATGGGCAAGTTGTCCTCGTGCGTGTCAATACGCAGATGGTCGGCGCATTCCTTGGCAAAGGCAAACATCGCCGCCGCGATACCGTGCACGGTGCCGTCGGATGCCACGCGATGCAGCACGGCATACGGAGTGTCGCTGCGCCATTGACCGTCCTCAATCACGTCATAGCACTCGTCCGGACCCGGTAAAAAGGCAAACGTCGCCACCACGCGGCCGTCGACTTCGCACACGTAACTGCCACCAGCGGCGATATCGGCAGCCAGCTGCTCGGCCGAAGGCGTGCCCTCGGGCCACTGCGTGGCGTTGCCATGCGCGCGCATAAAGGCGCGGGCCGCGTCATAGATAGCCATGACGGCGGGAATGTCGGTATCGAGGGTTTTTCTGATCATCACGCGGCGACCTCACGTTTATTGGTATCACTTTGATTGAGCAATGATACCAACGTTTGGAGAGGAGCGCGAAGCAGATGGGGAGCAAAAAGCGAGCCGCCTGGTCAAAAGCCAAAAGCGAGTTTTTGGGCGCTGCCACCGGCGGCGATATGAGCGACCTGTTTGCACGCGAGGACGAGCGCCGCGACGCCCTGGACGCCGAGCGCGACGAGGCTTGGCGCTATAAGTCGTGCGAGCGCAAAAACCGTTACGACACACGCGCCGAAGCCGAGGCCGTTATGGCCGACTGCGAAAACCGCGGACGGCGTGGTTTGGCCTGCTACAAATGCGAATACTGCGGCGGCTGGCACCTGACGTCGCACCCTTGGAAATAGACCCCCGCATCGGCACGGCGCTGGCGAAGCGCCAGCCATCGTGCACAAGCTACGGGCGCGGCGGCACCAAAACATCGTAACGAACGGCCTTGCCCGCAAGCTGATAGCTCGGCTTGACGCCGGCAAGCAGCGGCCCCTTCACCGGTCGCTTGATAACGACCTTGCGCGGGTGCACCGCAAGCGCAGCTTCGACCAGCGTCTCCTCGTCGGCGCACGGCTGCTCCAGATGGTGCAAGAGCTGAAACTTCTTTTTCACCGCCGCGCTCTTGGTGCGCTCGGGAAACATGGGGTCCAGATACACCACGTCGGGAGCGGTGAGCTCGCCCTGCCCGATCAGCTCGGCCGTATGGCGAAGGCCGGCAATGCTGTCCTCGCCCGCATGTAAGCGCATGCGCGCCACAGCAGCCGCAAGCGCCGGATCATCTGCCGCGCGATCCAAGGCGTCCTTGAGAAGCGCCGCGATTACGCAATCCTGTTCATACAGATCGACGGTAAAGCCCGCGGCCGCCAGCAGCAGCGAATCCTCACCAAAGCCCGCCGTGGCATCAATCGCCCATGGGCGCTCGATGCCTTTTGTGCGCGCAACCTTTACCAGCAGCTCTTGCTGCAGGCGGCCCTGCTTGAGTCGTGGCAGCATGCGGCCAAAATCGGCGCGCAGTTCCATCGTGCCGTCGGTGAGCGTGAGGCCCTCGGACTTCCCGGTCAGCTCAAGCCCCGCGGCCCGAGCAACAGAAAAGGGATCGACGACGCCCATGGACACTCCTTAGCAAACAAAACGAATACATGGGCGCCATTCATGTCGGCACCCAACCGTCCGTTATTGTCCCACATGCGACATGGTCCACAGCATCCCAATGCAAAGCACCGCCATCAATCCCGTGCACACGGCAGCGATCACAGAATCACCCATGCGCCTTCCCAACGACCGCGGTTCACGCACTTGCTCTGGTCCGTACATCATGGCTCCTCCTTAGACTCACTTCTTATCACGGCCTCATCATCGCAGCGCCGCACATGAGCTGCCATCGATTTGACTTACAGCTGGCTTTCCTTTTTGAAAGATTGCCCTGCACAGGCGAGAAGCGCTTTCTAACACACACGCCGTCACGTTGAACTACAATGTGCCTCACGATATGTGCAGCATATGGGACGCGCCAGACTGGCAGCGCCCGAATCGAAAGGACTACCTATGAGCGCCGCGCGCAAGACACTCAAAATCCTTGCCCTCATCTATTTTGTTTTGGGCATCGCCAGCCTCGTCATCGGTATCACCGGCATCGCAACCGGCAAATTTGAATCCGTCTACGGATCGAACGCCATGCTCGCCGCGGTCGTGCTTGTCGCCAAGGGCGTTATCGACCTTGGCGCAGGTGTTGCGGGCATCAAGGGCGCCAACAAGCCTTCGCAGGTGGATGGCGCGTTTAAGCTCGGCATCGTTGCCGCAATCGCCACGATTGCGCAGGCTGTGCTCACCCTTCCCGCGCTCGGCGGCAGCGCCGTCAATATTGGAGCCTTTGTCATCGTGGTCTACGACCTGTTCTTTGTTCAGCAGGCACACGCCGTCAAGGCCGAGAACAAGGACCGCCTGTAAGCGCTCACTTCTCATAGCCTCTGCAGCCAAGTAACTAAAAGGGCCGATCGCGCATATCCGCGGTCGGCCCTTTACGTTTGCCCAGATAACACCTGCCAAAATAAACCTGTCCCTTTTTGGCAGGTTGTTAGCTGTGACGGTACTCGGCGATGATGAAGTCGATGTCGGTTTGAAGGGTGTCCAGGTTTGCCAGGCGCTCTTTATCGGCAGGGCGCGTGCGGTAGTAGTACGGCGTCATTTGGAACACCGCCTCGATGTCAGCCTGGGTCTGGAGCGTAATGTTCGCAAACACCCGCTGCGTTCCGACCAACTCGAGTTCGGTGGTCTTCGGCAGCTTCTCGTCATTGAGATATGGCGTGTCGTAGAGCACCTCTTTGAGGCCAAACAGATGCCGAGCACCCGGCACCACGGTATAGAGCGAGCCCTCTGGCGCCAGCACGCGGGCAAATTCGCGCTCGTTAAAGGGGGCAAAGAGCTCGGTCACCATATCGAAGGCGCCATCGGCCACGGGGATAGCCTTCATGTTGGCCACGAAGTAGGTCGCATCGCCGCGCTTGGCGGCCAGGCGAACCATCTCTTTGCCCAGGTCGAAACCGTAAGCATCTACGCCCGGCACCGCACCCATGGCGCTGGTGTAGTAGCCCTCGCCACAGCAAATATCGAGCAACGTCATGGGGCAGTTCGTTGACGCGGCACGACCAGACACCCGCTCGCGCACCAGCTCGACCATCGCATCGCGCAACGGCGCATAGTAACCGCGGTTCAGAAAGTCGCGACGGCTGCGTGCCTGCGACTTGGGATCGCCCATGGAGTCACCGCTCTTGGACGAGCGCAGCAGATAGAGATAGCCCTCGCGCGCACGGTCAAATCGGTGTCCGCCCGCGCATGCAGCACCGCGCTCGTCGTCCACCAACGGCTCATGGCAAACGGGACACAACAACATGGCAACTCCTTAGCGCGAACAACACAACGCCCACCATTGTCGCACGCCTTCCCCACCTAGTCATTGGGGACGTTCTTGAATGACTAAGGAGTGTCCCCAGCTGCCGGCAGAAAAGGAACGTCCCTAAGTGCCGACTGGTTGCATTAGGAGTATCATCGTCTGCGCAAATAAGCACGAAAGAGCATATTAGAGATTGAGAGCGTATGGCAGACACCGCATCTAAGCACATTGACATGACCACCGGCTCGCTATGGCGCAATATTCCCCTGTTCGCCTTCCCCGTGGCCGCCACGAGCATCTTGGAGCAGCTGTCGAACCTCATCGCCACGGTCATCATCGGTAACTTCTCGGGCGACCAGGGAACCCTCGCCATGGCGGCGGTCGGCTCCAATGTTCCGCTTACCAGTCTTATGCTCAACCTTTTTATTGGCATGTCGCTTGGCTCCAACGTGGTCATCGCCAACGCTATCGGCCGCAACGATCAGAACATGGTCAAACGCGCCGTCCATACCTCGATTTTAATGGCGCTCGTGGGCTTTGTCGTCATCGCACTGGGCGAGATCTTTGCCGAGCCCATGCTCGCTGCGCTCAACGTGCCTGCCGAGACCATGCCGCTCGCTTCGCTCTACCTGCGCGTCTTTTTGCTCAGCATGCCCTCGATCTTGCTCTGCAACTTTGAGGCCGCGATCTTCCGCTCCGTCGGCATCACCCGCATGCCGCTGCAGGCGCTCGCCGTGTCCACCGTCCTCAACATTGGCCTGGACCTCATCTTTGTCCCCGTGCTCCACTGGGGCGTCGCGGGCGTCGCCATCGCCACCGCCATCGCCTACACCGTCAGCGCCACCACACTCTTTGTCCACCTGCTCAAGACCGACTCCGTCGTCCGCGTCACCCCACGCGACTTAGGCTTAGACCCCGTCGCCCTCAAGCGCATCGTCAAGATCGGCCTGCCCGCCGGCATCCAAAGCGCTGTCTTTGCCGTCGCTAACATCATCATCCAGTCCGCCATCAACAGCTTGGGCACCGAGGTCATGGCGGCATCAAGCGCCGCCATGAGCTTGGAGTACGTGTGCTACAACCTGCTCAACAGCTTTAGCCAGGCTTGCACCACCTTTGTGGGACAAAACCACGGCGCTCGCCAGATCGACCGCTGCACCAAGACGCTCAAGGTCTGCCTGATCGAAGGCGGTATCGTCGCGCTCACCACCATCGTCATCATCGTAGGCTTGGGACGCGAAATCCTGGCGCTGTTCAACAGCGACCCCAACATCGTCTCGATCGGCTATATCCGCGTGTGCTCGATCTTCCCTGCCTACGCCTTTAGCATGTTCTACGAAAACATGTCCGGCTACCTGCGCGGCTTTGGCATCTCGCTCATGCCCGCCCTCATCACCATGATCTGCGTCTGCGGTATTCGCTTCTATTGGGTATTCTGCGTGTTCCCGCACTTCCGCACCTTTGCGAACATCATGATGGTCTACCCCATCAGCCTGGGCACCACGGCGTTCTTTATGGTCGTGGCGGTACTACTCTGCCACCCGGCACGCACCTATCGCGCCGCCCAAGCCAAAGCGACAGCCCGCTAAACACCGCACTCAACGCCATGCCAGTCATTAATTGACAATATGTGAGCTCATATAGTCGATAAAGTGCCTCGTGGCGATAGGCATGGTGTCCCAGCTGCGCCAGGCCGCCACCACGTCGCGCGAGGGAGCGTGCACGATGGGACGCACGCGAATATCGGCCCTCATGCCCTCGACGGTACGGCGATACAGCATACTCACGCCTAGGCCCTCCTCCACCATCGCCATGATGGTGTAGTCGTCGGTCACCTCGCTCGTCACGTGCGGCGACAGCCCATGCGCCGCGAATGCATCGAGCACCAGGCTCTGTTCGCCCTCATCCAGCAGCACAAACGGCTCGGACGCCAGGTCGGCGAGCGTCACCTTTTCCTTTGCCGTCAGCGGATGCGCGGCCGGCAACAGTGCTACCAACTCATCGTGATAGACCACGCGCTTCTCGAGCCCAGCAGTAAATCCGCGTGCCGTAAAGCAAAAATCAACCACGCCATCGTGCACCCACTGGGCATTGCGCGTGTAATCGCCCTGTTTGAGCGTAAAGCGTACACCCGGATGCAGGGCACCAAAGTCGCGGATCACGCGCGGCAACACGGTGCGGCTCACGTTGGTAAACGTTGCGATACGAATATCAGTCGAGGAGAGTCCCAGCAATTCCTGGCGCTTGCCCTCAAGCTCGGCCTCGGCAGTTACGATTTGGCGCAGATACGGCAGGTACTGCTTGCCGTCGCGCGTAAGCGAGACACCTTGCTTACCGCGCTCGATAAGCGTGGTACCCAGCTCGCGCTCGAGCGCCTTGACGGCCTGGCTCACCGCGCTTTGCGTATAGCCCAGCTCATCGGCTGCACCCTTAAGACTGCCGCGATCGACCACCATACAAACAATCTGATACCGCGATGCCATCGTACCTCCACATCGACGTAGCCGTAAAACGTTTTGCCAGCGCTTTTCCCGCCTACATTAGTAATACTTAATCATACTGAAGATACATTCGCTTTACTACATCTAAATCTGGGAGCAGAATCCTTTTTGCGAAACCGTTCTGTAACAAAAGGAGTCCCATGGATCGCAAAAAAGCAATCGCGCTCTCGTTTTCCGTTCCCGTCGCATGGGGCTTTTCGTACCCCCTCATGAAGATCGGCATGGACAGCATGAACGCCACGAGCATCGTTGCGCTGCGCTGCATCATCGCCTTTGCGGCCTGCCTGTTGCTCTTCCACAAGCGCGCTTTCCGCATCAACCGCGACCTTATGGTTCGCGCCGCCATCATCGGCGCCATCATGGCAACCGAGCTCACCTGCATGTGCCTGGGTTCCAGCCTCACCTCCGCCTCAACCGCCGGCTTTTTGCAGAGCCTGACGGTCGTAATCGTGCCGTTTGCCAACGC
>DXLQ01000020.1:0-2212 GCA_019414685.1 Collinsella sp. | reverse complement strand
CTTGGTTGGGCGATGCGCCGCAGCCGGTACGTGACACGACGAACCAGCTGCTCGAGCGCATCGCCCTTTTGCGTGCCGAGCAGACCATCTACCCGGCACAAGACGACATCCTCAATGCCCTCGCCTACACGCCGGCAGACCACGTCAAGGTTGTCATCTTGGGTCAAGACCCCTATCACGGACCCAACCAGGCAATGGGGTTGTCGTTCTCGGTCCCCGCGTCGCAAACCAAGTTGCCGCCGAGCCTGCGCAACATCTATAAGGAACTCAACGCCGATCTGGGTTGCCCCATTCCCGCCACGGGAGACCTAACCCCATGGGCACAACAGGGCGTCCTGCTCCTCAACACTACGCTCACCGTGCGTGAGCATGCCGCGAATTCGCACGCCAAACTGGGCTGGAGCACGCTCACCGACTACGTTATCGAACGCTGCTGTCAGCTGCCCCAACCGGTCGTCTTTTTGGCATGGGGCCGCTTTGCCCAGCAAATGGTTGAGGGCAAGCTCGACGCGATCGGCGCGGGCAAGGCAACCGGCAAGTTCTGCCTAGCTTCTACGCACCCCTCGCCGCTTTCGGCCAACCGCGCCACGGCAGAACTCCCCGCCTTTATAGGGTCGCGCCCCTTCTCGGCAGCCAATCGGCTACTCGAACAGCACGGCTCGACCCCCGTCAACTGGACTTGCCTCGGCTAAAAATCAATACATCAAAAACGCGCCCGACGGATTTCCATCGGGCGCGTTTTCTACTCGGGCCAGATAAACTGGGTGCGGCCGGCCTCGCCGCCATCGATCAGCAGGCTCTGCCCGGTCATAAACCGGTTGGTCACGCCCACAAAGTAGATCCACTCGGCGATCTCTTGGGCGGTGGCCCAGCGTTTAAGCGGCGTGAGCTCCATAATCTGGTTCCACAGGTGCTCGTCTTCCATCACGCAACGGTTGAGCGGCGTGATAACGCCGCCCGGGTCCACACTGTTGGCGATGGCCTGCGGCGCCAGGCGGTTTGCAAGGTTTTTGGTGTAGGCGATAACGCCGCCCTTGCTGGCGGCATAGGCGGGAAACTCCGATCCCGTATGTCCGCTCGCCGACCCCACATTGACCACGGATTTGATAGCCGCTGTCGGCTTGGCGGCAAGCCCCTCCCCCACAAAGGCGTAGCGTTCGGTCACGTTGATGGTGCCACACAGGTTGGCGGCAATGTCGTCGGCCGAATCCTGCGTACCGGCAACGTTCACGATTACTTGAGGCTCAAGGTCGCCTGGAAACGAGTCAGGCTCGCGGACATCAACGATCAAATGGCGGTAGCGCTCGTGCTCGACCGCCGCCGGCAGCAGGTCAAAGCCCACGACCTCGTGGCCCTCGTCCAAAAAGCGCTGCACGCACGCGGCTCCGATACCGCCCGAAGCGCCCGTGATCAAAACCCGCATGCTTGCTCCTTAGGCGGTTGCGTGACGCTCGAGGTACTCGGCACCCACATTCTCGCGCTCCCAGCCGCGCACGACCTTGTAGCCCACGGGGCTCAGGAAGACCTCGCACAGCAGCTCGGCAACAGCGCCGGTCAGCGAGCACATAAGAACCTGCACCCAGGTCCAACCAAAGAACGTGTGGCTCACCACAATGGCAAAGACCAAGTTGTCGATAAACTGGCCAACACCCGTGGACACATAAGAGCGGAAGGCAAAGCTCGCAAAGTTATTCTTTTTGAGCATACGACCGAGCGACTGGTTGAGTGTGGAGTTAACCACGGCAGAAACGAGCATTGCCAGCGAAGAGCCCAGCACCACGTACCAGGTGCCGCCGATGGTGGCGTTAAGGGCGGTGTTGACCTCGATCATACCCGTGTCGTAGTAGGCGCCCCACATGCCGGGCGTGAGCGAGCATGCCCAAAAGCACAGACTCACGGCCAGATTGACCAGCAGCGCGAGGATAGAGATTTTGATGGATGCCTTGGCGCCAAAGCGCTTGCAGATCATGTCCTGGCACAAAAACGAAACCCAGCTCACCACAAAGCCGCAATCGAGTGCCAGATACGGCAGGCTGATAAGCTCTTTGTTGGCCAGCAGGTTCATCATGATGACACTCACGAAAAACAGCGAAACCGTTGCCGCGGGAATGCTCCGCAACAGGACCTTGTAGTCCTCCATGACCTTCTTGATCATTATGTACTCCTTTGGTTTTAGGTTTAACGAGCAGGATATCGGACCCGAACTGCTCGG
>DXLQ01000002.1:60331-65936 GCA_019414685.1 Collinsella sp. | reverse complement strand
CGGCGACCTGGTCATGGACAACGTCGACTTTGGCTACACGCCCGACCACGAGGTGTTGCACGGCGTGTCCGTGTTTGCCAAGCCGGGCCAGAAGGTCGCGTTTGTCGGCGCCACCGGTGCCGGTAAGACGACCATCACCAACCTCATCAACCGCTTCTACGACATCGCCGACGGCAAGATCCGCTACGACGGCATCAACGTCAACAAGATCCGCAAGGCCGACCTGCGCCGCTCGCTGGGCGTCGTGCTACAGGACGTGAACCTGTTCACCGGCACCGTGATGGATAACATCCGCTACGGCAATCTGGACGCTACCGACGAGGAGTGCATCGCGGCGGCCAAGCTCGCGGGCGCGGACGACTTTATCACCCGCCTGCCCGACGGCTACGACACCATGCTCACTGGCAACGGCGCACAGCTGTCGCAGGGCCAGCGCCAGCTGATCTCGATCGCACGCGCCGCCGTCGCCGATCCGCCGGCGATGATCCTGGACGAGGCCACGTCGAGCATCGATACCCGCACCGAGGCTATCGTGCAAGCCGGCATGGACAAGCTCATGGAAGGCCGCACGACGTTTGTCATCGCGCACCGCCTGTCCACCGTGCGCAACTCCGACGCAATCATCTGCCTGGACCACGGCCGCATCATCGAGCGCGGCAACCACGACGAGTTGATCGCCAAGCGCGGATATTACTACCAGCTGTACACCGGAGCGTTTGAGCTCGAGTAGGACCGGTTACTGACGGAGGGCGCCCCGAGGGTGGCGGGGTAATTCCTCCGTGCTCAAACATTCTCGCTTCGCTGCGAAACTGCGCGCGGAGGAAATACCCCGCCACCCCGGGGCGCCCTCCTGCGCGCGATCAGCCCGTCATTTAGAACGGAATAAAAGTTAGTGAGGCCCTGGCCGGTTGGCCAGGGCCTCGTTTTGTAAAAAATCATCCTCGAAGTAGCTAAAAGAGCCCCGTCCCAAAAGAGCTAGTTGAGAAGCTGGGCCATGGCGTTGACGAATTTTTGGACTTGGAGGGTGGGCTCGAGCGGATAGTGCAGAAAGACTGGCACCTCGCGACCGCATAGGAACGGCACGCCCACAAAGGCCGGGTGCACCCCCGACCACGCCCCGCAGGTGAGCACCGCGTCGCCCTTTTCCTCCGCCTCGTTAAAGAGCGCAAAGTCGAAGCTATCCACATCGATCACGTCCACACCGCCGTCGGCCAAAAGGTCGATACGCAGACTGTCCATGGCGTCGTTGCCGTGGCGGAGCACGCGCAGGCGCATGCCCTCCAAGTCGGCAACCGTAATGCGTGTCGTGCGCGCCAGCGGGCTCGTGCGCGGCAGGTCGATATAAAACGGCACGTTAACGATGCGGAGCTTTTGACAGGTGTCGCCCCAGCGCGGTGTCGAAAAACTCGACTGCACCACATCCACCTCGCGACCAAGGCTGCGCATGACGGATTCGCGCTCGTCATAGAGGTCGCTTACCGGCACGATCTCGAAGCGCAGCGATGGCTCCAGATCGTGGATGCCCGACCACATCGACAGCGTCTGGCGCCCCGGGCACATCATCGACACGCCCAGGCGCACGGCACCGCCATCGCCCGCCGCGCGTCGGGCGCGGCGCAGCGCGTCCTCGGACTGCCGCATGATCGAGCGCGCGTCGTCCACCAGCAGAGCGCCCGCCGGCGTCACCTTAACACCCGAATGCGAGCGCTCGAACAACGTGATGCCAAACTCGGCCTCGAAACCCGACACCTGTTTGACGAGCGACGGGGTCGACACGCGCAATTTTGCCGCCGCACGTGAGAAGCTTCCCAGCTCCGCGGCGGCCGATATGGCCTCGAGTCGTCGATCGTACACGTCAATCTCCCGTTTTCGCGCCTGTGAACGCATGGCGCCACAGGGGGTCGTTTTGGCAGGTCACGCGCTCGATTGAGAAAAACTGCATCGCACAGTATAAACCTACGGTTAACGCCATTCTAACAAATATGCAATTCACCTGCGCAAATGCAAAGCATACGATAACCAGCGAAAACCACGTGGGTCGGTTAATGGGAGCGACCCACCGGGAGGCACAAGAAGGGAAGTTCCTATGAGCAATTGGCTTAAGCTCGAGGGCGATGTCTGCGCCGTGACCGGCGCGCTCGGCGGTATGGGCGTCGAGATTTGCCGCGAGTTCGCCCGCAACGGCGCCAACGTCGTCCTGCTCGACCTGGACGAGGAGAAGGTCAAGGCCGCAGCCGCCGACCTCGCCGCCGAGTTTGGCATCCACGCCGAGGGCTACAAGATGAACGCCACCGACGAGGCCGAGGTTCAGGCCGCCGTCGATGCCACCATCGCCGACTTCGGCCGCGTCGACGTCCTTGT
The DNA here is from genome assembly GCA_019414685.1 of Collinsella sp. Lineage (GTDB taxonomy): Bacteria > Actinomycetota > Coriobacteriia > Coriobacteriales > Coriobacteriaceae > Collinsella. The sequence goes on along the minus strand of DXLQ01000002.1, from coordinate 63,575 downwards.
CAACACCGCCGGCATCCTGCGCTTCGCCGCCATGGAGGACCTGCCGCTGAGCGACTGGGAGCAGGTGCTCAACGTCAACCTCACCGGTTACTTCATCACCTCGCAGCGCTTTGGTCGCGAGATGATCAAGGCCGGCCAGGGTCGCCTGGTGCACATCTCGACCGTTGCCAGCCACTCCCCCGAGACGTTCTCGGGCGTGTACAGCTCCACCAAGGCGGGCGTCAACATGATGTCCAAGATGCTGGCTGCCGAATGGGGCCCCTACGGCGTCCGCTCCAACTGCGTCGAGCCTTGCTTCGTTAAGACCCCGATGTCGGCCAACTTCTACGCCGACCCCGAGGTCGAGAAGAGCCGCAGCCGCCTGATCGCCACGCGCCGCATCGGCGAGGTCAGCGATATCGCCAACGCCGTCATGTTCCTGGCGTCCAAGCGCTCGGACTTTACCACCGGCGACGCCATCAAGGTCGACGGCGGATTCTCCAACATGATGGGCGACCTCACCGCCAAGCCCGGCGGCCGTCGCGCCTATGCCGACAACTACCTTAAGAACAAGGGTGTCGAGCTCTGGTCCGATGAGTCCGGCGTCGCAAAGCCGACTGACCAGTAAACCAACCTGACAGGGAGGCCCCGCGGACACGCCTGTTCCTCCCCCGTATCGATTAGAAAGAGTCCAATGGCTTCCACCAACTCCAACAAGGGTCGCGCCGTCGTGCTTTCCGCCGCGTGCGTCACCATGTTCTTCATCAGCTCCATCGCGCTGTATTCCGTCGTGAGCAAGAACCTGCTCGCCGTCTACCCCGAGTGGTCCAGCGCTCTTACCTGGGCCTTCCCCGTCTTCCAGACCATCATGGCCGTGACGGGCATCTTCGCCGGCCGCATCTCCGATAAAATCGGCCCCCGCAACGTCGTGATCGCCGCCGCCGCGTGCTACGGCCTGGGCTGGTTCATGTCCGGCACCGTCACCGAGCCGTGGCAGTTCTACCTGTGGTTCTCGCTCGTCGCCGCCATCGGCAACGGCCTGGGCTACAACCCCGCGCTCACCACCGGCCAAAAGTGGTTCATCGACAAGAAGGGTCTCGCCTCCGGCATCACCCTGGCCGCTTCGACCGCCGGTCCCGCCGTGCTGTCCCCGGTGCTCGCCTCGCTGCTCATCCCGAGCCTGGGCATCTTTGGCGCCCTTAAGGCGCTCGGCGTCATCTTCTTTGTGACGATCGCCGCCTCCGCCCTGTTCCTGAAGGCCCCCGAGGCCGGTTGGCTGCCCGAGGGCTTCGAGGCCCCCAAGGGCGGCGCGCACGCTGGCACCTTCGGCGACCTCACCCCGGGCGAGATGGTCAAGACCCCGCGCTTCTGGGTCCTCATCGTCACCTTCGCCTTTGCCGCCACCGCGGGCACCCTGCTCGTGGGCAAGGTTGCCTCCATCGCCGCCGTTCAGCTCTTCGCCGACCCCACGAGCGCCGCGGCCGTCGCCCTCGGCGGTGTGGTGGTCTCCGTCAACACCTGCGCCAACCTGGTCGGCCGTCTGTCCTTTGGCCAGATCATCGACAAGCTCGGCGCCTATAAGTCGCTGCTCATCAGCCTTGTCGTCACCATCGTCGCACTCGTCATCATGTCGATGAGCTTTACGCAGGCCATGTTCTTTGTGGCGCTCGCTCTGCTCGGCTTTAGCTTTGGCGCTCTGCTCGTCATCTACCCGCCGCTCACCGGTGGCGCCTTTGGCACCAGTAACATCGGCGTCAACTACGGCATCATGTTTTTGGGTTATGCCGCTTCCACCTGGATCAGCCAGCCCATCACCGCCGTGCTGTATCACGCCGAGGCCGGCAGCGCCGCCTACCAGCAGTCCTTCTACGGCGCCATTGTGATCGCCGCCATCGCCGTCGTGCTCACCGTCTACATGATGGTCTCCGACAGCAAGAAGAAGTCCGCCTAGTTTTACCGATGCGACAAAGGGACGGCCCCTTTGTCGCATTCCACCGGTCACCAGTATTAAGGAGTCGAAATGTCTGAGCTCAACCCCGTCCGCATTGCCGTTATCGGCGCCGGCGCCATGGGCCGCAACCACATCCGCTTTGTCACCGAGGAGCCCGAGGCCGAGCTCGTCGCCATCGCCGACGCCTTTGAGGGCGCCCGCGCCACGGCCGAGGCCGCCGGCGTGCCGTTTTACACCGATCCCGCTCAGATGATGGACGAGGTCAAGCCCGAGGCCGTCATTATCGCCACCCCCAACGACCTGCACCTGGGCGTTGCCCGCGAGGCTGTAAAGCGCAACATCGTGCCGCTGGTCGAAAAGCCGATCTCCAACGACCTGGAGGATGCCCAGGCCTTCGCTGCCGAGGCCGAGACCGCCGGCGTGCCCGTGCTCGTGGGTCAGCACCGTCGCCACAACCCCTTCGTCAACAAGGCCAAGGAGATCATCGAGTCCGGCGAGCTGGGCAAGCTCACCGTGTCGAGCTTCCACTACATGATCTATAAGAATGACGAGTACTTCGATGTCGAATGGCGCCGCAAGAAGGGTGCCGGCCCGATTCTGGTCAACCTGGTGCACGACGTCGACCTGCTCCGCTACCTGCTGGGCGAGCCCGTTGCCGTCCAGGGTATGCAGTCCAGCGCCGCCCGCGGTTTTGAGACCGAGGACTCCGCCGTGGTCAACGTCCGTTTTGCCGATGGCGCGCTCGCAAGCATGACCATCTCCGACGCCACCGCCAGCCCCTGGAACTGGGAGGCAACCGCTCGCGAGGACCCGCAGTACCGCCCCTTCGACGCCGACGCCTACTTTATCGGCGGCACTAAGGGCGCCCTGTCGCTGCCCCGCCTGCACCAGTTCTCCTACGACGGCGCCTCCAACTGGCACAAGCCGCTGCAGATGGAGATTCCGGCCGTCGACCCGGCACTGCCGCACAAGATGCAGCTCAAGCACTTTGTGAAGGTTGTCCGCCGCGAGGTCGAGCCCGTCGTGACCCCCGCCGACAACGTTAAGACGCTCACGCTTCTCAACGCTATCAAGGAGGCCGCCGAGACCGGCCAGCTCGTCGAGCTGTAATGCCTTAAGAGCGACCGCGGCAGAAACCCCATGCCGAACCCTTCGGTCCGTCACCAACAAGCCCCTCTTCTTTGCCCCGCGAGCAGCCTCCTGCCCGCGGGGCATTTTGCTACCTTGCCGACGATTTTTCTGGGGCGGGGGCTATTTTGCACCTCGGCTTGATTCGTTCGCCACGAAATGGGCCTATCTACTACGTTTAACCGA
>DXLQ01000002.1:22653-60231 GCA_019414685.1 Collinsella sp. | reverse complement strand
GCCGTCAAGCTCATCGACGAGGGCAACACCATCCCCTTTATCTCGCGCTACCGCAAGGAAGCCACGGGCGGAATGGACGACGTCGCCCTGCGCACACTCGACGAGCGCCTGTCTTACCTGCGCAATCTTGAACAGCGCAAAGAGGACGTCATTCTGCTCATCGACGCCCAGGGCAAACTTACGCCCGAGCTCGAACAGCAAATTCGCGAGGCCACGCAGCTCCAGCGTGTCGAGGACCTCTACAAGCCCTACCGCAAAAAGCGCATGACTCGCGCGCAGAAGGCCCGCGAAGCCGGCCTGGAGCCGCTCGCCAACATGATCATCATGCAGGCCTCGGCCAAGGGCAGTGCGCTCGACGCCGCCGCAGCATACGTCAATGAGGAGGCCGGCTTCGACACGCCCGAAAAGGCGCTCGCCGGCGCGGCGGACATCGTGGCCGAGACGGTGGCCGAGGACCCCGAGAACGTCGCCGACCTGCGTGCCTTTACGCAAAACACCGCAGACATCGTCGTCGAGGCCACCGACCCCACCGAGAAGACCCCCTACGAGCCGTACTACAGCTATGATGAGCCGCTGCGCCGTATACCCAACCACCGCGTGCTGGCTATCGACCGCGGTGAGCGCGAGGGCAAGCTCCGCGTGCGCGTGAACGTCGACGGCGCCGCCGCCACGGCACGCCTCGGCAGCCGTTGGCCCCGACGCCAGGGCGTCTTCGCGCCCGTCTTTGACGCCGCCATCGCCGACGGCTACAAGCGCCTCATGGCCCCCTCGCTGGAGCGCGAGGCCCGCGCCAAACTCACCGTCCGTGCGCAGACCGAGGCCATCAATGTCTTTGCCAAGAATCTCGAGGGCCTGCTCTCGGCACGCCCCGTGCGCGGCGCCCGCGTGCTCGCGCTCGATCCGGGCTACCGCACCGGCTGCAAGGTCGCCGTCATGGACGAGACCGGCAAGCTGCTCGACCACGGCGTGGTCTATCCCACCAAGCCGCGCCACGACGTCGCCGGCACCAAGCGCGAGCTCGCCCGCCTCGTCAAAAAGGACAGCGTCAACACCATCGTCATCGGCAACGGCACCGCCAGCCGCGAGACCGAGGAAGTCGTCTCGGAGTTCATCGCCGAGCAGGCGCCTGAGCTGCGATACACCATCGTCAACGAGGCCGGCGCATCGGTGTACTCCGCCTCCGAGCTCGCCAGCCAGGAGTATCCCGATCTGGACGTCACCGTGCGTGGCGCCATGAGCCTGGGCCGCCGTCTACAGGACCCGCTGGCAGAGCTCGTCAAGATCCCGCCCCAGTCCATCGGCGTTGGCCAGTACCAGCACGACCTTGACCAGGCCGAGCTTTCGCGCACCCTGGGCCATGTGGTGGAGGACGTCGTCAACCGCGTGGGCGTCGACGTGAATACCGCGAGCGCAAGCCTGCTGGGATACGTATCGGGCATCACGCCGAGCGTGGCCAAAAACATCGTGGCCTACCGCGAGGAAAACGGTGCCTTTACCGATCGCCGCCAGCTTAAGAAGGTCCCCAAACTAGGACCCAAGGCATACCTCAACGCCGCGGGCTTCCTGCGCATCAGCGGCGGCAAGAACCCGCTCGACGCGACGAGCGTCCACCCCGAGAGCTACGAGGTGGCCACGTCCGTCCTGGAACGCGCCGGCGTTAAAGCCAGCGAGCTCAGCCGCGGCGGCGTGCCCGACATCGAGCGCCGCCTGGGCAGTATCTCGGCGCTGGCAAGCGACCTGGACTGCGGCACCCTCACGCTCATCGACATCGTCAACGAGCTCAAAAAGCCCGGCCGCGACCCGCGAGACGACGCGCCCGAGGTGGTCTTTAGCCGCTCGGCGCTTTCCATCGATGACCTGGAGCCCGGCATGGAACTCAAGGGCACGGTGCGCAACGTTGTGGACTTTGGCGCCTTCGTCGACGTGGGCGTGCACCAGGACGGCCTCGTGCATATCTCAAAGCTGGCCAACCGCTTTGTCAAGCACCCGAGCGACGTGGTGCGCGTCGGTGACACGGTCAAGGTGTGGGTCGAAAAGGTCGATCGCGACCGCAAGAAGATCTCGCTCACCATGGTACAGGGGAAGTAAACCGCCAAAGCAGGGGTACCCCCTGTAGTGACGTGCAAAATCGCGAGTATTCTGCAAATTCCGCTGTTCCGGATGCCTCCCAGAGGCGAAAAAGCAAAAAACAGCCCCCGTTTTAGCGTCGTCAGAGCCAAAACGGGGGCTGTTTTTTGCTTCGGTTAACTGATAAAGACCTTTACCTTGCTGAATACTCTCAATTTTGCACGGCGCAGGCGGGGGTACCTTTGCCCACGGCAGGATATGGAAGCCAATCGCCAACTTGCTGGCAAGCTCGTGCCGGCAGCCCCGGCCTTTCCTTTGCCTAGCGCGACCCTCGCGGAGCGCGTGAGCGATAGGGAAAGGAAAGGCCGGGGCGAACAGCCCACGGTACAGTCGGTGTTCGCGCTACGGCAGGATATGGAAACCGAGCGCCGCGATATCCTTGGCAAAGCCGCGCACGGTGTCGAGCGAGACCTCGTACGGGTCGCGACCGATGTTCTTGCGCTTGGCCAGGATGCTGTTGGGCACTGTAATGATCTGGCAACCGCAGGCTTCTGCCTGGTAAATGTTGATAAGTTCGCGCGTGGACGCCCACAGGACCTCACAGTTGGGCTTGGCGGCGGCCTTCTTGACCGACTCCGTCATAAACGGAATGGGGTCGACGCCGGTATCGGCGATACGGCCGGCAAAGAGCGAGATAATGGACGGCGTCTCGGTGTCAACGGCCTCGACCATCTCATCGACCTGCGTAGGCGTAAAGATGGTAGTGACGTTGACCTTGATGCCGTCGGCGGAAAGCTTGCGGACCAGCTCGGCGGTGGACTCGCCCTTGGTAGTCACGCACGGAATCTTGACGTAGACGTTCTCGGCCCAGGTAGCGATCTCGCGCGCCTCGACCTCCATGGTCTCGACGTCGTCGGCAAAGACCTCAAACGAGACGGACACATCGGTGATGTGGGCCAGGACCTCCTTGGCAAACGCGCGGTAATCCGTCACGCCGCCCTTCTTCATAAGGGACGGGTTGGTCGTGAAACCCTGAACGTTGCCGTTCTCGTACATGTCGAGCATGCCCTCGAGGTTTGCACCGTCAGCGAACACCTTGATTGCCATCTGCCTGATTCCTTTCGCTAGCATACGGCCGATAAACTGCTAAACACTTTACCTACGTTTATCAAGGCGTGAGCTGCGGTTTTTTATCTTCTCGGCGAACGGTATAAACACCTCAGTGTTTGGATTGATAAATCGATTGAGCATGCAAAAGCAAAGAGTCGCAGTTTGAGCAAACGTCAGAACGTGGGATTCATTAGATGAGGCCGAAATGCTGCATCGCTGTGACGGTGCCGTCGTGTGCGACATCGTCGGTCACGTAGTCGGCGACCGCCTTGACCTCAGGCATGGCGTTGCCCATGGCGACAGCCGTCTCGACCGCAGCGAGCATGCCCAGGTCGTTGCCGGAATCACCAAAGCCAAAGGTGCGCGCGTTGCCGGTGCGACCCAGGTATTCCAGCGCTCGCGCCACGCCCACGCCCTTGTCGATGCCCTTGGGGCTCAGCTCGCGATTCTGGCCACCGGTGTTGCACAGCTCAAACTCGCGATCGATAAAGCCGTCATCGTTGGCTACGCGAGCCAAACTGGGCACATTGAGGCATACCTTGCCCACGCGCAGACTGCCGTCGACGCGCATTTCCTCGGCGCTGTGCACCACAGAAGTGCCGATCAGAGACGACTGCTCAACGCCCGCGGGTTCCAAGGCAAAAGTAGCCACGTTGGTCTCGAAAAAGGCCTCAATCCCTGCCGCGGCCATACGGCGTGCAAGCTCCTCGACAATGTCCTCGTCAAAGCAGTCCTCGTGTACCACGCGGCCCTCGACCTCGAGTGTCGCTCCCGCCATGGCAACGACACCCGCAGGCTCCAAAGCACGCAGACCATCGGCAATCAGCCACAAGGGACGACCCGTGCAGATAAATGCCTGGTGACCCGCATTGCGCAGGCGATGAAACGCCTCGATCACCGCCTGCGAGGGGCGAACCGCCGAAAAGTCCTTGTCGGTCATGTTGTCGGGATCGAACGACGTCAGCGTGCCGTCCACGTCAAAAAAGAGCACGGCAGAATCGGGGCACGCATCAATCATATGGGTTCCTTTCGGGGGCGAGAGTAAACGAAGCATCCATCATATAATGGAGCGACGCAACCAGAGAGGTCACCCATGGAATTTTACGCAAGCTGCCCCGAGGGCTTTGAGTCCGCACTCGCCGATGAGCTTAAACGCCTCGGGCTTTCGCATGTTCGCCGGCTGAAGGGCCGCGCCACGTTTGAGGGCGAGCTCGAAGAAGGCTACCGCGCCTGTCTGTGGTCGCGTCTGGCGAGCCGCGTGTTTGCGGTGCTCGGGCGCTTTGAGGCGCAGGACGCCGACGAGCTGTACGATAGCGTTTACGACATCGCCTGGGAGAACATCGTCCGCCCCGGCGCCACCATTGCCATCACCGCCCGCGGCGTGACCGAGCAGCTGCGCAACACGCGTTTCTCGGCCCTGCGCGCCAAAGACGCGCTGTGCGACCGCCTGGCCGAGACCACGGGCCGTCGCGCCGATGTCGATGCCGCCGACCCCGATGTTCACCTACTGCTTTCGCTGCGCCAGCGCCGCGCGAGCATAAGCCTAGACCTTTCGGGCGACCCGCTGTTCAAACGCCTGCCGCCCGCAGCGACCCGCGCCGGCGAGGGCGCGCACGTGCTGCGCCCCGACTACGCCGCCCTGGTGCTGGCGCAGGTCGGCTGGACCGCGCTATGCGAGCGCGAGCTGACGGCCGACGATTACGAAAATGAAGCCCTTCCCACGCTGATCGATGCCTCGTGCGCCGGCGGCGGCCTGCTGCTGGAAGCCGTGAACATTCTGACCGACCGCGCCCCGGGCGCCGCACGCGAGCGCTGGGGCTTTGAGGGCTGGCAGCTGCACAACGCCGCTCTGTGGGAGCAGCTGCTTGCCGAGGCGCGCGAGCGCGAGGCGGCAGCGCGCGAACGCCAGGCGCGCATCGTGGCCGCAGACATCGACCCCGCCGCTCGCAAGACCGCCGAGCGCATGGTCAAGAGCGCTGGCTACAAGCGTTTTGTCGACTTTTGCGCCGCCAAGCCCGCCACCGTGCTGGACCATGCGGGCGCCGTCGCCGGTGCCGCCGTGGTCGCAGACACCACCGAGACCCCGCTTTCGCTCATGCACGACGCCATGACGCTGGTCGGCGAGCTGCGCCGCGCGCCCGAGCTTTCCGCGGCGCCGGTCGCTGCGCTCACCCGCGATGGCCTTATGGCCCGCGCGCTCCATGCCGAGCCCGCGCGCTCCATCGCCGTCATGCCCAATAACGAGGAGGCGGCTCTTGAGGTTTGGCACTCGCTCGACCACGCCGCCGCGGCATTCGAGGCTGCGACCAGCATAAACGCCGAGGAACAGTCCACGGACGTCGAAGACGAAGCCGCCGCTTCCTCCATGCCCGAACCTGCCGCCACGCTCGACTTGGGCGACGGCAAGCCGCTGCCCGTGCTCATCCCCGGGTCCGAGCAGTTCGCCAACCGCCTGCGCAAGAACGCGCGCCTGCGCCGCAAGTGGGCCAAGCGCGAGGGCGTAAGCTGCTACCGCGTCTACGATGCCGACCTGCCCGACTACTCCGCCGCCATCGACCTGTACGAGGGTTGCCCGCAGACGCCGGGCCGCTGGCTCGTCATCGCCGAATACGCCGCGCCCAAGACCATCGACCCCGCGCTAGCCCAGGCCCGCATGCTCGACATTCTGGCCATCGCGCCGCGCATCCTTGATGTTCCGGCCGAGCATGTGCGCGCCAAGGCCCGCATGCGTTCGCGCGGCGGCTCGCAGTACGGCAAGCAGGGCGCCGGCAAGGGCGGCTCGGGCGAGCGCGCCAATATCGCACGCCGTCGTCTGCCACTCATCGAAGAGGGCGGCCTTACCTTTGCCGTCAACTTTGACGACTATCTGGATGTGGGCATCTTCCTGGATCACCGCGTCACCCGCAACCTAGTGCGCGAGCACGCCAAGCAGGCGCGCCGCTTCCTCAACCTGTTTGCCTACACTGGCACTGCCACCTGCTACGCGGCCGATGGCGGCGTCGAGGAGACCGTGACGGTCGACCTTTCCAACACCTACCTGGACTGGGCCGAGCGCAATATGCGCCAGAACGGCTTTGTTGGTCCGCAGCATCATTTTGTGCGCGACGACGTGCTCGCCTGGATTCGCGACCAGCGCCAGACGCGCAACCGCTGGGACCTGATCTTTGTCGACCCGCCCACGTTTTCGAACTCGTCCAAGATGGGCCGCCGCACCTGGGATGTCCAGCGCGACCATGTTGAGCTTTTGGCCGGCGTATCGCGCCTGCTCGCACAGGGCGGCCACGCCATCTTTAGCTGCAACCTGCGCGGCTTCCGCCCCGAGGCGCGCAAGCTCGCGCGCGCGGGCGTGGTGCTGGAGGACATTACGGCACAGACCATCCCCGAGGACTTCGCGCGCAACCAGAAGGTGCACCACTGCTATATCGTGCGCCGCCTGCCCATCGAGGACGCCATGGCCGAGGTCGGCTTTAGCGCCGAGGAAATTGCCGAGCGCGTCGAGGAGCTGCGTAACCCCGAGGCCCGTAAGCCTCGCGCGGCAGTGCCCGCGCACGTGCAGACCGGCAACGGCAAGTCCAACTTTGCTGGCAAGCCCTCCCCCGCCGGCAAGTCCAAAAAGAAGAAGTTCTACGCCAGCAAGCCCAAGGGCAAATAACAAAGTTGCGGTGGAATACGGACTGTTTTGCCTGGAATTAGGCAAATTTAGACCGTATTTCACCGCAACTCATATTGGGATGGCGGATGCCGACCTATCCCTGGATGACCAATCGGTAACCAATACCCACGTGCGTCTGGATATAGCGCGGATGCGCGGGGTCGGACTCGATCTTCTTGCGCAGCGTGCCCATAAAGACGCGCAGGCTCGCCAGGTCGCTCTTAGTTGCCGTGCCCCAAATCTCGTGCAGGATAAACTGGTGCGTCAGTACCTTGTCGGCGTTATGCGCCAGCAGGCACAGGAGCTTATACTCGATCGGCGTCAGATGCAGTTCCTCGCCATCCATCGTGGCGATGCCGGCATCAAAATCGATATGCAGCTCACCGGTATCGAACGAGCCCTCGGAGACAACGCCGCCCGTCTGCGCATACGAAAGGCGCCTGAGCGTCGTGCGAATGCGCGCGAGCAGTTCCTCGACCGAAAACGGCTTGGTCAGGTAGTCGTCGGCACCGGCATCGAGCGCGCGGATTTTGTCCGCGTCCTCGCTGCGCGCCGAGACCACGATAATCGGCATGCCCGACCATGCGCGCACCGACTCCACCACCTTGACGCCGTCCATATCGGGCAGGCCCAGATCGAGCAGCACAATGCTCGGCGTCTGCGACGAGGCGGCGGCGATAGCGGCATGGGCGGTCTCCACAGCCATATGGCGCAAGCCGTGCGCCTCGAGCGCGGCAACAATAAGATTGCGGACGGCGGGGTCGTCCTCAACGACCAAGATGAGCGGTTTTACGGCAGAGTTCGGCACAGCGCTACTCCTTATCAAACGAAACGTCGGCGGCAGGAAGCTCAATCGTAAAGACCGAGCCGTGCGGGTCCGCCGCGGCAACCTCTATGCTACCGCCATGTGCCAACGCAATGGAACGGCAGAGCGAAAGACCCAGGCCAACGCTGCGGTGGCTGTCGGCCAGACCATGGTTGGCGGTATAGAACGACTCAAAGATCCGCTCGCGATCCTCGGGTGCGATGCCCGGACCATCATCGGCCACCGAGCACGCCACGCGTCCATCGTCGACGCTAATCGAAATCACGATATGCGAACCCGCGGGCGTATAGGTGATGGCGTTGTTCACCAGATTGACCACCAGCTGCACCATCAGGCGCGCATCGACGTTGACGAGCGCCGGCTCATCGCACGCCACCACCTTAAGGTCGTGCTCGCGCACGGCCGGATTTACGTGGCGCAGCGCCTCCTCGACGATATCGTCCATGAGCTCGAGCGTGGTCGACAGGCGCATACCGCCACCCTCGAGCTTGGTGATGGCGAGCAGATTCTCGACGGTGGCGTTGAGCCACAGCGCATCCGAGCGAATGGATAGAAGCAGGCCGCGGCGCGTCTGGGCATCGAGCACCGCGGTGCCGGTCGAGCCCTGGTCGAGCAGCACATCGGCATTACCCGAAATACTGGTGAGCGGCGTGCGCAGGTCGTGCGAGATGGAGCGCAGCAGGTTGGCGCGCAGCTGTTCGTTTTTGGCAAGCACCGCCGCCTCCTCGCGGGCCTCCATGGCGCGGGCGCGATCGAGCGCCAGCTCGCCTTCGCTCACGATGGCATCGGCAAGTGTCCGCTCCTCATGCGTCAGCACGTCGGGCTCGGCAACGATAGCCAGCACGCCCACCACCGAGGCGGGGTCGCCCGAGCGCGCGAAGCCGTCGCCTGTGCGAACCGTCAGGTAGATGCCATAAAACGCCGAGCCGCCATAGGTGGCATCGAGCGGCGTTCCCACATAGGCGGACGCCGAGAGCCGCGGCGGCATCTGCGGCGCCAGTTCGTGCACCGGTGCGGCATCGCCCACGGCCGTGTATGTCGCACGCGGCAGCAGGTCATCGCCCTCGGCGTCGGCGCTGTACCACACGACCGGGCAGCCCGAAAGACGTGCCAGCTGCGTGGCCATGGCGTGAACGATCTGATGCTGATCGGCGCACCGCTGCAGCATGCGGTTGGTCTCGAGCACCATATGCGTGCGGCGGTCGCTGGCGGCAGCCTGTGCCAAGGCGCGGCGCAGGGCCAACGCAATCGAGCTCGACACAAGCGAGACCACGAACATGATGAAGAACATGCCGGGATAGCCGCGGTCGATAAGCGACAGCGAGTAGCGCGGGTCGACAAACAAGAAGTTGTAGAGCGCCACGGCGGCAGCCGAGCTCAGCAAGCAATACAGGCGACTCCAGGTAAAGAATGCGCACAGCTGAACGGCGAACACATAGACGATCATGATGCTCGGCGCGAGACCCGGATGGTCGAGCAGCGCGCCCACAATCGTCGCCGCGACCAGCAGCCCCACCGATACGCAGGCGTCATACAGAGGAGTGCGGCGCGTCAGCGTTGTGCGCCGCCACCAAAAGCTATCGGCAATATCGCCGTCCGTACGGACGTCCATCAGCGTCCCGCCCCTCTCTCAAAACAAAAACCACCACAAAGGGGACAGGCACCTTTGTGGTGGTTTCCCTTGTGGTGGTTCCAAGTGTATAGCCTTTGCAACCGGCGGTCGCTAGACAAACAGCACGTGCGCGAGCAGGGCACACACGCACACCGCTCCAAATACCAGTGCCACGATCGAAATTACGCGATCGGCCATATCCATGTTGGCACGGTTCGTAAGGAACCGATCTTCGGCGGCGTCGGCGCGTGCCTCACGTACCAGCTCGGCAACCACCTCGCGGCCATCAAGCATCTTTGCATCCATGTTTGCCTCCCCGGTCTCAATCTTGTCCATCGAAAACCAACTCCGTGCAACCCGTCGGCGCCTACGGCCGCTCGTTGGGGGCCAGGCGCTGCATCTTGTTCACGGCCTTGAACTTGGTGAACAGCGGCACGTACTCAAAGCTCACGTTGGAGTTCTCCAGGCCGTACCAACGCGCGGGCGTGCCGGCGGCGCGGCGAATGATGTACTTGAGCGTGATGGCCGTACGCTCGCTGGGCTCCACATCGCTTTCGGGCGCCAGAAGCTTACGGATCAGGACGAACTTGAACGTGCCGATGTTACCCGGATCCTTGTAGACCGAGTAGTCATGCGTCTGCGGCGGCAGCTCGCCGGTGGCAGCCAGGTCCTGAACAACCTGACGCAGGTAGGCATTGACGCGCTGGTTGATCTTGTAGCCCAGGTACAGGTGCACGCGGAACACGTAGTCGGTGCCGAACGTCTCGACCGAATAGGCAAAGGTGTGCGGTTCGTCCATGGTCTCGACATTCACGAACCACCAGGCGCGGGCACGCTTGGGATGCTTGTCCAAGATCGAATAGACGATATCGCGGTCGATGTAGTCGGTATGGGTGTCCTTGGTCAGGTACACGACGTTGTCACTCATGCGCTCGTAACGGTCGTCGTCGCGCAGGCGCTTGAGCTGCGGCAGGTAGCTGCGCAGCGGCAGCAGCGTAAACTGGCGCTGCTCGACCGCCGTGCCGTTGTACCAGCACACCATAATGCCCATGATGAGTGCAGCCATGAGGATGGTGAAATAGCCGCCGTGGAAGAACTTGGTGAGCGAGCTCACGAAGAAGAAGCCTTCGAGCAAAAGGAAGAAGGCCGCGAAGATCCACGGAGCAACCTTGAGCTTGCGCTCCTCGTGCAGGTAGAAGAAGAGCAGTAGCGTGGTGCACATCATAGTCAGCGTAATGGCAAGGCCGTAGGCGGCTTCCATATGCGCCGAGTTCTGGAACAGCAGCACCACGATGACGCAGCCCACAAGCATGACGTTGTTGACCATGGGGATGTAGAGCTGGCCTTTGGTCTCGGCAGGGTAGAAGACCTGCATGTGCGGCATGAGGTCCAGACGGCTGGCCTCGGACACCAGCGAAAACGCGCCGGTGATGAGCGCCTGCGAGGCAATGATGGCCGCGACGGTGGAAAGGCCAACGGCAAACGGGCGCAGGCCCGGGGCGAGCATCTGGTAGAACGGGTTGAGGTCGGCAATGCCCATGAGCTCGGGGTTGGCAGCGTTGTTCATAAGCCAAGCGCCCTGGCCCATATAGGAAAGCAGCAGGCAGCACTTAACGAACGGCCAGGTAGCGTAGATATTGCCGCGGCCGACGTGGCCCATGTCGGAGTAGAGCGCCTCGGCACCGGTGGTGGCGAGGAAGCAGCTGCCCAGAATCATGATGCCCGCGTGGTTGTTGGGGCTCAACAAAAAGGCGATGCCGCGGAGCGGGTTGAGGCACAGCAGCACGGCGGGGTGCTGTAAGACAAAGAACAAACCCGTGCCGCCCAGGAATAGGAACCACAGCGTCATGATGGGGCCAAAGGCGTGACCGATCTTGGCCGTACCGATGCGCTGTACCAAGAAGAGCACGATGATGATGGCGAGCGTAATGGCGACGACGCGGCCCTGGTCATCGCCCAGCACGGCATGAACCGCCGGGATAGTGCGCAGGCCCTCGATGGCCGTGGTAACGGTAACGGCCGGCGTCAGGATGCCGTCGGCGAGCAACGCGGCGCCACCCAGCATGGCGGGGATGATAAGCCACTTGCCGCAGCGCCTGACCAGGCTGTACAGGGCAAAGATGCCGCCCTCACCATGGTTATCGGCGCGCAGCGAGATGAGCACATACTTGATGGTGGTCAGCAACGTGACCGTCCACACGACAAGGGAGAGCGCGCCGAGCACGAACTCCTCCGTGACGCTTCCGATGCCGCCGTTGCCGGCAACGAGCGCCTTGGTTACATACATGGGGCTGGTGCCGATATCGCCGTACACCACGCCTAGCGTGACGAGCATCGCCGAGATGCTCACAGGAATCGCAGCGTGCGAGGCTGCCTCCTTGGCCTTTTGTTCCATAAGCCGGTTTCCTCCCAACTTTAATGTTCGAAGGGATTATAGGTAATCGGCCCATGTTTTAATGCACTGTTTCCCAGCTAGATAAAGATTTATACAGTCTTTAGGCTACCGCGGCGATATGAAGTGTGACAAAGGGACTATCCCCTTGTCACATTCGTCATTTTCCGAGCCAGTTTTTGAACCACCACTCCATGGAGCGGCTCATCTCGGCCATAAAGGGGCTCGTGTGCTTGCGGGTGTAGATATCCACGACGCGCTCCCCCACCTCGCGGGCGTGCGGGCGAAACATCGCATCCATCTCGGCCACCTGCGCATCCATAGTCGCGGCATCCGCACGGCAGTAGCGCTCCTCGTGCACCAGGTTCACCACGGGGTGCGCGATTGCCGGGCGCTCCTTACGGGGCGTGCCGATGATGAGCATCGACAGCGGCATGGTATAGGGCGGCAGATCGAGCAGCGCGGCAACTTCCTCGGCGTTCTCGACGATGTCGCCGATATAGCAGCTCCCCAGCCCCAGGGCCTCGGCGGCAACCACGGCGTTTTGCGCGGCGATCACGGCATCCTGAGCCGCGATGGCAAAGTCGCCCAGACCCGGCGCGCGGCGGGGCGCCTTGCCCGTACGCTCGACAAACTCGGGCTCAAAGCAGCCCACGTGCTCAAACAGATCGATCCACTTGGCATAGTCGACCACAAATATAAGTGCCCAGGGCGCCTTGGCGATCATGGGCTGGTGGTCGCACAGGTCGGCCAGGCGGTCGAGCGTTGCCCGCTCGCGGACGCTCACGATGGAATACATCATCATGGCGCCCGCCGACGGCGCGCGGCTCGCCGCATGCAAGATCGCCGCCCGCTGCTCGTCGGTCACCGCCACGGGACGGTCGTCGTCATCACGCGCGAAGGCACGCGTGGACGAGCGGTGTTCCAAGATGTCCAGCGCCGCGTTGCCCGTAGTCTCGACCGGATAGCCGCCCGCGTCCACGCCCACAGCTCCGCCGCAGTACTCGGTGCCCGTCATACAAACCTGCTCGCCCATAGCTCTATCCTCGCTAATTCTTTAAGAAGCCTTTACGTTTCCGTGTAATTCCCGTCCATTATCGCGCAGGCCGCCACTACATTGCGCCACACCGCCACACGTGCGCGTTAATATGGCTGGTTGTTGTGCGCAGCCACCAATTGCAGCGCATATCTTGGTAACAATCGGGTAAACCTCCGCTTTCGTACGTTTTAGTTTGTGAGGAGTCTCAGCATGTTCGCTGCCGCCATCTCGCTCGTCGGTCTTGCGGCGACCGTCTACCTTGTCTTGCGCGAGGCCAAGGCCATTTGCGCTCAGTCGGGCACCGTTGCCAAAAGCGCTCTTGGGTGGAGCGTCGCCTTCGGCCTGTTCCAGCTCTTTTTGACCATTTGGGGCGCCATTGGCCTCGTCGCCCAAAACGAGCCGCTCGCCTTTGTGATGCTCATCCTGACCAACGCCATCCTCACCGGCTGCGCTTGGGCCAGCATCGCACGCGACCGCATCGCCCCGCGCGTCTTTGCGTTCGCCAAGCCCGACGCCCCCGCCCCCACCGGCAAGCTCGCCCGCCTGCGCGGCGCCTTTGTGGGCAAACCACTCGTCGCCGCCGTCCTGTGCCTGCTGCTCGCCGGCGTCTTTGCGCTGCTGGGCATGGAGGTCTCGTCCAACCACGACTTTACCTGGGTCTACCCCCTGTGCATCCTGCTCGAGTGGGCCATCATCACCGTGCTCATGGTCGGCCTGTTCTTCCTGTTCCAGCGCCACGGCGTAGCTCCCGCGGTCCTGGCCTTTGCCCTCTTTGTCCTGGGCATTGCCGAGTTCTTCGTCATCACGTTTAAATCCATGCCCATCCAGCCGGGCGACCTTTCGGCCATCTCCACCGCCGCCGCGGTCGCCGGCACCGGCTACACCTTCTCGATCTCACTGTTCTGCGTGCTGTCCATGGGCTTTACCGCCATCGCCATGCTGCTGTGTGAGTACGCCGGCCTGGTGGCACCGCACCGTCAGAAGGGCGCCGCCAACGCCAAGCGCATGCTGCTCACCAACCTGCTCGTCGCCGTACTGTGCCTGGGCGGCGTGACCGCGCATGTCACGCTCATCGACTACTACAACACCCTCGGCATCACCGTCTACACCTGGCGCCCGCTCGAGAGCTACTGGCGCGAGGGCTACCTGCCCGCCTTTATTAGTGCAGCGCAGTCCATCAAGCCGCCCAAACCCGCCGACTACTCCGTCGACGATGCCAAGGCCACGCTCAAAAAGTACGCCAAGGC
This sequence comes from Collinsella sp., assembly GCA_019414685.1. Classification (GTDB taxonomy): domain Bacteria; phylum Actinomycetota; class Coriobacteriia; order Coriobacteriales; family Coriobacteriaceae; genus Collinsella. Next base: position 46,286 of record DXLQ01000002.1, on the reverse strand, counting down.
CTACGACAAGTCCGACGCGGCCAAGAGCGACGAGCGCGCCGCCGCAAAGGAGCAGTTCGATAGCGAGAAGCCCACGGTCATCGCCATCATGAACGAGACGTTCTCCGACCTGTCGATCTACCAGAACATGCGCGCCGGCTACGAGGGCCCGCAGTACTTTAAGAGCCTGTCTAACTGCCTCAGCCGCGGCAAGCTCTACGTGAGCGCCTACGGCGGCGGTACCGCCAATACCGAGTTTGAGTTTATGACCGGCAACTCTATGGCCAACCTGGGCTCGGGCGTGTACCCCTACACCATCTACAACATGGAAACGACCGGTAATCTGGCAGAGCAGTTCAAATCGCTCGGCTATTCCACCACGGCCATGCACCCCAACCACGCGACCAACTGGAACCGCGAGAACGTCTACAAGGACTTTGGCTTTGACCAGTTCCTGTCTATCAACGATTTCCAGGGAGCCGACACCCTGCGCGGCATGGTGACCGACCAGGCTACCTACGACAAGATTCTTGAGCTGCTCGACCAGAACGCCGATCCGCAGTTTATCTTCGACGTGACCATGCAGAACCACTCGGGCTACGATACGGGCCTGCTGCCGGTCGACAAGCAGATGCACCTGAACATCGACACGACCGACCTGGACGCCAAGACCGTCGAGGACGGCACGCTATCCGATGTCGACGAGTATGTCTCGTGCATCGAGCAGTCCGACCAGGCGCTGCGCTACTTCCTCAACGCCTTGAGCAAGCTCGACCGCAAGGTGGTCGTGGTGTTCTGGGGCGACCACCAGCCGTTCTTCCCGTCCAAGTTCAATGACAAGTGGTTTACCGGCGAGGACGACGCTACGCATCAGGAGCGTCTGTGGCAGACCGACTACATCATCTGGGCCAACTACGACGTTGCCGGCTGCGACCAGACGAGCGAGGTCGACGACCTGTCCACCAACTACCTGTCCACGCAGCTTATGCAGCTGATCGGCGCACCGCTGACCGACTACCAGAAAGCGCACATGACGCTGCGCGAGTCGCTGCCCGCCATCAACTCGGTCGGCTACGAGGACGCCAGCCTGCGCTGGGCGCTCTCCTCCAACGTCACCGGTGACGATGCCGCCGCCGCAGCCGCCACCAAGGCGCGCGAAGATTACGCCAAGATGCAGTACTACGAGATGTTCCGCGACGGCAAGAACGTGTACACCGAGCACTTCCAGACCGAGGCTAACGAGACCGACCCCAACCTGGCACCGGGTACGACCAAGATCAAGTAGCGAGCCTGTATCCCGGTTCGTCTGCCCGGACGGCGCGGAACGTAAGGTTCCCTGCTCGGACAGTCCTGCGCAAGACGAAGGCCACATTAAGTGGCCTTCTTTGCGTGCGGAACTCGCGATGAACCTTATATGCCTCCGCCTGGACAGACGCCCTGTTGTTGGAGCGCGGCTTGTCATGGGGGTATCCGCAACATATATAAGTTGAAGGCCACGTCTTGTGGCCTTTTTTGCATCCGGAAACCGTGTCCCAGAATTCACGTCCGGAGTGGGATGCAGTTTCCGCTTACGGCCCCGTTGGGAAACTGCATCCCACTCCGATTGCAAATTCCGGGTCGCATTTTCCACCAGAGCCCTCAACCGGAAACCGCATCCCATTCCAAAGGCAAATTCCGGGACACACTTTCCGAAACCCCATCCATCCGGAAAGCCCGTCCCACTCTGAATACATCCAGCGAACGCATGCGAGTGTGTCGTCCAGGACGGTCTCGTCATCGGGGTAATGGAAAATGTCACCCCAAACGCCTGCCACGGTTGCGCCTACAAGTGTCAAGAAAAAAGCCTCGAGAACTTCGAGGCTTTCACATTTGTATTGTTTTGCACGAAGGATCGCGGACGGCGAAGCTACTCGCCCAGCACGGCCTTCTTGGCGGCTGCGGCCATGTTGTCCAGGTCCTCCTTGGTAGGATGGTCCTTTGCGGCAACCCAGTTGTCGAGCAGCATCTTAAATCGGGCGTTGTCGGGATCTTGCTCGAGCATGGCCTCGTAGCGCTGCTTGACCGCAGGGCCCATCTTGCCCTGACACATCGCCCAGCCCGCAAGCTCGGCATCTCCAGCCAAATTGGAGGTCACGCGGTCGATAATCTGCTGGTAATAGCTCTGATCGGCCCCAAAGCCGCAGGTGCCAAACAGGAAGACGCGCTTGCCGTGCAAAGCGGAGAGCAACGCCGCGACCGAAGGCGTGCACGCGCCCTTGTCGCACCAAAAACCGACGAGCACCGTGTCGGCCGCGCAGGCGCCCTGCGCCTCGAGCGCAACCTGATCTGCATCCGCATCGTCGCTCAACGCCGCGGCATGGACAAACTCAACACCCGCAGCCTGCAGAGTGCGCTTGATCGCACCCGAAACCATCCTGGTATTACCGCTCTTGCTGTTAACCACCAAAGAGCACGTCATAGTCACGTTGCCTCGTATCCCCCAAAACTAAAGCCACTAATGCAATTTATTAGATGACTATCTTAGTACTAACGTGACAGATGTAAACCACCGTCTGTCGATTGATTAATTTGCCCCACGGGCTTGCTTACTGGGCAAACTGGCTGCGGTAGAGTTCGGCGTAGAAGCCGCCTGCCGCTAGCAGCTCGTCGTGCGTGCCGCGCTCGATAATCTGGCCGTCGCGCATGACCAGAATGCAGTCGGCGTTGCGAATCGTGCTCAGGCGATGCGCCACGACAAAGCTCGTACGGCCGGCCATGAGCTCGTCGAATGCCGCCTGCACCTGCAGCTCGGTACGCGTATCGATGCTCGACGTTGCCTCGTCCAGCAGCAGAATCGCCGGATCGGTGAGCATAACGCGCGCAATGCACAGCAGCTGTTTTTGACCCTGGCTAAACGTGCCGCCGTCCTCGCCGATGACCGTATCGTAGCCGCCTGGCAGCTGCACGATAAACTTGTGCGCATGCGCGCGCTTGGCAGCTTCGATAACCTGCTCGCGCGTGGCGTCGGGACAGCCGTAGGCGATGTTTTCCGCCACCGTGCCCTCGAACAGCCACGTATCCTGCAACACCATGCCAAAGGCATGGCGCAGGCTTGCGCGCGTGTAGTCACGCGAAGACCTGCCATCAACCGTGATGTGGCCGGCATCGATATCGTAAAAGCGCAGCAGCAGGTTGATGAGCGTCGTCTTTCCGCAGCCCGTGGGGCCAACAAGGGCAAAGCGCATGCCGGGCTTGGCCTCGATGCAGATGTCCTGCAGCAGCTTGCGGTCGGACACGTAGCTAAAGTCCACATGCTCAAAGGCGACCTCGCCCTGCGGGGCAGCAAGTTCCACGGCATCCGCCGCATCGGGCTCCTGCTCGCGGGCATCGAGCAGTGCAAACATGCGGCGCGCCGAGGCATACGCCGTCTGGATCTGCGTAATGACGTTGGTGACCTCGTTGAACGGCTTGGTGTACTGGTTGGCATAGGACAGGAAGATCTGCACGCCGCCCACCGTAAGCGCCGCGGGCACGCCCGTGATCACGCCCACGCAGCCGATCACAGCGACCACGGCATAGATGATGTTATTGATAAAGCGCGTGCCGGGGTTGGAGAGCGAACCCATAAACTGTGCGCGCTCGCCCGCGGTGTAAAGCTCGGCATTGAGGGCATCGAAGCGCTGCTGGGCGTTGGGACCGTAGGCAAAGGCGTCGACAAGCTTTTGCTCGCCTACGTACTCCTCGATATGACCACCGAGCTGCCCTTGAATACGCTGCTGTGCCGTAAAGCTTTTGTTGGAGAGCTTGGCAATAGCACCGGCTGCAAAAATGGAAAGCGGCGTGACGAGCACCACCACGAGCGTCATGGTCAGGTTGATGGAAAGCATAAACGCGAGCGTGCCCACGATGGTAATAACACCGGTAAAGAGTTGCGTGAAGCCCTGCAGCAGGCCGTCACCCACCTGGTCGACATCGTTGACCACGCGGCTCATGAGGTCGCCGTGAGCATGGCTGTCGATAAAGCTGAGCGGCATGCGGCTGAGCTTGTCGCTCGCCTCCACGCGCATGTCGCGCACCGTTTCGTAGGACAGGCGGTTGACGCAGTAGCCCTGCAGCCACTGGAAGGCCGCGGCTCCCACCACGACGAGCGCGAGTTTGGTGACAAGCGGCAGCAGCGCGTCGAAGTCCACCTGCCCGACGGCAACGATCAGGTCGATGCCCTCGCCGATGAGAATGGGCGTGTAGAGCTGCAGAATCACGGAGATGGCGGCACTCACAAACGACGCAACAAACGAAATGCGATGCGGACGAACGTAGCCCATCAGACGGCGAGTCACCGCACCCACGGGATAGCGCTCGGGGTCGCCGGGCTGGCGCGGACCGTCGCCCAGGTCGTTGAGGTTATCGTTACCGGACACGTTGGCCGTCATCGTGGCGACCGAACCGGAGGAAGTGTACGGATTCATTTAGCAGCCCTCCTTTGCGCAAATGGATGCCGGGGCAGTCGGGGCGGACGCGGGGCTTAGGGTGGACGCGGGCGCCGGAGTGGGCGCGGGCGCTGTGCTCCCCCGCTGGCCCTCAAGCTCCTCGCGGCGCAGCTGCGACTGGCAAATCTCGCGATAGAGCCGACAGGTCGCATAGAGCTCGTCATGTGTGCCCAGGCCGGCAACCGAGCCGTGGTCGAGCACGCAGATCACGTCGGCATCGCGCACGGTCGAAACGCGCTGGCTCACAATCACCGTGGTCAGCGGCAGCCCGCCCTTGGCGGCACCGCGCATGCTGCGCTCGCGAATGGCATGGCGAAGCGCCGCGTCGGTCTTAAAGTCGAGCGCCGACGCGGAGTCATCCATGATCAATATCTGAGGCGAACCAACCAAGGCACGCGCGATAGTCAGGCGCTGACGCTGGCCACCGCTAAAGTTCTTGCCGCCCGCCTCGACCGGGGCGTCTAAGCCCTGCGGCTTGTTGCGCACGAACTCGCTGGCCTGCGCCATGTCGAGTGCCACCCAGAGCTCCTCGTCGGTCGCAGCTTCATCGCGCCAGGTCAGGTTGCTGCGGATGGAGCCGCTCACCAGCGATGCGCGCTGCGGAACGGTCGCGACCACACGGCGCAGCTGGTCGAGCGGCCAGGTGCGCACGTCGACGCCCATCACGCTCACGCTGCCGGTGCTCGCATCGTACAGGCGCGGGATGAGCGAGACGAGCGTGGACTTGCCGCTACCCGTACCGCCGATAATGCCGAGCGTCTTGCCCAGCGGGAGTTCCAGCGTCACATCGTTGACAGCATTGGCCGCGCCAGCGCCAAACGAGAAGCTCGCATGGCTCAAGCTCAGCGCGGGAACTGAAGCGACATTGCCCGGCTTGGGCAGCGCGACCGGCTGGTTGCCCTCGTCAGCGATGCCCGGCACGCAATTGAGCACCTCGTTGATACGCGACGCGCTGGCGCTCGCCTTGGTAAAGACCACGACCAGGTTGGCGACGTACACGATGGAGGTCAGGGTCTGCGTCATGTAGTTCACAAACGCCATGACCTGGCCCTGCGTAAGCTCGCCCACGCTGACCTGGATGCCGCCCACCCACAGGATGGCGCACACGCCCAGGTTCATCACCAAAAACGTGACGGGGTTGAGAATCGACGAGAGCTTGCCCACCGCGATGGCAGTATTGGCCTGGTCGTCGGCGGCCTGCGCAAAGCGCTCGCGCTCGTGATCTTCGCGCACGAAGGCGCGAACCACGCGGGCGCCCGAAAGGCCCTCGCGGCAGATAAGCGCGATGCGGTCAAGCTTTGCCTGCAGCTGCTTGTAGTACGGAATGCAGCGCGCCATGACAACCCAGAACACCAGGCCAATGGCGGGCGTGCAGATCAAAAAGATGATGCCGAGCTTAAGGTCGATGGCAAGGGCCGCGCACATGGAGCCCACCGCTAGAAAGGGCCAGCGGATGAGCATGCGCACGCCCAGCGCCACAGCGAGCTGGACCTGGTTAACGTCGTTGGTAATGCGCGTGATGAGCGACGGCGTGCCAAAGCGGTCGAGCTCGGCATAGCTCAGCTTGTTGATGTGCTGGTAGAGTGCGCCGCGAATGTCAGTACCCATGCCCTGCGAGGTGAGCGCCGCCATCTTCTGGCAAACAAGCGTAAACGAGATGCCGATTACAGCCATGGCGGCGAGCACCATGCCGTAGCGGACGACGGCACTCACGTCGTGCGCACCGATACCTTTATCGATCATCTGGGCAATCACCAGCGGCGTCAGCAGGTCAAAGATCACTTCAATCAACTTGCACGCAGGGCCAATCACCATATACCGGCGAAACTTACCACCAAAACGCCTGAGCAGCTCAATCATAAAAAGGCGCTCCCTATCATCATCTCAATTCAATCTGATTCATGATAGTACGGAGAACCCTGGAGATGCGTAAGCAACTCGTTACAGATGTAAGGGCAACGGTCACTAGCGCCCAAGGCACGTAGCAGCCGATGTTTTGGCAACGCCAGCGAGCGGCATAACGCCGGGGATTCAATTATCAGATAAATGTGACCCTTCAGGCGGTTTTGGTCGGCTACCCGCGGGTGCCGGCAGGGCGCTTGGTAGTCGAGCGATCCCGCAGGCGAAGCCGAGGACCAGCGAGACACCAAGCGCCCTGCCGGCACTCGCGGGTAGCCGCGGCACCAAAAAACGCCTGCGCACTCGATGGATTCGGATGCCCGACAGAGGCTCCTTATGGCTGCTTCCTTCCGGACCTGACCAGATTCGGAACATGTCGTCATCCGAACCCATCGAACGCGCTAGGCGCTCGATATATCTTACCCGCTCCCGCCCGATGGGGCAAGGTAGCTAATTTGGGACGGGGCTTTTTGACTACTTGGGCAATCAGATCGACAGGTAGTCAAATAAGCCCCGTCCCAAAAAGACTGGTCTGCTGCCGTGCCACAAAAGGGGCCTATCTACTACGTTTAGGCCGCAGGGGTCAACCATAGCCGGCTTTTTCGAAAATCGGCAAGCTTTCTACCTGCGGTTTTAATTTCACAAAATCCGGGATGGTCAAGGGCGCTCGGCTAAACGTAGTAGATGGCCGCATTTCATGGCGGACGGTCCGACCCAAGGCCCAAGGCGACCAGCCTCGGATAGCCATTCTCGAAGTTGCGGTGGAATAGTTCCTGTTTTTGCCGCCTGAGCCGCCAAACAGGAACTATTCCACCGCAACTTATAGGGAGTTGGGTTTTAGAGGCGGGCGAGGTCGTAGGCTTGGGCGGCTGCTTCACCGGCGCAGATGAGGTTGGTTGTGGCTTCCTGGGGGTCGAGCGCTTGGTCAAGAGGCATGGGCCTGCGGCAGACCGGCAGGACCAAGTCGATGCCCTGACCATACACCGCATCCAAATTATCCGCACGACCGCCCACGACGGCGACTACCGGCTTGCCATAGCGATTGGCACGGCGGGCCACGCCCACCGGCGCCTTGCCGGCAGCGGATTGCTCGTCCATGTTGCCCTCGCCTGTAATGACCAGGTCGACATCGCGCACGCGCTCGTCAAACCCAATCAGATCGAGCACCGTCTCCACGCCCGAACGCAACTCAGCACCGAGCGCCAGCAGCGCGGCGCCCAAGCCACCTGCCGCGCCCGCGCCAGGCACGCCGAGCACCGAGCCAAATGTCCGCACGCCCTCGGGCACGCGCAACAACCCCTGAGCCCGCACCCCGGTAATCGCCGCATCGAGCAGGCGGCCGTAGCCGACCATCCAACTGTCGTACCTGCCCAGCGCTTCGACATCGTCTGTCGGCAGGCCCTTTTGCCCGCCAAACACTGCAAGTGCCCCACGACGCCCCACGAGCGGGTTCTCGACATCGGAAAGCACAACGATACGAGCATCATCCAAAGCCTGCAGCGCTGGCGCCAAATCAACGCTCGCCACCTGCTCAAGGCCGGCAAGACCGGGGGCGACATCGCATCCCTGATCATCGACCACACGCGCGCCCAGCGCCTGCAGCATGCCGGCGCCACCGTCGTTGGTGGCACTGCCGCCCAAGCCAATATAGATAGTCTTTACCCCGACACGAACTGCACGGAGCATCAGCTCGCCCACGCCATAGGTTGTAGCAGCCAGCGCCGCCGATTCCGTGCAAGGTGAGTACCCGATGCCTGCTGCTTCGGCCATCTCAATAACAACCGACTCGTGCTCGCCGTCCACTAACATCCGGGCAGGCACACCATCGCCAAAGGGTCCCGCAACCTCGCAGGTCACAATCTCACCGCCGCACGCGGCAACGGCATCGAGCGTCCCCTCGCCGCCATCCGCCAGCGGCAATGCGGCCACCTGGGCATCGGACCACACACGGCGCATGCCCTCGGCAACCGCCGCCTCCGCCTGCGCGCTCGAAATGCTGCCCTTAAAGGAGTCAATCGCCAACAGCACACGGCGGGGCCGGCGGCACGCAGGACCAAAGTCAAACGCCGTGCCAGCATCTTCACCGGCACCTGCAAGCGCTGCGGCGTGAGCGGTGTGCGCGTCAAGATCGGCCCCACAACCGCAACCAGCGCCGCCCGCTCCGCGCAGACCGCCAAAATAGCTACTCAGCAGCTCGCGGCACTCGTCTGCCAGCACGCCGGCGGTCACATTAAACCGATGATTCAGGCGCGAATCGGCATTGAGGTCGTATAGCGACCCCAGAGCGCCCGCTTTAGCATCAGCCGCGCCGTACACGCAGCGCCCCACGCGCGCGTTAACCATAAGCCCCGCGCACATGCAGCAGGGCTCGAGCGTCACGTAGACCGTACAATCGGAAAGACGCCAGCGTCCAAGCGACTGAGCGGCGGCGCACAGGGCCGAAAACTCGGCATGCGCCGAAGGATCCTGGTCGAGCTCGCGGCGATTATGCGCCCGCGCGACAATCTCGCCGTCGCGCACCACTACGGCTCCGATGGGCACCTCGCCCACCGCAGCGGCGGCGCGCGCCTCGGCCAGCGCCTCACGCATGAACTTCTCATCGATTTCGGTGATCGTCATCGTTCGCCTTCCCTGTTGCAAATCCAAAACGATGCTATCATTACGACTCACGGAGAGATGGCAGAGCGGTTGAATGCGGCGGTCTTGAAAACCGTTGAGCGCGAGAGCGTTCCGGGGGTTCGAATCCCCCTCTCTCCGCCACTCCTAGTGATGCACCGGTGTCATGGTCCGCTCAAACAGTGCATCGACCACATCGGCTATCTCAGGTCGACGCTCAAGATCGTGGCCCGATTCCCACCATATCGTGAAAAGTCGAATAATACCGCCGGCGACAAACTCAGACGTCGTCTCGAGTGACACGGGGGCCAGGGCATCCTCGGCAAGCACGTTCATCACACGCTCGCGGATGGAGCGGGCAATGCGGTCGCAAATAACGTTGGTCAACATGCCCGACATGCTGCTTGCCAAAATGTTATCCATGAGCCGCTCGTGCGCCAGAATCAAATCCATGGCATCGTCCAAAATCGCGTGCCGAAGCGCGCGCACGTCCTCGGCAGATACCGCGCCGGCCTCATCGGGCTGTTTTTGCGGCAAGCCCGACATGAGCTCATCGATATAAAAGGCAAAGTAATCGTTCTTGTCGCGAAAGTGCTTGTAGAACGTCGTGCGGCGAATCATGGCGCGGTCGCACAGCATGGCAACCGTCAGGTCCTCAAAACGATGCTCCTCGAGAAGCTCGGTAAAGGCATCGAACAGGGCGCGGTAGGTTTTCTTGATGCGAAGGTCCACTGGTATCGCCATCCTCAGGGCAAAGACAACACTCGTCAATCTGTCGCATATCTTACACCTGTACCTCGCGCGCTTTGCCCCGGTGCCAACCCCGCCGAAAACACAACGCTTACCGGAAAGTTCGGCACGACAAAACGTTGCGGGTATACTAGTAGCGTTATACCAACGGCAGCTGGCGCATGCCGCCGCGGCCATTCGAAACGGAGACATCATGCTTCCCGTCATCATCGGCATCGTTGTTGTCATTGTGATTGCCTGCGCCATCGCCGGCATCTACAACAACATGGTCACCAAGCGTAACCGCATCGATAACGCCTGGCAGAACATCGATACGCAGCTGCAGCGTCGCAACGACCTGATCCCCAACCTGGTCGAGACCGTCAAGGGCTACGCCAAGCACGAGCAGGAGACGCTCTCCGCCGTGATCAGCGCGCGTAACACCGCCGTCAAGGCCACCACGCCCGAAGCCAAGATGGAAGCCGACAACGTGCTGACCGGTGCGCTGCGTCAGCTCTTCGCCGTAGCCGAGGCCTATCCCGATCTTAAGGCAAACACCAACTTTACGCAGCTGCAGGCATCGCTCGAGGATACCGAGAACAAGATTAGCTATGCACGCCAGAGCTACAACGATTGCGTGCTCAGCTACAACAACGCCATTCAGACGTTCCCGGCTGTCATCTTTGCCGGCATCTTCCAGTTTAAGGAGCGCCAGGGCTTCGAGGCCGCCGAAGCAGCCCGCCAGGCCCCGACCGTCAAGTTCTAGTAGTTTGACAGCGCATCCTTAATCGGCCAAATGCATAAACCGCCCCGTCGAATGCATACTTCGACGGGGCGGTTTCCTTTTTCGCGAAGGTCCCCCTCTAAGCGTCGTGCATTTTTAGGAGTATTCAACATAACCAAGAGCTTCGGGCGCCACGATAAATGCCAAAGACCGCGAATATCCCTGCAAATCAAACGCTGCCAGCCCATAACCCCGCCCATCATTCGTAGAAAACATCGAGAACTCCCGATTTTTTGCCCGAGATCGGTATGCAGGGACCTTCGACTGCAGAATACTCGCAAAAATGCACGTCGCCACCGCCCCCACATGGCGCGAAGCAAAGCAAAAGCGCAGCCTAAAAGGCCGCGCACCATCTTTATTCAGATTAATCATTGCCCGTTGTGACATCGCCGAACCCGCAGGGCAGAGAACAAGTTCCCTCCCGGCGCACTCCGCAGGACGCAAGAAGCCCTCGCCGCACGAAGTGCGCAGCGAGGGCTTCTTGCATGTCCGAGGACGCGCCGGGAGGGAACTTGTTCTCTGCCCGGATAGGTAAGACAAATTACGCGACGGTGTAAACCCAGTTGTGCTTGTCCTCGACAGCACCAGACTGGATACCAGTCAGGGTCTCGCGAAGCTTCTTCATCACAGGGCCGATCTCGGTGTATCCAGCCGGGAAGGTCACGGTCTCGTCGGCGCCGTAAACCTTGTTGTCGATTTCGCCAACCGGAGAGATGACGGCAGCGGTGCCGCACAGGCCGCACTCCACAAAGGTGCCGGCCTTGACCTCGGCCCACTCGACGGGGCGCTGGTCAACGGTCATGCCCAGGTCCTGAGCAACCTGAACGAGCGAACGACGGGTGATAGAGGGCAGGATGGAGTCGGTGTGCGACTGCGGAACGACGAGCGTGCCATCCTCTTTCACGAACAGGACGTTGGCGCCACCGGTCTCCTCGACATAGGTGCGGGACTCGGAGTCGAGATACAGGTTCTCGGCATAGCCCTCGCGATGGGCCTCCATCGTGGGCTTAAGGGACATGGCGTAGTTCAGGCCGGCCTTGATGTTGCCGGTGCCGTGCGGTGCAGCACGGTCATACTCGGAAACGCGCAGCTTGACGGGCTTGAGGCCGCCCTTAAAGTACGGACCGACCGGGGTCACGAGAATGCGGAACGTGTACTCAGGAGCGGGAGCCACGCCGATCACGTCACCGGAGCCGATCATAAACGGACGCACGTACAGGGTCGCGCCGGAACCGAAGGGCGGAACCCAGGCGGCGTTGGCAGAAACGACCTGCTTGACGGCCTCAACGAACTTGTCCTTGGGAAACGGGGGCATCTCGAGGCGCTGGGCAGAGTTATACATACGCTCAGCGTTCATGTCGGGACGGAAGCAGACGATGCTGCCGTCCTCGGCGGTGTAGGCCTTCAGGCCCTCAAAGACCTCCTGGCAGTAATGGAAGATACCGCCGCACTCGGAGACATGCAGGGTGTGGTCGGTGGTCAGGCCGCCCTCGTCCCACTCGCCATCCTTCCAATGAGCCTCGTAGCTGTAATCGGTCTTCATGTAGCCAAAGCCGAGGCTACCCCAATCGATATCCTTCTTCTCGACAGTCATATGTCGCTCCTTACATACACAGTTGCATACTCGCGAACCCGCACGCAAGGACCGAGGCCGACCGCGTCGCAACGTCGCACGCCCGGAGCGTAGAGCCGGACGGGACACGCGAGCAGCATCAAAGCCGATGGCACGTCGATTCGCATGCACGAGATTGTACTCCCCGCACGCGTCTGATAAAACGCTTTTCTTTAACTAAGTAAAGTATTTTCATTTGACCGAAGCAAAAAGGCCCGCCACCGTAAGCGGTGACGGGCCTCAACTGTACGGTCTGCGCGCTGGCTCGAGCTAGGCGTTCTATTTACCCAGCTTGGCCTTAACCAGACCGACCACGGTCGGGATGATCGACACGGCAACGATGCCGATAATCAGCAGCTCAAAGTGCTCTTGCACAAAGGGAATGCCGCCAAAGAAGTAGCCCAGCAGCGTAAAGACCGTCGACCAGGTAATGCCGCCCAGCACGTTAAAGACGACAAAGTTGCGCCAGTGCATGCCGCCCATGCCAGCGATAAAGGGCACAAAGGTGCGGATAAACGGGAAGAAGCGACCCAGGAAGATGGCCAGGTGACCCCACTTGTCCAAGAAGTCCTCGGACTTTTTGATGCGCTCGGGCGTCATGGCCTTGACCTTGCCCGAAGCGATGATCTTGCGGCCAAAGAAGTGACCGATCATAAAGTTGCACTGATCGCCCAAAATGGCAGCGGCCCATGCGGTGGCCAGAAGCGCCACGATGTTAAAGCCGCCGTTGTGGGCAAAGAAACCCGAGGCGAACAGCAGCGAATCACCGGGAAGGAACGGGAAGAACACCACGCCCGTCTCGATAAAGATGATCAGGAACACGCAGCCGTAGGCCATAAGCGGGCCGGCGGCGATCCAGCTGGCGATCGCGGTGCGCGGGTCCTTAAGCAGCTCGGCAATAAAATTGATGAAACCCATGAAGTAAAACCTCTCAGTTGTGGGCGCGGATACGTCCAAGTTGACCAGTATACGGTTGCGGTGCCCCCTCGTGCGCAACCCCACAAAAGCATGACTCCATTACCAGCAAGTTTGCATAACTGACACTTGTAGCGCAAAGCCGCCAAGATTGTCCTTTTTAATCCCTAGCGAATCGCTATACTTTATTGAATCGCATTGCCATGGCGCTAAGGGAGGGCGGCCGGTGAGCTTTATCAATACCATTCGCGAGGACATCAAGACCGTCCAGGCGCAGGACCCCGCCGCGCAAAACGGTCTGGTCATCTTTCTTTCCTATCCTGGCCTGCACGCCAAGTGGAACCACGTGCCCGAGCACTGGCTGTGGGAGCACGGTCATCGCTCGCTCGCCCGCGTGCTCTCGCAAATCACCCGCCACATCACCGGCGTCGAGATTCACCCTGCCGCGCAGATTGGCAAGCACTTCTTTATCGACCACGCCATGGGCGTCGTCATCGGCGAGACCACCATTGTGGGCGACAACTGTGTGCTCTACCAGGGCGTCACGCTCGGCGGCACCGGCAACGAGACCGGCAAGCGTCACCCCACCCTGGGCAACAATGTCACGGTGGGCACGGGCGCCAAGGTGCTCGGCAACATCTGCATCGGCAACAACGTCAAGATCGGCGGCAACTCGGTCGTCGTTAAGGACGTCCCCGACAACTGCACCGTCGTGGGCGTGCCGGGACGCATCATCAAGCGCAACGGCTGCCGTGTGTTCGAGGAGAGTTTCGACGCCAAGCAGCATCGCGAGTACATGCCCGATGACGCCGCCGAGCAGTCCGCCCTCAACCGCCAGGGCATCACCGAGAATGCCCGCCGCGTCAAGGAACTCGAGCGAGAGGTGGCCGAGCTCAAGGCCCTCGTCGCCAAGCTCGTGGACGAACGCTAGGAACGCAAGCGGCACAAAACGACATCGGCATCAACGCAAAGGCGCGCCAGGGAATTCATCCCCGGCGCGCCTTATTTGTGATGTGGCAAAGAGACTGTCCCTTTGTCACATTATGCGAACTGGCTCAGATAGAGGTCGGCGTAGGCACCCTCGGCAGCCAGCAGCTCCTTATGCGTGCCCTGCTCGATAATGTTGCCGTGATCCATGACCAAGATCAGGTCGGCGTCCACGATCGTCGACAGGCGGTGCGCGATCACAAAGCTCGTGCGCCCGCGCATGAGCGCGTCCATGGCACGACCGATGGCAAGCTCGGTACGCGTATCCACGCTTGAGGTCGCCTCGTCCAGGATGAGAATCGCCGGGTTATTGAGCAGCACGCGTGCGATGGTCAGCAGCTGACGCTGGCCCTGGCTGATGCTTTCGGCATCGTTGGCCACGCGCGTGTCATAGCCCTGCGGCATGGTGCGCACAAAGAAGTCGACCTGCGCGGCGCGCGCAGCCGCCACGATCTCCTCACGCGTCGCCTCGGGACAGCCGTAGGCGATGTTTTCGGCAATCGTGCCATCGAACAGCCAGGCGTCCTGCAGCACCATGCCAAACTGCTGCCGTAGCTCGCCGCGGTCCATGCGGCTCGTATCCACGCCGTCGAGCGTAATACGCCCGCCGTCAATCTCGTAGAAGCGCATGAGCAGGTTGATGAGCGTCGTCTTGCCCGCGCCCGTGGTTCCCACCACGGCAATCTTCTGGCCCGGCTCGGCGGTAAACGACACGTCGTGCATAAGCGGCTTGTCGGGCGAATAACCAAAGCGCACGTGCTCAAAGGAGACGCGACCCTCAACGCGACCCGGCAGCTTGGCGGCCTCGTCCGGCAGCGGATCGGCCTCCATCTCGGGCTCATCGAGCAGGTCGAACACGCGCTCCGCACTCGCCAACGCGCTCTGCAGCGAGTTGAAGGTAAACGACAGCTGCGTCATGGGTTCGGACGCCTCGTAGATAAACTGGAAGAACGCCTGGAACACGCCGACGGTCATGTGACCGGCAACCAGCATGCTGCAGCCCACCAGCGCGATCACGATCTGCGCCAAACGGCCGATAAAGCGCACCGCAGGGCCGACGGCATTGATCATAAAGTCGGCCTTGGCACTCACGCGTGCCAGCTCGCCCGAGGCCTGGTGCACCTCGGCAGAACTTTGGCGTTCGCGGTTAAACGCGCGGATCACCAGACGGCCCGAATAGCCTTCCTCGACCGCACTCGTAATCTTGGACACCCACTCCTGGCGCTCGCCCGTCACATCGTGTGTGCGGCGCGAGACGACCTTCGTCACCAGCAGCGACAGTGCCGTAAAGAACAGAAAGACGAGCGTAAGCTGCACGCTGAACACGAACATCACGCTCACAGCACCAACAACCGTGCCGATCGACACGAGCAGCTGCAGCAATCCGCGCTGCATGCTCTCGGACATCTTGTCCAGGTCGTTGGTCGCGCGGCTGACGACCTCGCCGGGACGATGCGCGTCAAAATAGGCGAGCGGCAGACGGTTGAGCTTTTGCGCGATGCGGTTGCGCAGGCGCAGATTGAGACGCTCAGCGACGCTCGACATCAAAAAGCTCTGGAGCGCATAGAACGAGGCAGCGGCAGTCCAGATCATAAAGTAGACGAAAATGGTCTTGCCGCAGTTCTCCCAGGTGATGCTGAAAGTGGTGTCGTTGGCAAACGCTACCTGAATGTGGCCCCACAGCTCATCGATCACGCGGGCGCTATATGCCGGCGCGGCGGTGTTAAAGATGACATAGAACACAATGCTCGCGAACACGATATAGAAGCGCCAATGGTCGCCGACGGCCTCGCTCCACAAGCGGCGCACCGTCGCCCAGGTATCCCGGGGCGTCTCGTCCTCTTCTTCGTCGTCCACGTCGCGCATACGCTCTGCCTCGGCACGGGCACGCTCGTCCTCGGCGCGCTCGTTTTCCTCGTAGAGCGCTTGGCGGCGAGCCTCGCGCTTGGCGGCGTCATCCAGCTCGGTCGACGCGGCAGCCGTTTCCTCGACCAGTCCCGCGGCAGCGGCGTCATCAACGCCGCCCTGCTTCTTGAGCTCCTCGGTCATGCTACTCACCTCCCTTCATCTGCGATTCCGCGATTGCGCGGTACACCTCGCAGGTTTCCATGAGCTCGTCGTGCGTGCCTAGGCCCACGATCTCGCCGTCTTTGAGCACCACGATCTGATCGGCATGCAAAATAGTCGAGATGCGCTGGGCGATGATGAGCACCGCGGCATCGCACGTCTCGTCCTGCAGCGCATGGCGCAGTGCCGCATCGGTCTTAAAGTCCAGGGCCGAAAAACTGTCGTCGAAGATATATAGATCGGCATGCTTCATGAGTGCGCGGGCAATCGCCAGGCGCTGGCGCTGACCACCCGAGAAGTTCGTGCCGCCCTGGGCCACCGGCGTATCGAGCCCCTGGGGCTGGTCGAGCACAAAGGTGCTCTGGGCAACCTCCAGCGCATGGAGCATGTCAGCCTCAGTCGCGTCTTCGTTGCCAAAGCGCAGGTTGCTCGCCACCGTACCCGAGAACAGCCATGCCTTCTGCGGCACATAGGCGATACGCCCGCGGATGTCGTCTTGCGAAAGGTCGCGCAGATCGATGCCATTCAGGCGAATGGCGCCCTTCGTGGCATCGTGGAAGCGAAGCAAGAGCTTGGCCACCGTCGACTTGCCCGAACCCGTCGAGCCTACAATCGCCGTGGTCTGGCTACGGCGACAGGCAAAGCTCAGGTCGCACAGGGTATCCTCGTCGGCATCGTCAAAACGGAACGACATGTGGTCGAACACGGCCACCGCGTCGGCACCGTCAACAGACTCCGCCGCGCACGTGTCCAGCGTGCGCTTGCCGTCCACGATGCTCGGCTCAATCTCCAACACCTGCTGCGCACGGTTCAGGCATGCGGCGGCGCGTGGGAGCGTCAGAATCACCATCTGCGCCGTCATCACAAAGAACAGGATCAGGATCGCGTACTCCAGCACGGCCGAGATGCTACCGATTTGCATGGCGTGGACGCCCACGCGGTTGCCGCCCACCCACAGCACCGCCACCTCGGCGATATTCATCAAAAAGAAGCTGGAGCTGTCGAGACCCACAAACAGGTGGTTGACCTTGATGGCATTGGCCGCGTAATCGCTAAACACCTCGTCCAGGCGCTGCTCCTCGTGGCGCTCCTTGTTAAATGCGCGGATGACGCGCACGCCCACGATGTTCTCGCGCAGCACCACGTTCATGCGGTCGATAAAGCTCTGCAGGCGCATAAAGATCGGCGCGGCGTTGGCAACGGTAAAGACCGCCGCCACCAGCACGATCGCAACCACCACGCCCAGCAGCGTACCCATGGCGGGATCGATGAACCAAGCAAAAATGATGCCTGCCACGGCCAAGAACGGCACCGGCAGCACCAGCTGAATCGTCTGAAGGACAGCTTGCTGAATCACGTTGATGTCGTTGAGCGAGCGCGTGATCATCGAACCCGTGCCAAAGCGCTCAAAGTCGCTGGCGGACAGCTCGAGCGACTTGTCGTACACGGCATTGCGGATATCGCAGGCCACGTTGGCGGCCAGGCGCGCCGAAAGATAGCAGCCCAGCACCGTGCCGCCGCTGGCCATGCCGGTCGCGATAAGCATGTACAGGCCGTTGCGTAATATATAGTCGACATCACCCGTGGTAATACCGGTGTTGACCATGTTCGCCAGCATCGTGGGAACCAACAGCGTACCGACGTTATCTATCAGCACCGCAAACAGCGTCACCGCAATCAGACCGCGGTACGGCCTCATAAACCTCATTAAGAGTCGCATGCGTCCCCCTCGCCCTTATCGTCAGTCTCGTTCTCGGCGGCCACTTGCCGTTTAAATGCCTCGCACTCTTCGTTAAGAACATGGGAGAACTTACCGACCAAGCGCATGATCTCGCACTGTTCCCACGGCTCGAGCGCCTCGAATGCCTGTTGCTCGGCTTTTTGCGCCGGCAACGCGTAGCGCTTGGCAAACCGCACGCCTTCTTCGGTCAGTCGTACAACCTTGTTTTTACGACTGCCCTCGGCAAACTCCAACGTCGCAAGCCCTCGCGCCCTAAGCGTTTTAATCGCCGAATTGATGGTCTGTTTGCTGTAGAACCATTCACTCGTCAGCCGACTCACGGCAACGCTTCCGCCCGCTGCACTCGTGTCGACGAGCATCCAGTAGGCGCAGTCCGAAAGGCCGCAGGCGCGCGAGAACTCCGAATAGATATGGTCGAGTCCATTGAGCAACCGATCGAAGTCGACCAGCGTAACCGCACTATTCATCTATCCCACCATTCAATTGTCCGATTTTTGACCAATTATGTGTCTCTAGATTAGTCCGAGTTTTGACTATCGTCAACAGGCTCTCCGCAAATGCGTGCATTTTTATGGCCTATCGGCAGAAAAAGACCGCCGGCGCGGGGGCGGCGCCAGCGGTCACGTGAAAATCGGGTTTTATTGCCTGTTAAGCGGCGACGGCCTCATAGACCGTAGCGCCCGAGAAGCTGTCATGCAGGCTCTTGCCGGCAATCCACGGCAGCTCGACGACCTCGCAGACCGTGTTGACCAACTCAGAACAGTCAGTAAAGTGGCCCTTGTCGTTGAGGGCCTCGCAATCCTGAACACGCCAATAGCCATCGGTGTGCGTGATGTAGTACTCGTGATCGTTGATCGACACGAAAGCGCGCGTCTTGGAACGCAGCAGCTTCAGAAATCCTTCGAAATCGGTCTCGACGACATCTCCAGCCTGGAACATGATGTTACCTCCTGGCCCGGCGCCACCACGGCGCATTGATAAACGTTGGTACTCCTTTAGTAAAACCTTTATCAGAGGTTATGCGTTCGTCATTTAGGCAAGTGGTAAAAAACCGCAGGGTAGACGGGATAAAACGTTTAACCATCCCATTTGTTTGTCACATTCTGAAGGTACTTTTATGCAAACCTACTTTCCCAATTGGAATCTATCCTTTTGGCCGGGCAATTGACCGTCTATCGTTTGAGCCCGACGGGTATGAACGGGGCATCTGCAACGCCACCGCAAGGAGACACCATGGAGACTATCGAAGCACTCATTCACCGCCGCAGCTGCCGCAACTACAGCGATCGTCCCGTCGAGGCCGAAAAGCTTGCACGTATTATCGAAGCCGGCCAATATGCACCGAGCGGCATGGGCCGCCAGCCGGTGACGTTTGTCGCCGTCACCGACCCCGCGACCGTCGAGCGTCTCTCGCAGCTCAACGCGCAAGTCATGGGCAGCAACAGCGACCCCTTCTATGGCGCCAAGACCGTTGTGGTGGTGCTGGTTGACCGCAGCGTGCCCACACATCTGGAAGACGGCTCGCTCGCCATGGGCAACCTGCTCAACGCTGCCTATGCGCTGGGCGTTGATTCGTGCTGGATTCATCGCGCCCACGAGGTTTTCGATTCGCCCGAGGGCCTGGAGCTACTGGCCAGTTGGGGTCTACCCGCCGACGGCAGCCTGCGCGGTGTCGGTCACTGCATTCTGGGCTATGCCGAGGACACGCTGCCCGAGCCCAAACCCCGCCGCGACAACGTGGTGTACGTCAAGTAGCGCAGGAGTGTCCCAAACTGCCGGCAGAAAAGGAACGTCCCCTTCTGCCGGCAAGCTATGTTGATATTTGAGTTGTCGTCGCTTCGCTTGTCTGGGTCGTTTCGGCGTCGTCGCCTTGCTTGTCTTCGTCCTTTTGTGCATCGGCGATGGTGGAGGCCGCCGCAACGATACCGCGCTGGGGCGCGACGCCCGTCTGGGTCTGAGCGCCCTCGATAACTTCTGTGCCTGCATGCGCGAGCTCGGGCGATTTAAACACTGCGTCCAAGTTGGCGCCACCGCCGGCGTAGCCAAGCGCAGCGAGTGCGATGACGATCACTGCAACGGCGACCGCGATCGGAACATAACGGTGCCAACCAGCCGGATTGAGTCCGCTGCGGCGAGCCGCCCCGCGGCTGATGTAACCAAGCGTGCCGTCGTGCTTGAGCTTTGAGCCCACCACGCGTTTGCGGCCCCACAGCGACGACTCGGCCTGCATAGCCAAGCGGGCGCTTGCCGAAGGATAACCGTATTTAGTGCGCTTGAACGAGCCATCAAACCCCGAGGCGTGTTTGCCCCACGTCACCGATGTCGTGCGTCGGTTAACCGGCGCAGCGCTCCGCCTTCTGCGGCTCGGTTTTGAAGTCTCAGCCATATGCCCTCGCACGCCGTAACCAAATCGAAACAATAACGCTTTGGACTGTAGCACACGCGTCGCGCGCGGTCACGGGCGCCTCGCCCAACGGTCATCGTCCTTCAGCAAGCGCCACAGCGTTGTACGGCTTATGCCCAGCACCTCCGCCGCACGGGTTCGGTTGCCGTGGAGATGATCTACAACCAAATGCGCGATATCTCGCTCGGTATCGGCCAGCGGTCGCAGGATATACAGATCACTTTCGAGTGTCGGGGCGCCAAAGGTTGCGGTCTTAATCACGTCCTCTTGGGCGAGCACTTCCTCCGCCACAGTGCGGTCCACCGTGCCCGCCCCCACCAATATATACAGTCGTTCCGAGACCTCGCGGAGCTGCAGATAATTGCGCGGCCAGCGGTAAGCATCGAGCGTCTTCGCCGCCGCGGCAGACAGCGTGGGCGCTGACGTCCCAAATGCGTCAGCGAGATATTCCAAATAGCGCGCAACCTTCTTCGACGCGGCTCCCTGCTCGGCGATTGCCGGCGCCACGCTCACCGCACAGGCGAAGCGCTCGGTCACAAAAGCGGCTTGATCACTTTCGCTGCCGCCCGGCATGTCATTCGCCGTCAGCACCACATGGCAGCGCGTCGCCAACGCGGTGTCGGCCATCGTGGAAACGAGCTCGCGAAGGCGTTGGGGACCAACCGCATTCCAGTCCTCAATGCAAAGGGTCAGCCCCGTTTGGAACAGTGGCGATTCGGCGCTTTTGAGCACATGGCGCCAACCGCGATCGGTGAGTTCATCGAGCGCGACGGAAACAAAGGGCTGACCGGCAAAAGGACCGTCCAGATAGAGGCGCTTGGCGATCTCGACCTGACCCGCTCCCAGCTCGCCCTCGAGCATAAGGGGCACACCGCGCGCGTAACTCTCTGCAACCGGCGCAGCCACCGAGGCCGCCCCCTCAACGATGCCGTACGCGCTCGATTCGTAGCGAGCCTCAACTTCGTCGGCGTTGAGCCACTCGATACCCGCATGCGCCGCGGCACCGCGCACCTCGCGGACCACGACGACCCAAAGGCCCCCGCCCTCTTTGTCGGTGGGGCGAACGGTCAGGCTCAGGCGCGCACCCGCACGTCCCATAACCAGACGCGCGCCGTCTCCTATACGGTCGAGGCGCTCAGCGACAAAAGCCGCCACATCCCGCTCGAGCGCCGCGTCATTCATGGTCGAGATCGCGACGTCCCCACGCGCATCGATTGCCAATGCCGAGGCCCCGGCAGCAGCCAGGGCCTCGGTCAAGATGTTCAGCTTGGCATCGCTATCCATGATTTGCCCCTGTCCGCGGCGACATGCAGCCACCGACGGCTGCGCGAGCGAGTGTTTCAAAATTGAACGATATTGCTCACCAAACACTATAGGGCAGAAGCCGCCGTCCTGCGAGTATATGAGTTGCCCCGCATCGCCATCCTGGCGGGGCGATAAGAGCTCTTCGGGACCTATCAACCTGCGGACAAGCCATACCCGCAAGAGCTCCTATCGCTCCACCGCGGACATGCGCTCGCCAGCACGCAGCACGCAAATAAGCTACTTCTCTACCAGATTCCCAGCACGTGCTGCATTCCCAAACTCATGCAAGCAATGCCAATCCAGCAGCAAAAGCCCAATGCGATGGGCTTGCCGCCCTTTTTGACCAGCTCGACGATATCGGTATTAAAGCCAATAGCCGCCATGGCCATCACGATAAAGAATTTCGACAGCTCCTTGATGGGTGCCGTAATGGATGCAGGAAGCTGAAGCACCGTGGTGATTACGCTCGCCAGCACAAAGAACAGCACGAACATGGGAAACGCGCGTTTAAGCGAGAACGTGCTTTTGGCGTCGCCGCCGGCCTTGCGCGCCAGATGCATCTGCCAGCACGCAAGAACCAACGTAATGGGAATAATGGCCAGCGTCCTGGTGAGCTTGACCACCGTGGCGCTTTCGAGCACATTGGCGCCGGGATGCATACTGTCCCAGGCGCTCGCCGCAGCCGTTACCGACGAGGTGTCGTTGATGGCGGTGCCGGCAAACAGGCCAAAGCCCTCGTTGGTCAGCCCGAGCATGCCGCCGAGCGTCGGAAACACGAGCGCCGCGATAACGTTAAACAGGAAGATGACCGAAATAGCCTGGGCAATCTCGCGATCGTCGGCGTCGATGACGGGTGCGGTCGCGGCGATGGCAGAACCGCCGCAGATCGACGAACCCACACCCACAAGCGTCGCGATCTTGCCCGGCACGTTCATAACGCGGCAGAGCACGAAGGCGATGACAAGCGAGGTCGAGATCGTCGCCACGATAATCGGCAGCGACTGAGCGCCTTTGGACAGAATCTGCGAGAGGTTCATGCCAAAGCCAAGCAAGATTACCGCGTACTGCAAGACTTTTTTAGACGTATAGGAGATACCGGCGGCGAGCTGTTCGCGACGATTCTTGGGAAAGACGAGTGCCAGGACCATGCCAAAGAGGATGGCAAACACCGGACCGCCGACCACCTCAATCTGTTTGCCGAGTAACGTCGCGGGGATGGCGACGATCAGGCAGAACAAGACGCCCTTCCAGCGTTCGCGTACGATATTCGCCAGTTGCATATGGGATTCCTTCTTTCTATTTCACGTTTGCGACGGCCTATGATACGGCAACATTGAGCACAGCCCTGCGCAAATACAGACTAAGATGCCGCAATAGTTCTTGGGCAACAGCCGAATTACCCACCACGGAGAGCTGATTCGCGGCATAATTAACAGCTGATATATGAGTGTGATAGAACGGTTGCGAGGCACTATGGAAGAATCGATGCACGTCGGCGAGCAGGAAACGAGCCTACAGGATCAGTCCTACCACACCATTCGACGCAAAATCGTCTACCTGGACTACAAGCCGGGCGAAAAGCTGGGCGTCAAGCAGCTTTGCGACGACCTGGATATGGGGCGCACCCCTGTGCGCGAGGCGCTGGTGCGTCTGGCGCAAGAGGGCCTGGTGCGCACCGTGCCCCAAAGCGGCACCTATGTCTCGCCCATCAACCTCACTCTTGCCGAGAGCGCCTGCTACATTTGCGAGCACCTGGAAAAGCAGGTGATTGTGGAGTGCTGCGCCCGTGCCACCTCGGCAGGCATCGAGCAGCTCGACCGAGCCATCGCACTGCAGGAAAAGACCATGGCCGAGGAGGATCGCATCGGCTTCTTTTTAAGCGACAACCTCATGCACCGCATGATCTTTAGCATCGCATGCCGCAGCACCGTATGGTCGTGGCTCGAAGAGACCAATGCCGACCTGGAGCGCTTCCGCTGGCTGCGCGCCGCCACGCAGACGCTCGACAATCAGGAGATTGTTAACGAGCACAAGCAAATCCGCCGCGCCATCGCCGGCCGCGACCCCATCGAGGCGAGCTTTTTGGTCAGCAAGCACCTGCATATGATGTTCCGCAACCAGACCGAGGT
>DXLQ01000002.1:17502-22553 GCA_019414685.1 Collinsella sp. | reverse complement strand
ACGCTCGCCGTGATGGGGCTGAACACGTCGCGGACGGCCGGCACGCGAATGATGCAGTCGGCGATCTTGTTGATCTCCTCGTCGCCCTCAGTGGCAACGACGATGACCTTGGCACCGCGCGCCTTGCACTCCATAAGGTTCGACACGGTCTTGTCGTAGGTAGCGCTCTTGGTGGCCACGGCGATGACGGGGAAGCCCGGATCGATCAGCGCGATGGGGCCATGCTTCATCTCGCCGGCAGCATACGCCTCGGCGTGCAGGTAGCTGACCTCCTTGAGCTTGAGCGCGCCCTCGTAGGAAATAGCGGCACCCATGCCACGGCCCACGAACAGTGCGGACTGCGCGTCCTTGCACAGCAGGGCGGCCTCATGCACGGCCTCGGTCTGCGTATCCAAAATCCACTGGATCTGCTCGGCCGTATCGGAAAGCTCGCGGAACATCATGCGCGTCTGCTTAGTGGTCAGACGGTACTTGACCTGCGCCAGCAGCAGAGCCAGCAGCGTCAGGCTCACAACCTGGCCGATGAAGCTCTTGGTCGAGGCGACCGCGATCTCCTTGTTGGCCTTGGTATAAATGACGCCGTCGCTCTCACGCGCCACGGGGCTGCCCACCACGTTGGTGATGCCAAAGACCTTGGCGCCCTTGATACGCGCGTCGCGAATGGCGGCGAGGGTATCGGCCGTCTCGCCCGACTGGGACACGGCAACGACGAGCGTCGTCGGCGTGATGATGGGGTTGCGATAGCGGAACTCGCTGGCAGCCTCAACCTCGGTGGGAATGCGAGCCCAGCCCTCAATAAGGTTCTTTGCGATGAGTCCTGCGTGATAGCTGGTGCCGCAGGCGATCACGTAGACACGGTCGATGTCGTTGAGCTCCTCGAGGGACAGGCCCAGCTCATCGATATCGAGCTCGCCGGCAGGCGTCATACGGCCAACCAGCGTGTCGCGCACGACGCGCGGCTGCTCGTGAATCTCCTTGAGCATAAAGTCGGGATAGCCGCCCTTTTCGGCCATGTCCAGATCCCAATCGATGTAGGTGACCTTGGGCTCGATGACATTGCCGGCCTCGTCGGTGTACTCGACGCCCGCAGGCGTAAGCTTGGCAAACTGACCGTCCTCGAGCACCACGACATCGCGGGTGGCGTCGATGAGCGCGATGACGTCGGAGGCAACGTAGGAGCCGGTCTCGCCCACGCCGACCACAATCGGGGAGTCCTTGCGAGCAACGGCGATCACGCCAGGCTCGTCGGCGCACACGGCGGCCAGGCCGTAGGCGCCTACCACGTGGGTGCAAGCCTCGCGCACGGAGGCCATCAGGTCGTGCGTCTCGGCATAGGCCTCCTCGATCAGATGCGCGAAGACCTCCGTATCGGTCTCGCTCTTAAAGTGATGGCCGCGGCCCTCCAGCTCCTCGCGCAGTTCGGCGAAGTTCTCGATAATGCCGTTGTGGACGATGGCAATGCGACCGTCGCAGCTGGTGTGGGGATGAGCGTTAACGACGGAGGGCTTGCCGTGGGTAGCCCAACGGGTGTGGCCGATACCGCAGGTAGCGTCGCTGTCAATGTTGGAAAGCTCGCTCTCCAAGCCCGCGACCTTGCCCACGCGACGGATGACATCGAGGTGCGCCGCGGCGCCCTCGCCCACCTCGAGCGCGACACCCGAGGAGTCATAGCCACGATACTCCATACGCTTGAGGCCCGTGACCAGGATGTTCTTTGCAATATCAGAGCCGGTGTAGCCGACGATTCCGCACATAAGATAAATCCCTTCGTTCGCGTGACTGCAAGACGTCCACGCACAAGGGGCGCTGAGACGTATAACGTTCGAGTATTGTACTCACGCAAACGCAAGCTGATATACCAGAAGTGGTATCTCAACTTAGATACCACTCGATGCACACATGCCCAAACCACCACGATGGGGACAGGCGCCTTTGTGGTGGCCTGGGCTCCAGCATTTGCCCAGATAAAACCCGCCAAAATAAACCTGTCCCTAATTGGCAGGTTTTGACACCTCAGAGGCGGGCGATGCTACAATCTGGCTTGTACTTGAAACGCATCAAAGGGGCCGCTATGGCAAAGGTAAAAATCAGCGACGTCGCGCGCGAGGCCGGGGTTTCGTTGGGCACGGTTTCCAACGCGCTCAACCATCCCGAAAAGCTGCGCCCCGAGACCCTCAAGCTCATTAACGAGACCATCAATCGCCTTGGCTACCTGCCCAACCAAAGCGCTCGTCAGCTCGCGGGTGGCGCCACCAAGTCCTTTGGCTTGGTGCTCCCCCGTCTCGACCACGGTTTTTCGCTCCAAATTGCCAGCGGCGCCCATAACGAGGCCCGCAAGCACGGTTACGACCTACTCATCGCCAACGCCGATAACGACGATATTCTCCAGGACCATTACCTGCGCTACTTTATGGGCACGCAAATGTCCGGCGTCATGGTTCAGCCCATGGCGTCCCCCGACTGGCACCCCGCAACGACCAAGATGCCCGTGCCGATTGTCCACCTGGACATCCATTGCTCCGAGCCCGGCTACTACGTAGCGGCCGACAACGAGGCACAAGGCCGCATCATCGCCGAGCTCGCCATCGCCCGCGGCACACGCCATATCACCGTTGTGGGCAGAGCGGCATTCATGCAGCTCACCCTGCGCGTACTTGGCATTCACAAGGCCCTCGCCTTGCATCCCGATATCAAAATTGAAGTCATTGACGCCGGAGAGTGGAATACCGCAGCCGACGGCTACAGCATTGGCGCTCAGATTGCCGGGCGCCCTGCCGACGAACGCCCCGATTTTGTCGTCGGCCTGACCGACGTGTTGGCCTCGGGCGTTATCTCGGCATTGGTCGACAAAGGCATCTCCGTCCCCGAGCAGGTTCGCGTGGCCGGATGCGACGGCAACCCACTCGCTTGGAGCGGGTCGGTCCCCCTCACCACGGTGGCACCGCCGGGTTACGAAATTGGCCGCAAGGGTGTCCAATTGCTGATGGAGCAAATCGAGAACAAGGTCCCGATAAAGACCAAGCATATCCGCGTCGGCTCTGCAGCGCGCACCGTCACCGCAGTCACGGCCGCCGAGGATATCAACCGCCAAGAACTCGTGCGGCCGTTCCTACTGGAGCGCGCCAGCACCCAGGCAAACACCCAGACCGACGCCACCGCCATCAACCTGGGCGCGTATCTATAGCACGTCGGCCAGTATGCCAAAACTCCGCCTAAGCAAAAGAGGCCCGACCATTGCCGGACCTCTTTTGCTTAAACGCAAACGTGGGCAATCGCTCGCTTCAACGCCGCAATTGTCTAGCGTGCGGCCTTGACCGCCGCCGCCAGATCGAACAACGTGTCGAGCACGACCTCGCAGCCATCCACCACGTCCTGCGGCAGCGGCACGATATCGGGCACAGCAAAGACATGGCAGCCGGCCGTGATACCCGAGACGCAGCCGTTGCGCGAATCCTCGACCACGGCGCACTCCTCGGGGGCAAAGCCCGCGCGCTCGCAGGCAAGCAGATACATCTCGGGGTCGGGCTTGCCGTGCACAACGTCCTCGCCACAGGTCACCGTTTCAAACTTGTCAAAGAGGCCGACCATCTTAAGGTTGCGCTCGGCCGTGACATGGCGCGACGACGTCGCAAGGCCCACGTGATAGCCCGCAGCCAGCAGCTCGTCTATGCACTCGGCGGCGCCGGCCTTAAGCTCCAGTTCGGTCTTGACCATCTCATCGCGAATCTCCTTGTGGCGGGCATAGACCGCCTCGGTGGTTTCGTGGCTGCCGTAATGCTTATCGAGGATGTCCATGACATCGGGCAGCGTGCGACCGATAAACTGATGGATCAGCGCTTCATCAATCGCGACCCCCAGCTCGGCAGCGCCCGCCTTCCAGGCCTTAATCCCCAAACGCTCGGTATCGACCAGCGTTCCATCCATGTCAAAAATTACAGCCTTGATCATATCGATCCCCCATCGGCTCTCGCTATCGCATTACCGCAACTCTACCGCATTTGGCAACTTGTATATAACGTATATGCCATATTGCACTTTCGTTACATAGGTAGAAGTATTATGACAAGCAGCCCGGTAGGATTATAGTTTTTGACCGAGTACATATTGGTAAGGATCGATTCATGTTTTCAGACACCACCGCACCTGCAAAGGAGCTTCAGGACAAACTCGCAGAGCTCGAGCAGCTGCTTTTGGCATACGGACGCGTTGCCATCGGCTTTTCCGGCGGCGTCGACAGCAGCTTTTTGGCCGCGGTCTGCGCCCGCATCATGCCTGCTAGCACGCTTCTCGTCCACCTCACCACGCCGCTCATCGGCACGCCCGAACAGGCTTCGTTTGAGCGATCCGTTGACGGGCAAGCCAATGATGAGCCACATTTTAAGCTCCCTGTGCTCAATCTTTCGGTCGATCAGTTGCAGCTCCCCCAAGTAGCCTGCAACGATGCCAATCGCTGCTACCACTGTAAGCACGCCGGCTTTACCGCTATCGTCAACCACGCCAAGTCGCTCGGCTTTCCCACCGTCATCGACGGCAGCAATGCAAGCGATCGCGGTGACTACCGCCCTGGCATGCGAGCGGCAGAAGAGCTCGGTGTACGTTCCCCTCTCATGGAGGTCGGCTTTACCAAGGACGAAGAGCGCGAGCTGTTGCGCGCATGGGGCTATCCCGTTTGGAGCCTGCCGGCGGGAGCCTGTCTTGCCACGCGCGTCCCCACGGGCGAGGAGCTTACGCGCGAGAAGGTCGATTTAATCCGCGCCTGCGAGGATTGCCTGCACAATCTTGATCTGGCACAGGTACGCGCGCGCTTGATCGGCGGCTGCATGCATATCGAGGCCGCACCCGCAGATGTCGCCAAGATTGCTGCCCTCGGTGGCAACGCCGTCGATGCCGAGGGCAAAACCCCGCTGCCCGCCGTTATCGAGTCCGCGCTGCGCGAGCTGGGCTGCGACCATATCTCCCCCGAGGTCACCCCCTACATCCACGGCAACATGAACCTTTAGATTACGCCGTTTTACAAACGGCGTAACTGCTCGGCGCTGCGCGGGCTCCGG
>DXLQ01000002.1:0-17402 GCA_019414685.1 Collinsella sp. | reverse complement strand
TTAGATTACGCCGTTTTACAAACGGCGTAACTGCTCGGCGCTGCGCGGGCTCCGGGCACATATGCTCAACCTGGACTGCGTTAACTGACCTGTCAATAAGGGACAGGTTTGTTTTGGCAGGTTTTATCTTGGGAAAATATCGCGAGGCAGTCGCCCCTCTAGCACCCATCAAACTTCGAGAGACGATAGAGGGGCAATTCGGCTGCATCTACTTCTTCCGATAGCGGCGGTTGCGGCTCGTCGATGAACCCATTACTTCGATGAGCCCTTTATCCGTCATTTTTGGCAGATGGTAGCTGACGGACGAATTTTGGCATTCCGTCTCTCTAAAACAAGGCGCTTATCTCTCTAACTTTAGAGAGATAAGCGCCTTGTTTTAGAGAGACATTAAGAGAGATGTATCGAATTCGCTGCTAGATTGCCTAATGCTATCTCTCTAACCAACCTTCTCTTTAGAGAGACATTTAGAGAGATGAGCGCGACCTCTCTAATCAAGGGCTCCACTCTTTAAGGTGCACACTTCCTAACCGTGCCCTAAGTTGCGGTGAAATAACTCACGATTAGCCTGCCAAAAAGGGATAGGTTTATTTTGGCAGGTTTTATCTGGGGAAACGCAAACAGGGCCGCGACACCTATATGGCGTCGCGGCCCTTTTCCTTGGAGAAGGATCGATTGATTGAACGGGATGACCGTTCTAGTCTTCGAGTCCGCTATTGATGAGCTCCGCAATCTCAACGGGATCGGTGCTCGCGCGCACCTTGTCGCGGAAGCCGGCGTCCATCAGCATTACGGCAGCCTTGGAGAGCAGGCGCAGATGCGTGGTTCCAGCCTCGCCGGCAGGCACGTACAGCGCGAGCGCAACATCGACGGGCACCCCATCGAAGCTCGGCCATTCAACGGGCTCGGTCAGTTTAAGCACGGCAACGCCCGGCGTGTGGATCGCGTCGCTTTTGGCATGCGGAACGGCAAAACCGGCGACAAGGCCGGTCTCGGCCTCGTTCTCGCGAGCAATGAAGGCGGCCTCTACGGCAGATGCGTCATCGGCAAAGCCGAGCTCGATGGCCTGCTCGGACAAATAATGTAGGGCGTCCTCGCGCGAGGCGGCGGTATACCCGATTGTCACTTGGTTGGCAGATACAAATCCCATGGAAACCTTCCTTACAACACGGACCTGACCGCAGCTTCGATGCCGTCGGCGTCCAAACCGTACTTGTGCAGCAAATCGACCGCAGGGCCGGACTCGCCATACACATCGCGCACGCCGACGCGACGCATCGGCACCGGATGCTGCTCCGCGAGCACCGAGGCCACGGCCTCGCCAAGACCACCGATAATCGAATGCTCCTCGGCAGTGACCACACGACCGGTCTTCTTGGCGCTGGCAACCACCAGGCGCTCATCGAGCGGCTTGATCGTGTGCATATTGATGACCTCGGCATCGATACCATCGGCAGCGAGCGCCTCGGCAGCCTCAAGCGCCTCGGCGACCATAAGGCCACAAGCGATGATGGTCACATCGGACCCCTCGCGCACGACCACGCCGCGACCAATCTTGAACTCATAGTCCTCGTGATCGTTAATGACCGGCGTTGCCAGGCGTCCGAAGCGCATGTAGACCGGTCCCTCAAACTCATAGGCGGCGCGCACGCAAGCGCGAGCCTCGATGTCATCGGCGGGAACGATTACCGTCATACCCGGGATCGTGCGCATGAGCGCGATGTCCTCGCAGCACTGATGCGTGGCGCCGTCTTCACCGACCGAGATACCCGCATGCGTGGCACCGATTTTGACGTTGAGGTGCGGATAGCCAATGGAATTACGCACTTGTTCGTACGCGCGGCCGGCGGCGAACATGGCAAAGGTGCTCGCAAAGGCGACGTGGCCCGTGGTCGCAATGCCGGCGGCGAGCCCCATCAAGTTGCTCTCGGCAATGCCGGCATCGTAGAAGCGCTCAGGGTGCGCAGCCTTAAACTTACCCGTCTGCGTAGCGGCAGCCAGGTCGGCATCGAGCACTACAAAGTCATCGTGCTCATTGCCCAGCTCGACGAGCGCCTCGCCGTAGCTTACGCGCGTGGCGACTTTTTTGACCTCTGCCATTAGAGCTCCTCTCCTGCTGCCGCAAGCTCGGCCATGGCCTGCTCAAACTGTTCATCGTTGGGCGCCTTGCCATGCCAGCCAACCTGGTTCTCCATAAAGGAGACGCCTTTGCCCTTCACCGTCTCGGCGATGATAGCGACGGGCACGCCGGTCACCTCACGAGCCTCGGCGAAAGCCGCCTCAATCTGTGTCATGTCGTTGCCATCGGCTAGCTCGATCACATGCCACTTAAAGGCACGGAACTTGTCAGCGAGCGGCATGGCCGAGTTGACCTCATCGATCGTGCCGTCAATCTGCAAGCCGTTGTGGTCGACGACGGCAACAAGATTGTCGAGCGCATGGTTGCCGGCAAACATGGCCGCCTCCCACACCTGGCCCTCCTCGCACTCGCCGTCGCCCAGCAACGTGTAGACGCGGTAGCTGTCACCCCAGTGCTTTGCGGCGAGTGCCATTCCAACCGCGGCGGAGATACCCTGACCGAGCGATCCGGTGGACATATCGATGCCCGGGGTGTCGTTCATGTTGGGATGGCCCTGCAGTCGGCTGCCAATATGGCGGAGCGTCTCGAGCTCTTCGACGGGAAAATAGCCGCGATTTGCCAACACCGAATACAGGCCCGGCGCCGCGTGACCCTTGGAGAGCACAAAGCGATCGCGATCGGCCTTGTGAGGGTCAGCAGGATCGATATTCATTTCCTCAAAGTACAGATACGTCATGATGTCGGCAGCACCGAGCGATCCACCCGGATGTCCCGACTTGGCCGCGTGAACCGCAGTCACGACACCCTTCCTGACCTCATTGGCGACCTTTGCCAGCTCCTGGTTGGTCATACGAATTCCTCTCTTGAGAACAACCCCGGCACCGGATGACGCGATGCCGGGGCAATCCACTCGTTAAGCCTGAGCGACGACCTTCTGCCAATCAGCCTCAAAAGAGGCAAGGCCCTGGTCGGTCAGCGGGTGATGCAAGCATTTCTTAAGAGCGGCCATGGGGACGGTCGCAATGTCGGCACCAAGCAGCGCCGCCTGGGTCACATGGTTGGGCGTGCGGACCGAAGCGGTGATGATCTCAACGGTGTCGTCGACGTTCTTGCCGGTCCAGTCATAGTTCTTGATGCAAGTCACAACATTGTCGAGCTGCGAGATACCGTCCTCGGCGATGTCATCGAAGCGCCCCACAAACGGGCTGATGTAGCGAGCGCCGGCGTTGGCGGCCATCAAGGCCTGGGTCGGCGAGAAAACAAGCGTCATGTTGACGCGCACACCTGCGTCGGCCAGGGCGCGGCAGGCGGCAAGGCCGGCCTCGCACACGGGAAGCTTAACCACGATGTTGGGAGCGAGGGCGGCAAGACGCTTGCCCTCCTCGATCATGCCCTCGGCAGTAGTCGCGGTGGACTCGGCAGACACGGGCAGACCCTCGCAGAGCTCGGCAATCTTGAGCATATGGGGCTCAAAGTCGGCAAGCTTGCCGCCGGTCTTGGCGTACAGGGACGGGTTGGTGGTAACACCGGCCAGGCAGCCCCAGCTCTTGGCCTCGGCAATCTCGTCCAGATTGGCGGTATCGATAAAGAACTTCATGGTGAACCCCTTCAAAGGAAGCTAAAACTCAAAAGAATGGGACAAAGGGACTGCCCCTTTGTCCCATGTGCCGGGCCTGCAGCTGGGACATGCCCCAGGCCCGGCGTCGCGTAGGAAAAGCTACTTACTCGGCAAGAGCGGCCTCGATGCGGGTCGTGACGCCCTTGAGGTTAAGACCGACGACGTACTGCTTGATCGGGCGCTTGATGTGCTCGATCACAAAGCGCTTGCCGTCGATGTCCTGGGCAGCGAGGTTGCGATAGAGCTTCTCGACCTGCTCCTTGACCTCGGGATCGTTGAACGCATAGTGGCCGGAGACATCCAGGATCTTCAGGCTGAGCTCATCGTCGGCAAGGATGTCATCGACCTGCAGGTTGACGTCGTCGCCAGTCATCCACTTGCGCCAGCGCTCGGTCTTGATAGCCTTGACCAGCAGCGTGTGATACAGGTCGGAGGGGTCATCGCACAGACCGTTGTCGACCAGGATCTGCTCGGTGGCGCAGAGCTTGAGGTAGGCGCGGGTCTCCTCGGTGCCATACTGCGGAGCGACGTTGGAGGCGGTCACGTGTGCCGGGATGTGCTCGAGCAGCGTCGCGTCGTCCAGATAGTCGGCGTTGTGCTCCTTCAGGCCCACGCCATAGCGCTTGGCCATATCGGCAAGCTCGCGGGCGTTCTTGAAGTTGTAGTGACCGACCTGCTCCGTCCAGCGGGTAAGGGTGCCGGTCTGGCCGACGATAAAGGTGGGCATGGGGCAGCCGCGCTTCTCGAGCTCGGGCTGCAGCTGAGAAATGAACTCCTCGTACTTATCGGTAGAGGTCAAGCCGCCATTGGTCTCCTCGGTACCGACCTCATAGGCGACCTCGGGCAGGTTATGCTCGCGACGGTACTGCTCAAGGTAGTCGATAAGATCGATCGTGCGGCGAAGCACCACGTCGAGCGGAATAACCTTGCCGATCTGATAGGGATCCTTGGTGGGGTCGACCATCAGCAGGTCAAAGCCTGCCTCCATGTCGGCGACGAAGGACTTGCGGGCGAGCTCCATGGCCTCGTCCTCGGGCAGGTGGGCGTTACGCTCCTCGTCGCGCTGCCACGGACCGCCGTGATCTCGGCACAGGTAGTACGGACCGGTGTAACCCACCTCGTCGGCGACCTTCTTGATGTCGGCGGCAAAGCGCGTCTGGTCCCAACCGTTGACGTAGCCGGCGCCCATCTCGTCCATATCGACCTGGTTGCGGCTGGCGATAAACATGGGCGGGAAATCCTCGTCCTTGGCAAGCTCGAACACGGCCTGAATCAGGTTGGGGCTCATGGGGCCAATGCCGACCATGGTTGCGTGATCGCCGCTATCCTGCAGTTTGAGCATGCCCTGAACGGCCTGGCGGATGGTGAGGTTGGACATTTTGTTCTCCTTCTCCAGAGGATTTTTGACAAAAGTTCCCTGGGACCCAGATGTGGGCCCTATCAGTACGGATGGATTTTGTTGTGTAGGGGCGGTTGTGCGGAGTCAAATCCATCCCTCCGCACAACCGGAGTCCTTAAAGGTTTACTTGGCCTGCTTGTCGAGCGTGGGCTTCATGGCAATCAGGATTGCAGCGGCGACCACGGCGCCAATCACGATGTCCAGGCAGAACAGCGCGACGTTGTTGGTGGCAAGGGCGACGATAAAGCCACCGTGCGGGACGTAGCAGTCGATACCCTGGAAGGCGGCGAGCGCCGCGCCCACGGCAGAGCCGATGCAGATGCCGGGCAGGGTGTGGCCAAGGTCCTTGACCGCGAAGGGGATAGCGCCCTCGGTAATGCCGATGCAGCCCATGAACAGTGCGGAGATACCCATCTGGCGATCGGCGTCATCGAACTCGTTCTTGGCGATGAGCGCAGCAAGGCCGCAGGCAATCGGGGGAATGGCGACGGCGACGCGGAACATGCCGTTGGGGCCATAGATGCCGGAGGCCATGATGGCCATGGTGAAGGTCGAGGCGGTCTTGTTGATGGGGCCACCCATATCGAAGGCGGTCATAACGCCAATGACCAGACCCAGGACAACTGCGGAACCGCCCTGCAGGCTGCCGAGCACGCCGGTGAGCCAGTCCATCACAAAGCCAAGCGGCGTGGCCAGGATGTAGATATAGGCCATGCCCAGGACAAGCGAGGTCAGAATCGGGATGATCAGGATGGGCATGATGGTCTGGATGGTGTTGTTGACCTTCCAGGTCTTCATCCAGCGGACAAAGTAGCCGCAGATGACCGCCATGATCATGGCGCCCAAGAAGCCGGTCGAAACGCTGTTGCCGTTAGGGGTAACGACTGCGTTGTTGACCAGGTAGCCCAGGACAAAACCGGGGGCGAGCGCGGGCTTGCCGGCCATCGAGTAGGAGATGTATGCCGCAAGCACCGGGATCATCATGGAGATGCCGGCCATGCCGATGGTGTTAAGGCTCACCATCAGCGGGTTCGTAACCTCCATGCCGTTGGCGCCGGCGGTACCGGATGCCAGCGAGAAGGCAAGAAACACGCCGCCGATAACGACGATGGGGATAAAATAGGAAACGCCGGTATTGAATGCATTGAGCAGCGTCTTGCCAGGATCGGCAAAGATAGACTGCTTGGACGCCGGTGTCGGGGCCTGCGGGGCAGCGGAGACGGCCTTCTTCTCTGCCTTGGCCTCGGCCTTGGGCGCGTCAACGGCGCCACCCGTCGCCTTGATGATCTCAATGGCCTGGTCGATGATCTTTACCGGATCGGCGATTACATCCGAGGTGCCGACCTTCAGGAACTTGCCCTCGGCCATCTTCTGCTCAAAACGGTCCTCGTTCTCGACACCCACGTCGACGGACTCCAGGACCAGGTCGGCGGAGTCCACGTCTTCCTGCGTGAGCTCATTCTCGATACCCAGGCCACCCTGAGCCTCGACCTTGCACTCGATGCCACGGGCGGCGCATTCATCCTGAATCGCCTTCTGGGCCATATACGTGTGGGCGATACCCACAGTACAGGCGGCAACGCCTACGATCTTCATTGCTTCCCTCTTTTCATAGAGTTGCGTGCGCAAGACACCGTTTGCGGAGGCCTCCGGAGCATCCCCTGCCGTTTGGACTTGCTGTCTTTTCGACAAGAACAATATAGGTGCTCGTTTTTCTTAATGCCAGCTTATTTCGGTAAACGCGCAGGTCAGAGCGTTGGTTATGCGATTTAGTTATGCGTTTAACCAAAAATGAATCCTGCGATTTTGCCCTCGATTTCAAAAGTCAAGAAGTATTTGATTTTCTCGGTAGACGGCAGATGCGCATGCCGGTCACAAATTTCGACCCCACCCGTATGCCGCATTTGTTGCATACTCATATGAAAGGAAAAAGCCGCTCACCGAAGCGTATCCTTCACCAAGACTCAAAGTCATCATGTTGGAAAATGCTCATCTGTCGGAAGGAGTCGCTGTGGCAAAACAGCGCGTTACGATCGCAGACGTCGCTCGAGAGGCGGGAACCTCGACGGCAAGCGTCTCGTATTACCTCAACGACAAACGAGAAAAGCTTAGCGAGAAGACGCAGAACAAAATCGCGCGCGTCATTAAGGAACTCGGATACGTTCCCAACGCCCAAGCGCAGACGCTCACCGGCAAGCAAACCCACGTCATTGCCATCATCATTTTGGATAACACCAACAAATGGGCGGGGCTCGTTCTCAATGGCATGGAGCAGGTCATGCTCCCTGCGGGCTACCAGACGGTCGTTTGCACGAGCAACTTTAACCCCGAGACCGAGCTCATGTACGTCGACAAGATGCTCTCGCTGGGCGTCGATGGCTTTATCATCCAGCCCACGGCAAACTTCAAAGCCGTGCATGACCGCATTAGACGCGCCGGCAAGCCGGTCGTCTTTTTCGATGCGGCCATCTATAGCCCAGGTACCAGCTGGATCAAAACCAACCTTTACGACGGCGTGTACAACGCCACACAGGCACTCCTCGACGCCGGCTACGAAGATTTCTTTTCCATTGCCGCCAACATGACCGAAATGCGCACCCGCATGGAGCGTTTTCAGGGGTATGCCGAGGCGCTGGCAGCGAACGGGCAGCTCTACAAAGCGATTCCCATCGATCACAACAAGCCGTCAATCAACGAGCTCACCGAATACTTTAAATTCAAGTTCAATCCCGCCAAGCGAACCCTTATCTTCGTGCAAAATCAGTGGGCACTTCCCCGTGTCTACAAGGCCCTCCAGCCAATGGCCCATCTGCTTCCGCAGCAAATCGGCCTTTTGGGACTCAACTGCGAAGACTGGACTAATCTCACCACACCGACCGTCTCCACCATCATCGAGCCCGTCGACCAAGAAGGTCGCGAAGCAGCCGAGATGCTGCTCGCCCTACTTGACGGAAGCAGCGAACCCGGCGAGCAGCGCATTCTCGAGTGCAAGCTCAAC
Source organism: Collinsella sp. (assembly GCA_019414685.1). Taxonomy (GTDB): domain Bacteria; phylum Actinomycetota; class Coriobacteriia; order Coriobacteriales; family Coriobacteriaceae; genus Collinsella. Next base: position 9,310 of record DXLQ01000002.1, on the reverse strand, counting down.
TGGCTCGACTCCACCTCGATCTAGACCGCGGGACAAATGAATCAGTAGCGTTTGTCTCAAATCTTAAGTATTTGTTCGACAGAACGGCCCCTGCCGGCTCCTGCTAGACTGGTAGATTCCCAACCGTCCATCCAGGAGCCTCAATGTCGCGCAAGTCCGCCTACAAGCAAGCACTTTCCATCGGCACTGCCATGGTGCTGGGGTTTGCGCTGTTCACAGGGTCGCTCGACGGAGCGCCCAAGTTGTTGTCGCCGCAAAGCGATGAGCAGGCGGCAGCTCTGGCCGAGAAGCAAAACGAGAGTCCCAGCCGCACCGACGACGAGGCGGACTTGGTCGCCCGGCTCGAATCGGGAACAGCGAGCTCCCCGGACTCTCAAAATAGCCAAGACTCTGGCGATGGCTCTGAATCCGTCGCAACCGACGCCGGTGACGCTGCCTCCGCGGATAGCGCCGCCACCCCCATCGACGAAGTCGAAAACCCTGACCTCAACCGCGCCCGCGGTGTTTATCTCAGCAGCATTCCCGACTACGCCGGCAACCCCTACGTTGCCCTTCGCGCCGACAGCACGCACCCGTTGGGCATGCCGTCGTTCACGCTCGATGAATACGATCGCGCCACCGAAGAGGGCTGCTTTAAGAAATTCTCCAAGCTCGATAGCCTGGGCCGCACCCGCAAGGCACTCGCCTGCGTTGGCCCCGAATCGCTCGGCCAGGGCAAGCGCGGCGATATCTCGCGCATCCACCCTGCCGGTTGGCATCAGCAGCGCTACGACTTTATTCCAGGCCAGAGCCTCTACAACCGCTGCCACCTCATCGCCTGGTCGCTCTGCGGCGAAAACGCCAACCGCAAAAATCTCCTCACCGGCACGCGTTATCTCAACGAGACAGGCATGCTGCCGTTTGAGGAGCAGATTCTCGGCTACATCCGCGAGACGGGCAACCACGTGCTCTATCGCGTCACACCCATGTATAACGAAGAGGAACTTGTCTGCCGCGGCGTGCGCCTTGAGGCGCAATCGGTCGAGGACCACGGCAAGACCCTCTGCTTCCACGTGTACTGCTACAACCTGCAGCCGCACGTGCAGATCGACTACGCCACCGGCCGCAACCAGGCATCCGGAGACTAGTGCCGACCGCACCGCCCGTAACCCAAAAATGATTCGTTTTCCTCCGTCCCCATGGGATCAAAAAAGGCCGCCCTGGATTACCCAGGGCGGCCTTTTCGTCAGCGTCCACATTGCAGGCAAAACCACACGCTACTTGGCGCGGCCCTCCTCATAGCGCTCGACCAGCTTGGCCTGAACATCGTAGGGAACCTGCTCGTAGCCAGCGGGCTTCATGGTAAAGTCACCCGTGCCGCGCGTGATAGAGCGCAGGCGCGTCGAATAATCCGTCAGCTCTGCCAGCGGCGCCTGGGCAATGACCACGGTGTCGCCGCGCTCATCGGTCTCCATACCCGTCACGCGACCGCGCGATGCCGAGATGTCGCCCATCACAGCGCCGGCGTAGCTTTCGGGAATAGTCACCGTGATTTCCTCGATGGGCTCCAGCACCACCGGGTCGGCATCGGCGCACGCCTTGCGCAGGCCGATGCGAGCCGCCGCGCGGAACGCCATCTCGTTGGAGTCGACGCTGTGATACGAGCCGTCGTACACAGCCACGCGAATGCCCGTGAGCGGGTAGCCGGCAATGATGCCGTCCTTCATGGTCTCCTGGACACCCTTGTCCACGGCGGGGATGAGCGAGCGCGGGATGCGGCCACCCACGACCTCGTCTACAAACTCATAGCCATCGCTCGTGCCGTCGGGCCCAATGAGCGGCTCAACGCGCAGCCAGCAGTCGCCATACTGACCGGCACCGCCAGTCTGTTTCTTGTGGCGGCCCTGCGCGCTTGCCGTACGGCGAATGGTCTCGCGATACGGAATGCGGATCGGCACGCTCTTGGCCACGACCTTGGTGCGATCCTCCAAACGGTTGAGCAGCACCGAAACCTGCGCCTCACCAACGGCGGAGATAATGGTCTGGCCCGTCTCCTCGTCACGATCGATGCTCATGGTCGGATCGGCCTTGCAGGCCTTCTCGATAAACGTGTAGAGCTTCTCTTCGTCGCCGCGATTCTCAGCCTCGATGGCGATGCGGTACTGCGAGTTGGGGAACTTAAACGCCGCAGCCTCGACCTTGCCGGTAATCGAGAGCGTATCGCCCGTCTCGGCCGCCAGCTTGGGTGCCACGATAATGTCGCCGGCATAGGCGTGACCGACCTCGGTCATGTCGCGGCCGCACATCACATACAGGTGAGCCAGACGGTCGCCCTTGCGCGTGCGCGCGTTGACCAGCTCAAGGCCCGGCTCAAGCGTACCCGTCAGCACCTTAATAAAGCTGATGCGACCCTGCTGCGGATCGGCCAGGGTCTTAAACACAAACGCCACCGGACGATCATCGTCGCTTGAAATCTTGAGCGAATCGCCGTCGATAAGCGGCATCTCGCCGTAGTCGGTCGGCGCCGGGAAGTATGTGGCGATGTCGTCCATCAGCGAGTTGACGCCCTGCTCCTTAATGCAATCGCCCGCAAAGACCGGCACAAAGATGCGCTCGGCGATCGCCTTCGACAGCAGGCCTTCAAGCTCCTCCTGCGTCAGCGTCTCCTCGCCTTCCAAGTACTTCATCATCAGTTCATCGTCAGCCTCGGCCACCAGCTCGCACAGATGGTCATGGGCTTCCTCGGCCTGGGCACGATACTCCTCGGGAATCTCCGACTCAACGGCTTCGGTGCCGTTGCAATGGCGCGCCTTCATGCGCACCAGGTCGATGATGCCGTCAAAGTCCTCGCCCTCGCCCCAGGGAAGGGTCACGGCGCCCAGGCGCGTGCCAAAGCGCTCTTGCAGCAGGTCCATCGTGGTCGCAAAGCTGGCCTCGGAGCGCGACAGGCGGTTTACGAACACCGCACGCGCCAGTCGCAGGTCCTCGGCGGCATACCAGAGCTTAACCGTCGTAGGCTGCGGGCCGGCCTCGGCGTCGACCACAAACAGAGCCGTCTCGCAGACGCTCATCGCGGCAAAGGCGTCGCCGATAAAATCGGGGTAGCACGGGGCATCGAGCACATTGATGCGCGCGCCCTTCCAGTCGATCGGCGCGATGGTCGTCGAGATGGAAAATGCACGCTTGACCTCTTCGGGGTCATAGTCGAGCGTGGGCTTGGTGCCGTCGTGGCCGCCCAGGCGGGCGGTCTTGCCGGAAAGGTGGAGCATGGCCTCGGCGAGTGAAGTCTTGCCCACCCCGCCTTGGCCTACGAGCACCACGTTCCTTACGTTACCGGTCTTGGGAGCACCCATGATGACCTCCTTGCAGGGCCGCGCGCAATGCGCGACGCCAACGGGGAGAGTTCGCGGTCGGTGCCATCCCGGGAGCAGCATGGTCGGCAGCCGAGCCGACTCACCCTCCAAATGTCCTATGCCACCACCCTACCCTCACGGGCGGCTGTCCATGCATACCTTTCGGCGCACGTATGAATACAGGCGGCGAGAGGACAGAGCAAGTATGCCAGGTGATTATTAAACCCCATCGATACAAATAAAAGCCGCCGCAGTCCATAAGACCCGCGGCGGCTTCTTCTCAATACATAGCTGAGCTTAGCCCTCGATACGACTCAAGAACTCACGGGTACGTTGCTCACGCGGATGATCGATAACCTGCTCGGCCGGGCCCTCCTCGACAATGCGGCCTCCGTCCATAAAGACCACGCGATCGGCAACATCGCGCGCAAACTGCATCGCATGGGTCACGATCACCATCGTCATATTCTGCGCCGCCAGGTCTTTAATGACACGCAGCACCTCGGCCGTTAGCTCGGGATCGAGCGCCGAGGTCGGCTCGTCAAAGAATAAGATTTCCGGATCGAGCGCCAGGGCGCGGGCGATACTCACACGCTGTTGCTGACCGCCCGAAAGCTCACACGGCACCTTGTTCTCGTTGCCCGTCAGCCCCATTTGTGCAATCAGCTCGTGAGCGCGGGCTTCCGCCTGCTCGCGCGGACGCTTAAGCACGCGAATCGGCGCATCGGTGATGTTTTTCATCACCGTATAGTGCGGGAACAGGTTGTAATTTTGGAACACCAGGCCGAATCGCGAGCGCGCCTGCTTGGGCACATCGCCCTTCGCATAGACCGCGCCCGAACCCGCATCCGTCGCAACGGCAAGGTCGCCAAACGAGAGCGAGCCTCCGTCGAGTGACTCGAGCAGCGTGGCACACCGCAGCAGCGTGGACTTGCCGCCACCCGAAGGCCCGATAATCGCCACGACCTCGCCACGCTTCACCTCAAGCGAGATATCCTTGAGCACCTCATTGCCGCCAAACGCCTTACGCGCGTTCGATATATTCATTACCGAATTAATCATGGTAGTAATCCAATTTTTTCTCGGCGGCGCCCAGCAGCATCTCGACGACGAAATTAAAGACCCAGTAAATCAGCGCCGCGATCGCAAACGGCACCATGCTCACCTGCGAGGCGACCAGCGCCTTGGCCGTCGAGAACATCTCACCCACGCCAATGGCAAACGCCAGCGACGTGTCCTTGACCAGCGTGATGATCTCGTTGCCCATCGCCGGCAGAATACGCTTGGCGACCTGCGGCATCACGATATACAGAAACGTCTGCACGCGCGAATAGCCCAGCACCTCGGCAGCCTCGTATTGACCGCGCGGAATGGACTGCAAGCCCGAGCGATAGATCTCGGCAAAGTAACCGGCGTAGTTGATGATGAACGCCACGACGCACGCCGTCCACTTGGAATCGGGCGTGAGCGAAATGCCAAACACGTAGTACGGGGCAAAGTAGATGGCAAACATCTGCAGCATGAGCGGCGTACCGCGCATGACCGAAATGTAGATGCGCGCAATCCAGCGAAGCGGCGCGATTTTGCTCATGCGCATAAACGCCACGGGGATTCCCAGCGGAATCGACCCCAGCAGTGTCAGCACAAACAACTGCAAACTGACCAAGAATCCCTGGCCAAGCATCTGCATCATGACCTGAATAGACATTACTTGAGCACCCAATTATCGAAAGATAGACCATAGCTTGAATACTTGTCGCAGAGATCCTTAACCGTACCGTAATCGTAGAGTGCCTTGAGCGACTCGGTCACGGCGTCGGCCGACTTGGTGTCGCCCTTCTTAAAGCCGACGGCGTAGTGCTCGCTGGACAGCGGCTCATCAAGCTGCGTATAAGCATCGGGCTTGGCGGCAAGCTGATACTGGGCAATCGAAAGGTCGCAAGCCACGGCATCGACCGCGCCGCTCTCGAGCTGCATAAACGCCGTGTTGTACTCACCGATGGTGTCGAGCGTGGCAAACGTCGCCGCCAGATCCTTCTGGTCACCCTCAAGCACATCCTGCGCAGCGGAATCGGTCTGGGTAATCACGGTCTTGCCGGCAAGATCGTCCCAGCTCTTGATGCCTGCATCCTTCTTTACCACCAGCACCTGCTCGTTGAGCATGTACGGCTCGGAGAACGTGTAGTCGTCCTCACGGCCCTCCATGGTAAAGCCATTCCAGATGCAGTTGATGGCGCCCGAGTTAAGCAGCGTATCCTTGGCATCCCAGTCGATGGCCTCGTATTTGACCTCCCAGCCCTGCTTATCGGCAACAGCCTTGGCCAGATCGAGATCAAAGCCGGTGTACTCGCCATCGTCGCCCACAAAGCCGTACGGAGGATAGGACTTATCAAAGCCCACCACGAGCTTCTTGGACTCCGCAGCGCCCTTCACATCCTTGGCCGCGGCAGAGCCAGCAGCGGAGCCCTTGCCGGCACCACCGCCGCAACCGACAAGACCAAGGCCAAGCACCGTAGCGAGCGAGCCGGCTAGACCAACAAACTGACGACGAGACATATCGGTGTTCATGGTATCCCCCCTTGATGGCACTTTAGTTAAGTAAAGTGAGTCGTGTAACGTTCAGCATCATACACTTTAGCGTGATAGAGCACAAGGCGAGTTTGCCCGCCGCGTGAGGGGTGTGGGGGTTAAGTTTCCTGCTCTACAGTCCTGCTCACGACGGAGGCCACATTAAGTGGCCTCCTGTTCGTGCGGAACTCGCGATAAACTTAACCCCCACACCCCTCACGCGGCGGGCAACCGTCGTTGGGCTTATCACCGACACGATTAAACCGCTTGTATATCGTCTGCTGGCTTGGCACGGTACAATACTTGCAGCTTTAATTCATGAATTAGTGGAGTTATTGATGGCAGAATCTCGTGCGGAGCGTAAGGCTCGTCGTGCTTTGATCGAGGCGGCTGAGGGGTCGAAGGAGGAGAAATCTTCTACGAAATCCAAGTCTTCTAAAGCTGCAAAAAGCAAATCGACCAAGAACAGGGCTAAGACCAAGCGTTCTGACTCTCGTCGGAGCGAGGTCAAGGCATCTCAGACTCGCTCCAAGCGCTCGCATAAAGATCAGGTTTCGTCTGCGCGCAAGGCCGTTGATCCCAAGTCTCCTTGTTCCATCATGAAAGCTTGCGGTGGATGTACGGCGCTCAATCGTCCTTATAAGAAGCAGCTCGCCGCCAAGCAGGCTGCTATGGAGGAGCTTTTTGCTTCGCTTTGTGAGCGTGAGGGCATTGCTGTAGATCCTATTCGTGGCATGGGTGTCACCCTGGGCGACCCGGGCAAATATCCTGCGCCGCGTGGCTTTCGTCATAAGGCTGCCACTCCCTTTGCTCCCGGTAAGGAGGGCGCCGTCCGTTGCGGTTTCTTTGAGCGCGGCACGCACAAGATCGTTGCCGTACCCGAATGCCCCGTCGAGGCACCGGGCGCCCGTCAGATTCTCAACGGCATCGCACGCGAAGCTGAGCGGCTGCATATTCCCGCCTTTAATGAGGACAAGCATCTTGGCTTGCTTCGCTATGCCGTCGTCCGCTGCGGTTGGCGTACCGACCAGGTCATGGTCACGCTCGTGACCGCTCAGCGCGACTTGCCGCATGCGCAGGAGTTCTTTGAGGCTGTCGCCGCACTCAATCCGCACATCGTCACCGTCGCCCAAAACATCAACGGACGTCCCGGCAACGCCATCCTCGGCGAGGAAACCCGCATTGTATATGGCGCCGAGTGCATGCGCGACCAGCTGCTCGGCTGCGAATTCGATATCTCCCCCACCGCGTTCTACCAGACCAACCCGCAGCAGACCGAGCTGCTCTATCAGCTCGCGATTGACGGCATGGACCTGCAGCAGGGCGACGTACTCATGGATGCCTATTGCGGTAGCGGAACTATCGGCCTGTGCGCAGCCAAAGCCGCCCAGGACAAGGGCGTCGGCATTATGCTGCTTGGCGTGGAGCGTAACCACGCCGGCATTGCCGACGCACGTCGTAATGCCGAGCTCAACGGCCTCACCCGCAGCGCTTGGTTTATGGCCGACGATGCCACCGACTACATCCTAGATGCCGCCGACAACAACGAGCGAGTCGATGTCCTTTCCATCGATCCGCCGCGCGCCGGCTCCACGCCCGAGTTCCTCGAAGCTGCCTGCGCGCTTAAGCCGCGCCGCATCACCTATATCAGCTGCAACCCCGTAACTCAAGAGCGCGACCTGCATCAGCTCCTCGACGGAGGCTATCGCCTGCTCAAGATCACGCCCGTCGACATGTTCCCTCACACCGACCACACCGAAACCGTAGCGGTCCTCGAACGCCGCTAACCAACCTCAGTAGATTTTTGGGACAAGAAAGGGGGCGACCCGTCTGGGCCGCCCCCTTCGCTTGGTTTATAAACTCCGCTACATCCCATTGCGCAGATTGCACACGCCGGCTGCCGCCATCTCGCACAGCAGCGTCTCGCGGTCGCGCGTCACGATCAAATCCAGCGGGAAGTGAATCTCGTCGAGCATCTTGCGCGCGTGATCGAGCTTGCCAATGGCCATGCCAATGTGGGCATCGGTCGACACGCCAATGCCCACGCCCAGTTCGGCGCAGCGCTCGGCGATCTTGCGGCATACAGCCCAATGCTCAGTGTCGACACCGCGTTCAAGACTATGGTTGTTGATCTCGATAATCTTGTGCTTGGCCTTAGCTGCCAACAGCACCTCGTCGATATCGAACGGCACGCCCGAACGCCCCGTGTGGCCCAGCATGAACACCTTGGGGTGCTCCAGGGCATTGATATACATCCCGGTCGTCTGGGCCAGCGTCGCGCCCTCAGCAATCTGCGGATTATGCACGCTTGCAACCAAATAATCCAAATTACGCGTAACCAAATCGAACAGTGAATGCTGACGGCCGTACGAATCGCCGGCGATATCGAACGTGACAGGAGTGTCCTCGCCAAACAGGCTTCCGTCCAGCGAAACGATATCGGCCTCGGCACCACGCAGCACCAACACGCCGCTCCAAATGCGCGGCCAGATATCCTGGTTGATAAAGAATTGGTAACTGCGCAGGTCATTGGGGCAAGCCGTAACCATAGAGCTCAGATGGTCGGCAGATCCGAGCACCTGCAGACCACGCTCTGCCGCCCAGTACACATTCTCCTCAATGGTCGAATATGCATGCGCAGAGAACATCGTATGGGTATGAATGTCACAAGAAAGCAGGTAGGGCATCAGGTCTCCTTATCTGGCACGGCCGTCGCTTATATTCATTGTACGCATAGCCTTCGATAGTCGTAAAACCACTCCATCCCAAAGACACAACGTCCATGACAACGGGGTCCGGCTTAACACCAAACCCCGTTTCACGTAAAACATTGTAGGCAGAGCGCTTTACTTTTAACGATACTCGTCCGCCAACTGTTTCCAAGCGGGTAGCGAATTGATAATCGTCTCGTAACTCACGCAGTAGCCCAGGCGGAACCAGCCCGGCATACCAAAGCTGTCCGAGGGGACCGCAAGCAACTCATACTTCTTTGCGTGCTCGCAAAACGCATTCGCATCGGGTTCCAACGCTTTCACCCATAGGTAGAACGCGCCATCCGGCTCAACATAGGTGTAGCCATACTCCGCCAGTGCGTCGGTAAGCGCCGTGCGGTTGCGAGCATAGGCCTCAACGTCACTCGGCTCATCGATGCAGTCGATAATTACGCGCTGAAAGAGCGCCGGCGCGCACACGAAGCCCAGCGTACGGGCGGCACCGGCAACGGCGGGCATTAGACGATCTGCCTGAGGATTCGTATTGGGAACAAGGATCCATCCCACGCGCTCACCCGGCAGCGACAGCGACTTGGAATACGAGTAGCACACGATGGTGTGCTCGTAGATCGAGGGCACCCAAGGCACCTCGGCACCGTACACGATCTCGCGGTACGGCTCATCCGAGATGAGCATAAT